>CAYULK010000011.1:0-25557 GCA_964445625.1 uncultured Calditrichota bacterium
AGTCTATCTTTTCCGAATAATCAATATCCTCAAAATATGATAGTTGTTCCCGGAAGAGCTTCTCATTAAACATACCGCCAAATATACGATCAGCATTCTCTGCCAACTGATTCAAGGTAGTATGACCTTTTAGTATAAAATATAGATCAACATAATCCTTCCACTTTGCTCTTCTACCCAATGCATAGGCCTTCATGGAAGCCAGATCCAACAAAGAAGGTAAGAAAATAATATTCTCGAAATCCACAGAAGGTTTTACCTCATACGGGTAGAATAAATAGGTAATTTTAACATCGCCAATTATTAGATCTAATTGATCGTCATCCTCATATAATGTTCTCTGGACCTGTAATCCCTTCTCCAGCAATTTATTTCTGATCGTTTCTTTTTTATATGGTTTACATATAAATAAATCAAAATCTATTGAACGCCGGTGTGCCAGAAATAATGCGATGGCGGTTCCCCCAACCAGAAAAAAACCGAGTTCTGAAAAGGAACGCAAAACAGGAATTAAGGTTTTTTGTTCAGGTGATAATATTTCCTTGTGCATGTCTTTTGAAATAGAGGTTGAAAAAATTTATCGTCCGTTTATTATAATTGATTCTTTTTTTGCCAATCTGATGGTAGAATACCTGAGCAACTTCCTGAATGCCGATGATTTCAATCAGCATTCTAATTTCCCTGATATTTGCATAATTAAGAAATTTTTCGACCACCGCTTCCCTGGAGAGTTTGTCCAGATCCTCTCTCCGAACCGACCAGAATAAATTTCTGTTATCTTCGATCAATTTTTTTAGTGTTGGGTTATACATTCTGTATTGGTGCAACGGCAAATGGACAAACCCCTTTTTGAAATAAGGGATTATTTTTTCTTCATAAGGCATTTTAGCCCGTTGCCTATGATATTCTGCTTTGGATTCAGCTACTTCGGTAATATAGTTTTTATCCATAGATAGTGTTTTTTTCATTCTACTTCAAATTCTGATCTTTGAGCACCCGATTGTTTTATAATAGAACGCAAAGTGCCAATCTGTGGCATAATAGCTCCTCCCCAGGGACTCCTTGGAAGTGAGGAATTAAAAATCTGCGGTCTCTGCGTTAAATGAATATATCCGGGTTAGTAGAAATTTTACTTAGCTTTTACCGACTTAGCAAAGGCAGCCTTTATTTCCATATCCAGACAATGCTCCTGAGCTTCCTCTAGCGTGTGATATTTTAAGACTCCCGGCCGGCACTTAGTTGGATTAATCTTATCAGTTAAAATGAACAGTTGATGTATCTGATAGAAATAATCCTCATCCGGATTAAAATTCCACAGCGCCTGATCAGCTTCTTTAAAATTCTTGTATTTGTATACGGGCATTTTATTTTCTTGCTTCCAATAATTTTTGCAAAAAAAGTGCATCACGTTTATCTTCCGGCCGGACAGGATGAAAATGTGTGTGTCGGGAGGTCCTTGAGCCTTGATCCTGGTTCCTGGATCCTTTTAAACATTTGTTACTATATAAATATCACATATAGACCGCTAATTTCTTTTTTATCTCCTCGATATCCTCAAGTCTATTGTGTAAAATATCATAAACAATTTTAAGATCTACATCAATATATTCATGGATGAGCGTATTGCGAAAACCGATCATTTTAATCCATTTATCTTTTTGTTCATCATTTATCACACCCTTGCTAAATAATATCTGAGGAATATCACTATACCAGTTGACCGTTCCCAAACCTTCATCGGCAATTATATGATTGGCGATATCTGTAAGTGATTCAATTGAAAGGTGCAGAAAACGTTCAGCACTGCCGTAATGTTCAGGATCCGAGATGAATTCCTGGCGCGTATATTTCTTCATCTGCTTTAATATGGACAGATATTCGTCCAATTTATTCAGACGCTTACGGATAACCTCAGGCTTTACCATCAATTATTCTCCGTTTATAGGCGGCTCGCTGAACTTCTAAATACGGCAGAAAATCCAGATACTGGCGAATGATTTTGGAATAATAGGTGCCACGCTGAAAGTCATTCCTTTGATAAATTATATAATTAGCGCGTACGGCTTCATATTTTAAAACAATGTCATCTGTATCTAAAAATAGCAAATCCACATTGCAAAATCCTTTTTCAGCTAACCGTGCCAATATTTCAATACGATTTTTACGCACCGTATTGTCAGCCGGCAAAACAGCCAGATCAAGATCACTTTCAGAATGCAATTTTCTGCTTTCGGTAGAACCAAATAAATATACTGCCAGAATACCGGGAAAGTCTGAAAATATTTGCGGCAGTAAAGATAGATCTGGATTATTTTTGTGTTTTATGTTCATTTTGAATAGGCCAAAGGTTATCCCGGCTAATAGGCTTCAGGCTCCAGACTTTGGTAAAATGTAAATTTAAGAATCTAAAATGAAAAAGGAATTATTCTTTGCGTCTTTTGCCTGCCCCACGCCTGCCCCGAAACACAGGATCTTCGACCGGCGGGCACGGCGCCTTTGGCGCGGCGGTTAAAAAAAATCAAAATTCATAAACCAACATTCGATATTCCCCAAACGGGATCCCGTTAGGGCAGGGATCTTCCCGTCATATGTGTACTGAACAACCCGGGAGGATTCCTACTGAATGACAATCCTGGCGTCTGGATCCTGGTTCCTTGCACCTTGGACATTGGGCCTTTATCCTAATGGCCTTTTCCAAACATTATGGATGGAGCAGATTCCAGGCATCGGGAACGGTCTGCAGGAGAAGGCGGTAAAGCCGGGTGTTAAAAACCGCATCTTTCCCGGGATCAAGATAAAGGGCTGCCAACACCTCGCGAAAACGACGCATTTCCCGCCTGGCATTTCCCTGCCATTTGCTGTCCGCCGTGGTTAAATCGGTCAGCTCCAATGCCCGCTCATAGCAACTATTAACCTCCCCTATCGCTTCTTTAGCGATCCAGTTATTGGCCCGGTTCAACTCGTTGGCAATCATCACCACCTGCTGCGCTTTAGGATAACGGGACCATTTGTCCAGGGTAAGATTTTTATGCTGAAGGAGTGGATACATTTAAACTGAAATCAGTTTATTAACAATATCTTTGATTTTTTTTCGAATATCATCATCCTCAATTTCCATCGAACGGTTATTCAGTGCAGGACGGATATTGATAAATGCTGTATATTCAATGAAATCTGCTCCGGTTTTCGCTGGGTATAGATTCGCACCCCACAAATATTCCTGTGATGATCCATCGGAAAGGAGTAATTCTTCAAGATCGGCATGCAGTTCTGCATCAGCAGCAATGATTTCTTTTTCTGTATCGACAACAATCTTAATCAGATCGCTGAATCCGGACTGCACCTTTTGCAGTAATTGCTTTAATGCGATGGGTTCTTCAATTGTTATCATTTAGTCCACAAATTAAAAAAAAGGAAAAGACGAAGTATAATAGAGACAAAGTGACAAAGTTATGATTTTAGATTTTAGATTTTGTCCGAAGGACCCCGTTTGGGGGACTTTGGATTATTCCCTTTTGTGCCTGTAAATATTTTAAATCTTCTAAATCCCGGGGTCTGCCAACCGCTCGCTTATTAATAATCAATGCATCTATGCCAATATAATGAATACTAAAGTGCTTATCCGGTGCTCTTAGTTCCACAATTTCTTTATTTAATGCCGCCTCCTCAAATGAAACAGATTCAATCCGGTTGAGCAAATCAATACGATTGGGTGGAATTCCAAATTGGAAAACCATACCCGGTTGTGTTAATTCAGATTTTGACTCAATAACCGGAATATTTCCATCCCAAAAATCCAGTAACGCCTGATATAAATTATCTATATTTTCAGGATCATTTTTATAAAAGATGTCAATATCACCTGTCAAACGTGCATGTCCGTAATATATGACTGCTAATCCACCTACAATTACATATTCAACACTGTTTATACTAAGATTTTCCAGGAAATCTACAATATCCGGCGAAAAACCCGTTGCCGCTACGTATCCTGATGACATTCCCGGACATCCTTTGTATCCAAACCGTACACTCTGTCTTTCAACACCCTTAGTACCGCCAACCGTTCATTGGGCGTCATCCTGATTTGCTGCTCAATATCCCATCGTTCTGCTTCTGCAAAACTTTTAGCAATATTGACAACCAGGGATATAGATCGTTTTTTTTTATTTACCACGGATTATCCACGATGAAGTTCAAACTAATATTTGTAAAGGATAAGAGGTAAAAAGGATCAAGTATAAAATCCCCGCAAACACCTTTGCACCTCAATCAAACTTTCCAAATGTTCATGATGCGCTTTCTCTTTTATTTCGGCCGGCATCTGCATTGCCAGATCAAAAAGATGACAGAATTCAGATATTCTTTGCTGCTCAGTTTTATTCGCCTCGTATGCTGCTTCCCACTGATTAAATCTATTTAGCTTTGTTATGTATTCTTTATATATCGATTTCATCTCTGTACAGATTGATTTTAGTTAAAATCTCCGGATTTGATAAAAATTCTGAGAGATCTTTAACATGTTTTAATAAATAGTCCCAATCCAAGTTTCGATTTTGAGTAGCAATAACCCCCTTGATATCCATCCAGTCCCGATCTCTGACAGAAATACATTTCTGAATAATAAGATCTTCGGCGGTTGTCAGCGGCGCCTTAATGCCATATATATCTCTGCATTCGCTGCGTATAATCGCTTCTTTTTCAAAATCCGGATTAGCAGGAATAAAATCGATTCGTACACCATTTAAGTCAACCGGAATAACACCCGTCTCTTTGACAAACTGAATCGGATCCTCGGGTAACACTTTTCCGGAATGAGATATGTTATTCAAAAATTCAGGTAAGTTTTCATCAGACAGGATAATTTTAACATCAATGTCAAATGTTTGCCGGGATTGACCATAAAGACCATTCGCTAATCCACCAATAATCATGTATTGATATTCAGCATTATCCAGAAAGTGAACGACCTTTTTAAGGGGGAAAAGCCTTTGGCCTTTTGTCCTCTTATCCTTTTAACCTATTTCTATTTTATAACGAGAGCGGCAACGCTATCTTTTTACCGGTCTGGCTGGATTTGTATATCGCCAGGATTAATTCTAATGACTTGCGACCCGAGCGACCATCGGTATTAGCTGTGCACTTGCCCTCAAGCACATCAGCCACATTAGTATAATAGGCTAAATGGCCAAAACCATATACATTTGGCGGTGTATAATTACTCTCAAATACTATTTTATCATCGTCGTCATATTCTTCGAAATCCCATTGCTCCATTTTATTCACAGCAATACCGCCAATCTTTACTGTGCCTTTCTCGCCTAAAATTGTAATCGATCCTTCATAATTTTTCGGATATACCAGCATGGAGACATTTATCGTTCCGATCACGCCGTTACGGAACTTTACAATTGCAGCACCCATGTCTTCGGTTTCAATCTTACGGGCCATGGTGGCGGTCATCGCCATGACAGATTCCGGTTCCCCGATGAGCCATTCCAGCGCATCAACATAATGACTGGCCTGATTCATAAATGCGCCGCCGTCAAACTCCCAGGTTCCACGCCATTTTGCCATATCGTAATATTCCTGCGGCCGTTGCCAGAATACGTTCACCGACGCCTGATATATTTTGCCAAAACGACCTTTGTCAATTGCACTTTTCAGTAATTGCATGGTCGTGTTTAGACGATTCTGCTTTACGACAAATAGCTGGACCTGGTTACGGTCACAGACCCGGATCAAATCATCGGCATCTTTGAGCCTGGTGGTCATTGGTTTTTCGGTCAACACATGTATCCCATGTTCGGCCGCCATGATACCATTTTGCGGATGTATACCGCTGGGGGTGCATACCGCCAATATATCACATTCCACCTTATCCAGCATTTCTTTTAGCCTGGCAAAATGCGGCACACCATGTTCTTTTCCGGCAGTTTGCGCCCGCTCTTTGACAATATCACACACCGCAACCAGTTCAAATCGCTTTTCTTCACGTATCGCATCAAAATGATTTTTTGCAATCCGCCCACACCCCACTAATGCTATTTTGAATTTCATATATCGTCCCCGATTAATCCAAAGTCCAAAATCGTCACTATTTATTCATCTTCTTATATAATTTCGAGACTATGGATCCTAAAATTAAAGTTATTTCTTTTGATTCTGTAATAAGATTTTTTCTCTTCTCTACTATTCCCAAATCCAACTTATCTATAATTTTAAACCAATAATAAGTCTCATTAGCTTCACGCAATGCTACTCTAAGTTTAGGTCTAAATTCTTTATCTCCGGACGACTGTGCCTCTTCAAAATTTGCTCCTATTGAAGTTACAGATTTAGAGAGTTGGTACTTTATGACTTTGTACTCGCTTTTATCAGGAATTTTACCTATAAATTTAAGTGTTTCAACTGCAAAATTTAGCAATCTGTCTTTTAAATTGATCCTGTATTTAGTATTATTTTCGTGAACTAAATTTAAGGAATTATCAAGATCAAACTCATCATAATTGAACATATAGCGAAAGAAGTTCTCTTGATTTTAAATTTTAGATTTTGGATTTTGGATTTTGTCCGAAGGACCCCGTTTGGGGGATTTTGGATTTTGGATTTTTTTTAGATCTGCTTCAGCCACATCAACACTCACCGATTGCATGACACCTTCTATCGTTAGCACCATACGAGATTTTCCTTTGCGGTGTACCACGGTTCCTTTCATACCGCGCATGGGACCCGATATTACTTCAACCAGTTCACCGGGTCTCAGATAGGGCTCGATTTGCACTGTTTCCGGCGATTCGATCATTTTCTTTAGTGAATCAATCTGCCAACCGGGTACCACCGCCGGTTTGCCGTTAAAATTGATTATTTTGACCACCCCGGTAGTTTCCAATACATCAAAACGATACTTATATTCAAAATAAACAAACAGATAACTCTTAAAAAGCGGCTCTTCAATCTTCTTTTTACGGTCTTTCCACTGGCTCACCCGTTTGACCAGTGGCAAATAGGTGTCAAATTCTTTCTCAAGTAATTTACCGTTCACCGTCTTTTCATGACGCGGACGTGTATAGATGGCATACCAGGGCATAAATAAGACCTTAAAATCTATAATCCAAAATTCAAAGTCCCCCAAACGGGGTCCTTCGGACAAAATCCAAAGTCCAAAATCATTACAATTTATTCATCTTCTTATATAATTTCGAGACTAGGGATCCAAAAATTAAGGTTATTTCTTTTGATTCAGCAATCAGGTTTTTTCTCTTCTCGACTATTCCTAAATCCAGCTTATCTAAAATTTTAAACCAATAATATGTCTCATTGGCTTCACGCAATGCTATTCTAAGTTAATGTATAAACTCTTTGTCTCCGGACGACTGTGCTTCTTCAAAATTTGCACCTATTGAAGTTACAGATTTAGAGAGTTGATGCTTTATGACTTTGTACTCACTTCTATCAGGAATTTTACCTATGAATTTAAGTGTTTCAACTGCAAAATTTAGAAGTCTGTCTTTTAAATTGATCCTGTATCTATTATTATTTTCGTGAACTAAATTATAGGAATTATCAAGATCAAACTCATCATATTTGAACATATAGTAATGAAGTTCTTTAGATTTTGGATTTTGGATTATTTATAGCTCCGCCCCGTCACTTACAGTATCAATTTTTGATCTGCAGACCAGGGACACTTACATATAATAATTCCTGCCCTTATTATCGCCACGCACTAAAAGAACGGCAGGAATGAGCTGAAAAATATGGAAAAATAATCAATATTATATCCAGAAAAACTACCAACCCAAAAGGCGTTTTATTTTTCATTTTGTACTCATCTAATTTACTAAAAACATTAGATTTAATCAAAATATTATAATGCTTCACAACTTGATAAAACAGTGACAAAGCAGAATAAACAGACGCATAGGCACAAAGTACTTTTTACTTCATCATTCGAAATTTAAAATGTCCCTCAGCACCCAAGTCCCTAAGTCCATGAAGCAATACACTTATCGACTCTGTCTCTTTGTTACTTTTTCACTATTTTTAAAAGTTTCCAGATCCACCAGTATTCTGTCAGGTATATCCAGATTTCCTATCCCCCGACCAATCTGAATTTCCGGTTTATTTGCGCCATGGAAGTCTGAGCCGCCGGAAACGCATATCTTCAACTCTTTTGCCATTTTCTCAAGATATTCTACAAACCCGGGTGGATAAAATGATGAATATATCTCAATGCCATCCATACCATTTTTAATCAAATCTTTAATATATTCGCCATAGTCCTTAAACTCGTTGAAAGAAAGAGAAAAGGGATGTGCTATTAATGCCAGCCCACCGGCACTATGTATCAATTCAATGACTTCTCTGACCACCAATCTCTCCTTATCAACAAATGCCGGTTTCCCGTCGCTCAGATAAAGATCAAATGCCTCTCTGATCGAGGTCACATAACCGTGATTCACCATAATGCGCGCAATATGCGGCCGGCCGATACTGACCTGTGTGTCATCCAGATGCAAATCATCCGTACTCAACTCAAAATCAAGCTCATTTAACTTTTCCAGAATAGTATAAACACGATCAATCCTTTTGCTGCGCAAATAATCCAGGCGGTCAGTGAGATTTTTATTTTCGTAATCGATAAACAAACCCAGAATATGCAGATACCCGTTTTTCGGCAAATCTACATCCACACTCAACTCAACACCCGGAATTAAGCGCAGTTTTTTATCCCCGGCCATTTCCAGGGCCGGAGAGATGGCATCCACTGTATCGTGGTCAGTTATGGCCACAGCACTGAGTGAATTCTCCACCGCCAACCGGATCAGTTGCTCCGGACTAAAAGTCCCATCGGAATGCGTGGTGTGTGTGTGCAGGTCAATCATTTTAAAATTTCCCCAAATTTTGCAGTCTGTCGTTTAATTTTTGCAATTCCCGGACAGACAGATCTGCCCCGCTTTCCCTTTTTTCTGTGATCACGAGGCGTAATATAAACACAACATATTCGGTCACGGAACTAAAACCGGAACCTGCCATCATCGCCTGCAATTTCAGATACAAAGGGCGTGGAATTTTTAAGGTAACCTTTTCCGACAAGACTACACTCCAATATTACTCTAATTGCACTCTATTTGGAGTGTAATTTATAATTTTATGAAGAGAAACACAAGAAGTAAAAAGAATTGTATATACTATTCTGATTTTTTTTATCTCGCAGAACCGGAGAGATTTAATGGCACGCGGATCTAACGGATTCTCACCCGTGAAACGGGCCGGGACGGATTTTAATATTATTTATTTTATTTCGTGGAAATTCGTGTAATTCGTGGACATCTTTTAGTTGTGCGCTCCCAAGTACAACTTGGGAACGAGAACTGACAAATCAGTCATGCTTTAACAATTTTTTCCCGGTGCCCGGTCACATTACTCATAGCGTTACGTGTGTCAACGATAAGATTGGCATGTTCAGCAATGAATTCCCAGTCATATACCGAGTGATCAGTCGAAACCAATACGCAATCGTAATTGCTTAAATTCTCCTCTGTCAGTTCCACACTCTTCCGGTGAATATCATACATGCGCATACTGGGTAGTTCTGGTATCAGCGGATCATTATAATCCACCTCGGCTCCACCTTCCAGTAATATTTCCATCAATTTAAATGAAGGTGATTCCCGGGGGTCATCGATATCTTTTTTATAGGCAACACCCAGGACTAGAACTTTAGAGCCCTTCAGACTCTTAGAACGGTCATTCAGTGCATCCATTACTTTTCTAATCACCCAGAATGGCATATTTGTATTTATCTCACCCGCCAGTTCAATAAATCTGGTATTCATTTCAAATTCACGTGCTTTCCATGTAAGGTAAAAGGGATCGATCGGAATACAGTGTCCACCGAGGCCCGGACCGGGATAAAAAGGCATGAACCCAAACGGCTTTGTTTTAGCCGCATTGATCACTTCCCAGACATCAATTCCCATCTTGTCAAAAATTATTTTCATTTCATTCACCAGAGCGATATTCACACTGCGAAAAATATTCTCGAGTAATTTTGTCGCTTCCGCTGTTTGGCTGCTGGAAACCGGTACAGATTGGACTATCACCTGATCATACAGGGCTGTTGCCAGTTCGCGTGCCTCATGGGTATTGGCACCAACCACCTTAGGAATTGTCCGGGTGTTGAAACTGGGGTTATTCGGATCCTCACGCTCCGGTGAGAAAGCAATCCAAAAATCGACATCACCCTTCAAACCACTTTTTTCAAGTATCGGCTTCATCACTTCCTCGGTCGTACCGGGATAGGTGGAACTTTCCAATATGATCAACTGACCTTTTTTTATATGCGGTGCGATTGCTTCGGAGGTGCCGCTGATATAACTGAGATCCGGTTCGCGGTGTTTTGTAAGTGGGGTCGGCACGGCAATCAAAATGCAATCAACATCTTTGATCCGCTTGAAATCGGATGTGGCCTCAAATAATTTTGTCCGGACAACCTCTGCTATACGGTCTTGAGATATATGTTTGATATATGACTGGCCCTGGTTCAGCTTTACCACTTTTTTATCATCGATATCAAATCCAATCGTCTTAAATCCCTGTTCGACGAATTCCATTAGCAATGGCAGACCGACATATCCCAGGCCAACCACACCAATAACCGCATCATGCTTTTTAATCTTTTCCAGTAATTCCATTTTCATCTCTCCATAAATAATCCAAAATCTAAAATCCAAAGTTCAAAATCATAAATACATCTGCGCAATAAATCAAAATCTTCTCTTCATAAGGAGTCCACACGGGAGCTGGAGTCCTTCGGTATCTTTCAACACCCGACATTTTACTTTCGTCAGCCTGGATTCTGGTTCCCCGAGCCTTTAACCTTTGGCCTTTTATTTTTATGGTCATGATCCATTTAAACTTTGTCACTTTGTGCCTATATGCCTCAGAAAACAACCCCCTTAATCCTTATTTGTCAAGGGGGAGATAACTTTGCACCAATATATCTCAGGGACCCGGAGACTAAGGTGCTTAGGGACTATCTTTTTTCTTAAATCGTTACTGATTTCTCGATACTGGATTGCCCCGCAGCCCGGCCAACACAAAAATAGTCTATGCCCAATTTCCGCATGCGGCGTGGTTGATACAAATTGCGGCCGTCAAATATTGTCGGGGTTGCCAATAATTCTTTGATCAGATGAAAATCCGGTTCACGGAATTGGTTCCATTCTGTCATTATTATCAGCGCATCCGCATTTTCAAGACAATCGTATCTCTTTTTAAACAGGGTTATATTCTCTCCGATTTTGTCACCGAATATATGCCTGGCTTCATCCATCGCCTCGGGGTCATGTGCCTTAATTTTTGCTCCGGCGGCAGTCAGCACGTCGATCATATTTATGGCAGGTGCTTCGCGCATATCGTCGGTTCGCGGTTTGAACGAAAGCCCCCACATAGCAAATGTTTTTCCGGTAAGTTCATTATTAAAAAATGATTTTATCTTATCAAACAGTATTGTTTTCTGGCGCTCATTAACATCTTCAACTGCTTTTAGAATTTTAAAATCAAAATTAATATCTTTTGCCGTCTTTATTATCGCCTTCACATCTTTGGGAAAACATGATCCCCCATATCCGGTACCGGGATATATAAAATGTGGTCCGATCCTGGCATCGGTTCCGATTCCTTTACGCACCCATTCGATATCCGCACCGACAATATCACATATATTTGCCAGTTCATTCATAAAAGATATTTTTGTTGCCAGAATCGAATTCGCTGCATATTTGGTCAATTCAGCACTTTTTTCATCCATTACGATAATCGGACTGCCGGTTCTGACAAACGGCAAATATAAGGTGCGCATAATATCTGCAGCTTCTTCATTTGATGTACCGATCACCACACGTTCCGGCTTCATAAAGTCACTGATGGCATCTCCTTCTTTTAAAAATTCAGGATTAGACACGACTGCAAATTCAGATTTGGCATGCTTTTTGATTACCGCAGTTACTTTTTCAGCCGTACCTACCGGTACAGTGCTTTTATTGACAATCACAGTAAACTTATTTATATGCTTACCTATTGTTTCAGCAACTTCAAGGACATGTTTTAGGTCTGCCGACCCATCCTCATCCGGCGGTGTCCCGACGGCTATAAATATCACCTGTGAATTCCGCATGGCGGATACCTGATCAGTTGTAAATGAGAGTCGTTCTTCTTTTGAATTACGTTTGATGATATCTTCCAGACCCGGCTCATAAATAGGTACTTTTCCCTGCTTTAACCGGTCAATTTTATTTTTATCCACATCCACACAAATGACATCATTACCGATGTCTGCAAAGCACGCACCGGCGACCAGCCCGACATAGCCACTGCCAAATATTGTTATTTGCATATAAAACAACCCCCTTAATCCCCCTTTTTCTCCGAAGGAGTCCCTTCGGGATCAGGGGAGATAACTTTGTCATTTTGTTTCGCTCAGGGACTTTTTAACCCACCCCTAGCCCCTCCCAGGAGGGGAATTAACTTTGTACCTCTGTGCCTATTTGCCTTTACTTCAATATCTCCAAACAATCCGTGGCAATAATATGCACATTTTAGTTGCAATATTATCAGTATATTTGAAAAGAAATTGTGCGGCAATGCACAATACACGTGATGATATTTTTTTCTTTATCAGGAAATTACAGTTAGACTCTTTATTTCTAGCTTATACTATCACTGTATTCTTGATAGTAGTAGTGATAGGAACCGGAAAATTTTCCACCCATTTCAACATTGTTCAATATTCCGCCGACCACATTGGCATCTACATTTTCAAGTAATAATTTCGTCCTGTACAATGCATCACGGTTGGTTTGTCCGGCCGAAAGAACCAAAAATACGGCATCTACCTTGTTACTTAGAACAGCAGCGTCGGTAACCGCGATCACCGGTGGGCTGTCGAATAATACAATATCAAAATCACCTTTTAAGCGGGTAATAAAATCTTCCATTTTTTGCGAACCCAGCAATTCTGATGGATTGGGAGGTAACACACCACATGTTACGATTGTTAAATTATCAACCGGTGATTTTTTCAGAACTTTTTCATACGGGACATCATCAACAATATGATTTGTTAAACCATTTTCTTTTTCAAGACCAAAAATGGAGTGCATAACCGGTCGGCGTAAATCGGAATCAACCAGTACTACTCTGGCACGACCCAGTTGCGCCACGGTAATTGCCAGATTGGCTATGGTGGTTGATTTCCCTTCTTTTGGTCCGGCACTGGTGACCATGATGGTTTGCAGAGGCTTATCCAACCGGACGGTAAACTTCAGATTGGTCCGCACGGTACGGTATGATTCGGAAACCGGTGATTTTGGATCCAGGTGGGTAACCAGACGCGACTCAATCTGCTTGCCCTCCATATCTTCATCATCCCCGGCATCACCTACTGCATCTTTGTCCTTCTTTTCCAGCTTAATTTTTGGGATTGTGCCCAGTAAATTATAGCCAAGTCGCTCAATTTCTTCAACCCGCTGAACCGTATTATCAAAATACTCACGGACAAATGCAAGACCAATGCCCAATCCGAGACCAATTAATACTCCCAGCATTAAATTCAATTTTTTCTTTGGCTTTAACGGCTCCTCCGGTTCAAGGGCCTTATCAAGCAGGCTAACATTTCCGGCTTTTCCGGCCTGGGTGATTTTAGTTTCCTCAAGTTTCTGAGTCATCAGGAGATAGGTTTGTTCTTTAACCGTCTTATCTCTCTCTAATCTGGCCAGATCGATTATCGTCTTCGGCAAACCTTCAAGTTCCTTATCATATTCGGAAACGACTTCACGAAGTGCAATAATTTTAGATTCCAGAGATTTTATTTCCGTGTCTACATGTAATAATCCGGTAATGAGTTCCTGTGAAAGTCCAAATGCGTCCGTGACCATGTCCGATGATTTCAATTTCTGTGATTCCTCTTCCAGTTTTTGTCGCAGGGCGGCAATTTTATCATCATAGGACTTCACCTGATTTTGAAAGTTTACCCGGTTCGGATTTTGAGTCTGTGATTCAATAGCCACCACAAACCTGGTTCGTTCGGCCACGGCTTCACCCAACTGATTCTGAAGAGATAAGATATATGGGGTGGATGTGCCGCCCAGATCATCCCCCAGGCTGGCTTTACGCTCTTCTAATTGATATTCTATACTTTTTTTCCTTTGCTGGGCTCCTTCCAGGTCAATTTTAGCCTGTTCCAGCATCGATTCCGCATTGGATACGCGCGTGACCAGCTCTGCAGTTTCATTATCCATGCTGGCTACCTTTTTTTCTTCCTGATATTTACGCAATTCTTCTTCGGCATTCCGTAGTTCACCCTCCTTAAGGACCAGCTGTTCCTCAAGAAATTCTCTTAATTCAAAAACTTCCCCCTGTGATTTTTCTGCATTGATGATCCTGTAATCTTGCGCGATCTGGTTTGTTATAAATGCGGCTTCAAACGGTGTCTGTGCGCTAAATCTAATCTCAATGACATCGGTATCCTTCCGATGTTCTACTTCCATACTGTTTCTTAACCAGCGCACTATCTGGCGGAATGTATTCCGGTGGCCATCCTCATCCGGTTGAAATATGAGCAGTGAATCTTTTTCCGGAGCAGCCTCCAGCGAACGAATAGTTCTCTCTGCCAGATTCCGGCTCTTTAAAATTTCGAGCTGATTTGTAATTAAAGTAGTTTGTCCGCCAAATGGATCCGCTTCAAAGATTTTACGCTCCATTGAACCGCCGGCTTCGATCAGAACAGTGGCACTGGCCTGATATACCGGAAGTGTTGTAAATGTAATATACGTAGTCACCAGCATGGTTAATACAAAAACAATTATGATCAGCCAGCGACCACGATACAGTATGCGCAGATAATCCTGAAGAGTTAATTGGCGTTCCTCTTCCAGTTCTTCTTCAAACAAAACCAGACTCCTTTTTTTTCTTGATTAATTTAATAGATTTGCCACTAAGACTCAAAGACACTAAGAAAAAAGGAACTAATAATCTTTAAATATAAGATGTAAATTTGATTTGTTTAAAAATAGATACTCTTTTGAAATCATTAATTTTTTAACTTTGTGTCTTAGTGACTTTGTGGCTAATAAAATATTCATGTCAGCAAAATTTTTACTAATCGCCCCGGCGATCCATTGGAAATAACAAAGTTTTTAGCAAAAATAGCATCGCGCAGCATAATACTGCAAACTACTGACCCTCCCCCTTTGGCGAAGCCATCCCTTTGGGATAATCCCCCTCCCTAAATGCGTTTAGGGAGGGGGAAAGAGGGGGTGGGTTATCAACTCAATACAATATCGGGCGTTTAAGGCCGGATTTTACTCTGCGGATGAATTTTTCATGTATGGGAATTTTCATGTCTTCTCCGGGTAGCACCGGGAGAACAATTTCATGACCATTCCAGATTTTCTCCGGATTACTTTTAAACAGACTCGTGGCAAAATCTTCCCCAAATTGCTCCATTATCATCCGGTATGCCCGGATCTGTAAACCATAACTTCTGCGCCCTGTATTGTGGGCATCGGAACAGACTAATTGAATTTGTTGTTTGCGCAATAATTGCCAGGCCAGTCCCTTTATCGCAGATCCGAAATCACCGGTGATACTTCCGGCATTCATCTGCATGATGCAACCCAGTCTTAACCATTTACTCAGCCGGCCGGGGTTTTGCTGAATATAGATATTCCGCTCCGGATGTGCCAAAATTGGAATAACACCTTTGAGTCCAAGTTTGAAAATCATATCTTCTATATTAATTGGCAACCCCTGGATGGGCAGTTCAAAAATTATATATTTTTTCCGTAAACCGATTTTAAGGGAGTTGTAATCCAACCAACTTAAAAGATGACTGTCAAAATAAATTTCCCCGGCCAATCCTAACTCAAGATGAATTCCGGCACTATTTTTTTCTGTAATTACCAGCTGAAAAGTTTTTTGTATCTGTACTAATATTTCGGGTGTTGTATTTTCGTTGATATGCGGCGTGGCAAGTAATCTTTTGAATCCAAGATTTTCGGCCTGACGCAGCATTTCCAGCGTAATATCCATATCTTCAGCGCCATCGTCAATACCGGGGAGAAAATGTGAGTGCAGATCTGTCATAGTTGCTTGCTATTCCCTTGATTATATCCTTAAATCGACAACTTCCATACCTTCTTTAATTCTGAACTTAAACAAACCGTCCGGCAATTTCTTTTCGATATCCACTTTTTGTATCTCAAAGATGGAGACATTGTCATTAAAATCCATATATTCTATTTTATGAATAATATAATCATCTTCATCCACCCAAATTTTCATTGTTTTAATAAATCCGTAGACACCTTCCTTAGGATCAAGTTTTATCACATAATAATCGAGCCCGCTAATTTCAACCTGATCAAGTAATGAAGCCAAATAGTCATTTGGATATTTAAACAGCAAATCTCTTGGTAATAATGAGCCATCCCCTTCTTTTACCCGGTCAATCAGCACCTGATTATTGAATTTGGAATATGTCCAGACCGTCTCGCCATCCGTAGCAACACTTTGATCTTCGGTTTCCAAACGGTATTGAATTCCATCTTTGATAAAAATTTTCCCGCGGGTTTCACTCTGAGATCCGGTTAATTTATACTTTTCAGTCTGAACAAATTCGGCAGACAGATATTCAATATCTTCATATTTGTCCTGAATTTCTTCAATGATCTTCGTTACATCCGCGGCAAAAACCTGAGACATGATTGCGCTGAATATAATTAATTTTTTTATCATTATATTGTTGTCCTTTTTAAATCGATATGACTAACTTGATCTATTCATAAATCTGATTCAAAGCCATAGGATGGTCTTTATGTCTCCCCCGGCCCGGAGGGCCGGGGGAGACATAATCTTCTGTTTTAATTGATTTTAACTCATTTACGGATACTATTCATGAATAATCCAGGCTAAAATACGGGACACATAAATGTGTCCCTACAGGTCTTCCGGTAAATAATGGACCTGACGCGGTTTGCTGCCGTCGGGCGGTCCAACAATACCTTCCTCTTCCATTTCATCGATCAACCTGGCCGCTCGCGAATAACCAATTTTTAATCTGCGCTGAAGCAGAGAAATGGATCCCTGCTGGTGCTGTACGACAATTCTTTTTGCATCTTCGTATAGTTCATCATTTCCTGAACTGTTGAAGGGATCGAAAGTTCCACCCTTGGTGTCAGGCGGCTGTGGCAAACTATAATGTGGAAACTTGGGCTGTTTCCTGATATGCCCGATCAAAGCATCCACTTCTTTCGTGGTAATCAGGGGATTCTGTAACCGTATAGGACGTGGTTCTCCCGGTGGTTGATAGAGCATATCCCCGTTTCCCAGTAATTGCTCAGCCCCGTTCATATCAAGAATTGTTTTTGAATCGGGACGTGTGGTGACCATATATGCAATACGGGCCGGAAAATTCGCTTTAATAACACCCGTCAACACATCGACCGATGGGCGTTGTGTGGCAAGAATCAGATGGATACCCACAGCTCTTGCCATCTGTGTCAAACGGGCGATCGGCGGTTCCACCTCTTTTGCAGCCATGAGCATTAAATCTGCCAGCTCATCTATGATAACAATGATGTATGGCAATTGTTGCAATTTTTCTTCTTTTATTCTTGGACCACCCTGCCGTACCCGTTCGTTATAATCTTC
This sequence comes from uncultured Calditrichota bacterium, assembly GCA_964445625.1. Classification (GTDB taxonomy): domain Bacteria; phylum Calditrichota; class Calditrichia; order JAJRVZ01; family JAJRVZ01; genus CAVXXB01. The sequence continues at coordinate 17,719 of CAYULK010000011.1, forward strand.
AATATTTCTGACACCAAGATGCGCCAGTTTATCATATCGTAATTCCATTTCCATACCCAGAGTATTGAGTATACTCACCGCATTGACCGGTTTGGTAATCACCTCTTCATCAAGATCCGTGCGCCACGCCAGGTAATGTTCACTCAACGTGCGATAAAGTGATAACTCTATCTTTTTGGGATCAATCATGACAAATTTCACTTTGCCCGGATCAACTTTATACAGAATGGACGCAATAATTGTGTTTATACCGACACTTTTCCCCGAACCGGTTGAACCGGCTATCAGAAGATGTGGCATTTTGGTCAGATCCGCAGTATATACTTCGCCATTAATTGTTTTACCCAGAGCCAAAGGCAAAATATGATTTGTCCCGGCAAATTTTTTGGACATGATCATGGGTTTCAGGTAGACAGTTTGCGGCTTCCGGTTGGGAATTTCGATACCGATTGCGGCCTTACCCGGAATAGGGGCCACTATCCGGATGCCCTTAGCTTCCATAGCCAGGGCGACATCATTTGCCAGGGCGACAATCTGGCTCACTTTTACACCGGGTGCCGGTTGTAACTCATATAAAGTGATCACCGGCCCGGCAGTAACACGGATCACCTTAGCCGCCAGACCGAAATCCAATAGTTTCGCCTCCAGGAGCTCAGCATTAGCTTTAAGTTCCTCATGGGAAACGGATGTTTCTTCAATGGGGGGTGCTACCAGGTAATCAACGGAAGGAAATTGATATCTGGCGATGCTTTCCCTGACCAGACTGTCATAATCAACTTCTTCAACTTTGGCTTCTTCCTGAACTTCGAACTCAAGATCTTCATCCGAAGATTCTACAGAACCAGGTATACCCGGTTTCTCAGACTTTTGGAATTCTGCAATCTTCTTTATTGATGCCGTATCAATCTGTCCGCCTTCCACATGTTCTAATATATCATCAAGTGTGGTTTTAATTGTCGGTTTTTCTCTCACGGGAGGTGGTTTTTCCTGCGGCTCAGGTTCCGTAATCGCTGTTTTCAGGCGTTGCGGTAGAGATGCGGCCGGACGTGTATCCATTGTTGTCTTTATCTCAACCGGTACTTCACGTCCCGATTGCTTTAGCTTTTGTTTACGAATTTTCTCCTTGCGGTGCTCAATTCGTCTCTGTTCTAACCGGTGCAATATTTCTTGAATTTTTTTACCGATATCTTTAAATGTATTGCCAAATACTTCTAAAATACTACCCGGTTCAAGACGCAATGTAACTACCAACATGGCAAGAACGACGATCAGCATGATCAAGACTGAACCAAATTTTCCTAAATAAATCACAAGATTGGATGCGACAAATCCGCCAATTAAACCACTGGGATAATACTCACTCATATTGCCCATCGTATTAAACGATTCGGGAAAAGCCAGCAATACAGAAAGGATTATTGCCCAGGTCAGCATCATCAAAGTACGGTTAAGATAAGTGGTGTAACTGTTGCCACGGTATGTTTGAAATGCGGCAATAATAATAATCAACGGCAGTACCAGAATTGGATAACCCAGGGTGTAATTCATAAACGGATCTGCTATTGCTGCGCCCAGAGGTCCGAGCCAGTTTTTAATCTGAATCGAATTATTGGCAATTTCTAGATTCGGATTGTCCTGACGGTCATAGGATAGAATTGCCAGCATGAGAATAACACCCAGGCCGATGAAAATAATTCCCACTGCTTCGCGCGTATAATTTTTGGGGGTTGTTTTACGCTTTTTTTTCATTGTTAATAACTATTTTTTCTATATTTATGTAACTATATAATTTACAAAAATATGGTTGACAAGACAAATTCAAATAATTGCAGCATTGGACTGCGTTATGCTATTATAACCAAAAACTTTGTTATTTTGGCGAAAACTTTAGTAACTGAAAATATTTTTTATCACGCAGAGACGCAGTCGCAACGAATAAAATATTATATTTTTTCTTCGTGATTGAAGCCTGTCCTGAAGACCGAAAGGTCGAGGGATCCGCTTCGTGTTCTTCGTGATACTCAAATAATTTGATTGCAGCAGAAGGCTGCGCTATGAATGATTCAAGCTAAACAAAGGGCGGTTTGATAATTTCAGCAGCAAGAAATTTATTTCTGATCATAATCTGAATGGATGTACCGGACTTACTGAATTCTTTCTTTACGTAACCAAGTCCGATGCCTTTTTCGAGTATGGGAGATACTGTACCACTGGTAACCTGGCCAATATTTTCACTATCCTTATAAATCTCGTATCCCTTTCTGGGAAAACCACTGTCATTCAGGACAAAGGCAACCAGGCGGCGGCTTAGGCCCTCTTCTTTTACCTTTACCAGAACAGCCCTGCCATTAAAATCTCCTTTATCCAGATTTGTAATCCAGCCCAGTCCGGCCTCCAGTGGATTTGTTGTGGCATCGATATCATTACCATACAGACACATCTTTTTTTCCAGACGCAGGGAATCTCTGGCGCCAAGGCCGATGGGTTCAATGCCAAATTCTTTACCGGCATCCATCACATCCGTCCAAACTGATTCCGCGTATTTATTCTCCAGGTACAATTCAAATCCCGGTTCGCCGGTATAACCGGTACATGATATAATCATGGGTGCACCAGCCAGATTTCCCTCTGTAAACCAGTAATACCGTATCGCATTTAAATCTTTATCGGTTAATTTTTGTAATGTCGCTTTTGCATTTTTCCCTTGTACGGCAATTTGTGTTATCCCATCACTGATGTCTTTTATTTCACAACCATTCAACCGGTTCTCAAGAATCCAATCCAGATCTTTTTCTTTGTTGGAAGCATTAACCACCAGTAGAAAATAATCAGGAAATCGATACACAAGCAGATCATCAACAATTCCACCATCACGATAACACATCGCACTGTATTGTACCTGTCCTGCTTCTAATACCGCCGCGTCATTAATCGTAATTTTCTGTACCATCTCCAGCGCTTTCTCACCACGGATCTCGATCTCACCCATATGTGATACATCAAAAACGCCAACACTTTCACGTACTTTTCGATGTTCTTCACGGATACTGTGGTATTGAACCGGCATTTCATATCCGGCAAACTCAACCATTTTTGCATTATGCTTCACATGCATATTGTACAGGGCGGTGTGTTTCATTTATTGTTCTCCATAAGGTACAAAGTACTTATTAATTCATCATTCGACATTCGATATTCTTACTTTAGTATACGTCCCTGAGCCCCAGGTAAAATTTAAAATGAATTTATGAGTCTACTCTAAAAAGGTCTTTAATGTCATTCCGAATACTGAAACGAGTTCAGCACAAGTTTATTTCGGAATCTTTAACTCCAATAAAATCAATAGATACTGAAACCACTCCTCCGGCGGGCAGGCAAGATCAGGATGACCATTTCGGCTTTTTTCCTTTTTAGAGTGGCCTCATTTATTATTCTCACTTAAAAGTCCTTTGAAATTTTACATTCATAATTCTACATTTTACATTTTATTAAAGGCCTGGATTCTAAAATCTTAGTCTCAAAACACATCCCCTAGCCCCCTGATTTTTTAAGGGGGAACTTACCTTTGGCCTTTTGTGTCCTGGTATCCAATTCCCCGGCCAAGTACTGCCCGGTAAATGATCTCTTAACCATAACAACATCCTCCGGAGTGCCGGTCGCAATAATTTCGCCCCCTCCGTCGCCACCTTCCGGCCCAAGGTCAATAACCCAATCTGCCGTTTTTATCACATCCATATTATGTTCAATAATGATCACTGTGTTACCCTTGTCCACCAGTTTATTTAAAACACCCAGCAGCATATTGATATCCTCAAAATGCAGACCGGTGGTTGGTTCATCCAGGATATACAATGTATTACCCGTCCCGATTTTTGAAAGCTCTGTTGCCAGTTTCACGCGTTGTGCCTCACCACCGGATAGCGTTGTGGCAGGCTGGCCCAGATGGATATATCCCAATCCGACTTCCGCCAATGTCTTTAGCCGACGTTTTATTTGCGGGATATTCTGCAAAAATTCAAGTGCTTCTTCAACAGTCATCTCCAGGATATCTGAAATATTTTTACCTCTATAACTAATCTCCAGTGTTTCCCGGTTATATCTCTTGCCCTTACAGACTTCACATTGGACATATACATCCGGCAGGAAATGCATTTCAATTTTTTTAATCCCATCTCCTTCACATGCTTCACAGCGACCACCTTTGACATTAAAACTGAAGCGGCCGGGTTTATAACCTCTTATTTTTGATTCGGGTAAATGGGCATACAAATCCCGAATCGGTGTAAATAATCCGGTGTAGGTTGCCGGATTTGAGCGTGGAGTCCGGCCAATCGGAGATTGATCGATATCAATTACTTTGTCAAGATTTTCCACACCCTCGAGTTTATCGTAATCAAGGGGCAATTTTTTGGATTTATAGAAATGTCTGGATAATGCCGTATACACAGTTTCATTTATCAGGCTGCTTTTACCCGACCCTGAAACACCGGTGATACAAATAAAAGTACCAAGCGGAAATTTGACACTAACATCCTTTAAGTTATTACCCTTTGCCCCGTGAATGCTCAGAAGTCTGGTGTTTCCCGGTCTTCGTTTATCGGGAATTTTAATATATTTTTTGCCGGATAAATATGCGCCGGTCAGTGAATTTTTTGCTGTTGCAATTTTGGACGGATTGCCTTTGAAAATGACATTTCCGCCGTCCTTACCGGCACGGGGCCCCATATCCACAACATAATCCGATTTTTCGATTGTTTCCCGGTCGTGCTCCACCACCAGCACCGTATTACCCAGGTCACGCAGTTTAAACAGTGTTTCAATCAGACGCTGATTATCACGTTGATGGAGTCCGATACTGGGTTCATCCAGGATATAGAGAACTCCCACCAATTGCGTGCCGATTTGAGTTGCCAGCCTGATGCGCTGGGCCTCGCCGCCGGATAAAGTTCCCGCCGCCCGCTCAAGGGTCAGATAATCCAATCCGACATTCACCAGGAACCCGAGACGCTCTTTAACTTCCTTCAGAATCTGATGAGCAATTGTTTGTTCTATTTCAATTAATTCCAGCCGGTCAAAAAATCTTTGTACCTCTTTAATCGAATAGCCGGTCAGATCTTTAATATTTTTTCCGTCAATTGTGACCGAAAGCGATTCTTTTCTCAACCGGGCACCTTCGCATTCAGCGCAGGGAATATTATTCATAAATCCCTGAATCCAGTCACGAATGTATTGTGAATGGGTCTGGCGATATCTACGGCTCAGATTATTGATTACACCTTCATACTTACTGTTCCATTCGACATAGGTATTCTCCCGCTTGTACACCATTTTTATTTTCTTGCTGCCCATGCCATTTAGAATAATATCTTTCTGATCTTCTGTCAGATCTTTCCAGGGTGTACTCAGACTGAATCCCATTTCTTTCGCCACACTACGCATCAGTTCATAATTCCACCCTTCCTGACGCTGACGCTCTCCCAGTGGAATTAAAGCGCCTTCGCGAATCGAAAGTGCCTCATCATTTATCAGCAATTTTGGATCAATTTTAGTTATCGTCCCCAAACCATCGCAGGAAGGGCAGGCACCAAAGGGACTATTAAAAGAGAACATTCGCGGCGCCAGATCCTCGTATGAGATATTGCAATGAACGCAGGCAAAATGCTCAGAAAACAAAGTATCCGTTTTATTATCAGGCTCATTTACCAACACCATGCCTTGGGCCTGTTTTAAGGAAAGTTCAATCGAGTCTGTCAATCTTTTTTTTATATTATCCCCGACGACAAGACGATCGACGATCAGATCCAGATCATGCTTTTTATTTTTTTCCGGTTTAATTTCATCGTCCAGATTATAAATTTTTCCATCAACACGTACCCGGACATATCCTTCTTTACGAAATTGATTAAACACCTCACGGTATTCGCCTTTTCGTCCCCTGATTACTGGCGCCAGGATCTGTATCCTCGTACCCGGGGACATCGCAAGGATGGCATCAACAATCTGTTGGACGGTTTGTTTCTCGACAGTGCGACCACAATTATAACAATGCGGATGTCCGATTCTTGAAAATAATAAACGGAAATAATCATAGATTTCTGTTACGGTACCCACTGTTGAGCGGGGATTTTTATGCGTTGTTTTCTGTTCGATAGAAACAGCCGGAGACAACCCATCAATATAATCCACATCCGGTTTTTCCATAAGGCCAAGAAACTGACGGGCATATGAGCTCAACGATTCGACATAACGCCTTTGTCCTTCAGCGTATATTGTATCGAAGGCCAGACTGGATTTACCTGATCCGGAAAGCCCTGTGATTACAACAAATTTATCGCGCGGAATTTCGATATCAATATTCTTAAGATTATGCTCGCGGGCACCTTTAACATATATAGTATTCTTTTTCGGCATATTGAACGGATTTAGAGAATAAATGAGTTTTGAATTTACAAAGTGATATAGTGTAATCCAATATTAAGGTTCAGTATTCCTGGGAAGAATGAATATAGTCTGATCTATTCGTTTTCTTTAATATTAACCTGTATTATTCCTACCGCAGCATGAGGCTGCAAACAAATTTAAGGTAAAAGGTATATGGTATAGGGTATAAGGCAAGTGGAAAAAGTATCCCAAAAAAAGCGTCAACATCCTGTTGACAAATCGGGATTAGATCTTCCAGGATCTAAAAAGGGTAAAGGGTATCCCGACAGAAGCGTTTCCTCGTAGAGGATGCATTATCTGTAGATTAAATTCTTCAAAACACGTCGGTACTTAAATAATGTTAACAATTATAAATCCTCTACAAGGATTATATGTTTTTTGGTTACGATTATTTCTACAAAAATAAAACCTCTACGAGGTTAATAATCTTATTCATTCTAACGGTATGAAAGAAAAAATGGTTACACAAAGTAAAAATTTTGCTGATTAGTTTTATAAAACTTATTTTCTTCTTATTTTTAAATACTTTGAGCCTTTTGCCATATGCATCCTCCGAAGGAATTGAATATGAATAACCCCGAATGCAATTCGGGGAAGATTAAAACAAAAAAGAACCTCAGCTCTGAAAGAGTTGAATATTTTAAGGATATTAATTAGCAAACGAGTATTGCAAATGTCAACCTACACACAAAAACTTTTACCACTACCAATCAGGGCAAGCGGATAAATTGATGAAAAGTATTGTTAGAAATCTCATTCAAAAGAAACTGGGCGGATTTGAACAGTTAGTGAATACAATTCACCATAATGCCCCGATGAATGTCAAAGAACAAAAAAAAGTGGCAGTGGTTGGAGCAGGTATTGCCGGTATGTCCGCTGCTGTAGTACTGGCTGAGAGGGGTTTTGAGGTTGATATTTTTGAACGTGATGCATTTCTTGGCGGAAAAGCAGGATCCTGGCCGTATACATTCCCGGATTCTTATACAACAAATATTGCGCATGGTTTTCATGCTTTCTTCCGGCAATACTATAACTTGCGACGCATTCTCGGTAAAGTAGGCGCCGACCGCAATCTCATTTCCACTGATGACTTTTTAATCCTGACACAGGATCACGGCAATTTCAGTTTTAAAGATATTAATACGGTTCCGATTCTGAATTTATTATCCATGCTCAAGGCAAAAATATTTACAATAAAAGACCTGGTGTTTCGTCTGAAAATCAGTCACATGATGGCATTATTAGAATATGACCGTGAAATAACTTTTACCGCATTTGATTCAATGACATTTGAGGATTATTCTCATGCTGCAAATTTACCGGAAAAAATGCGTCTGATGTTTACTAGCTTTTCACGGGCATTTTTTGCCGGGCCACATCTTATTTCTATGGGTGAAT
>CAYULK010000012.1:0-25125 GCA_964445625.1 uncultured Calditrichota bacterium
AAATACCAATCTCAGCAACTTCGAATTGTTTTGGTGATTGGAAAAGTTTAATTTTTTCACTTTTATGAATAATTCCTTCAAATACCCTGATATAAGTGATCACGCCGCGGTATGAATCATAAAAAGAGTCAAATATCAGCGCCCGGGTCGGATTTTCGACAGATCCATCCGGTGGTGGTATGAAATTCACAATCGCTTCGAGAGCCTCATTTATTCCAATGCCTGTTTTAGCACTGACCATGAGTATTTCACTTTCATCACACCCGATAACCTGAATAATTTGCGTTTTGACGGATTCAATCTGTGCGCTGGGTAAATCGATTTTATTAATGACAGGAATAACATGAAGATCATTCTCTATCGCCAGGTATAAATTGCTCAGGGTCTGTGCCTCAATTCCCTGGGCAGCATCAACAACAAGGAGTGCACCTTCACAGGCTGCCAGACTTCGCGAAACTTCAAAGGAGAAATCAACATGCCCGGGGGTGTCAATTAGATTAAAAATATATTCTTTTTGGTCTGCGGCCGAATATTTCATTTGGATCGCATGAGATTTTATAGTTATACCACGTTCACGCTCCAGATCCATATCATCAAGAATCTGATCAACCAGGTCTCTTTTTGATACGGTGTTCGTGTACTCCAGCATGCGATCAGCCAGGGTTGATTTACCATGGTCAATATGTGCAATAATGCAAAAATTTCGTATATTTTTATTATTCATTTATTATTCATTTAATATTCGTTTAAATTGTAGATTCAATCAATTTAAAGAATGTACCTTCTTATCGCAATAATTGCTTTAAGCAAAATACCCGGAACAAATATAAAGTATATGCAGTGTAAAAGTATTTCCTCTTGACTTTAAAATTATTAAAATTAAATTATTATGATTTACTAATAATTTGAGTTGAGATACAGGTGGGGAATTAAATCACATGGAAGAATTGAACAGAGGTAATCCCAATCTTCCCAAACACATTGGTATCATCATGGACGGGAATGGCAGGTGGGCAAAAAAACGTCACCTGCCTCGCATTGCAGGACACAATGCCGGAATAGAATCGGTACGCACGGTAGTAAATGCTTGTGGAGATCTGGGGATTAAGGTACTCACTTTATATACATTTTCTTATGAAAACTGGAAACGACCACGTTTTGAAGTTTCGGCACTAATGAAATTATTGCTAAACACGATTAATAATGAAATTGACGAATTAATCGAGAAGGATGTCAAGATTAAGTGTATCGGAAATGTAGAAAAATTACCCGAAGATATCAGAGATAGTTTGCTGGAAGCAATCCGTATTACAGAAAATAATGCCGGATTAATATTGAACCTGGCACTCAGTTATGGCAGCCGGCAGGAAATAAATGAAGCGATAAAAAAAATAGCGCAAAAAGTAAAAGATGGTATATTAAATCCGGAAGAGATAAATGATAATGTGATCCGGGACCATCTTCAAACAGCGGATCTTCCTGATCCTGATCTGATAATCAGAACCGGTGGCGAATTCCGGGTAAGTAATTTTTTACTCTGGCAAATTGCTTATTCAGAGTTTTTTGTTACGAAGACGTTGTGGCCTGATTTTGAAGAGAAAGACTTATTCGAAGCAATTCAGAATTATCTGAAACGAGAACGAAGGTTCGGGATGGTGACCGAACAATTATCTCAAACATAATTATTCCATGAAGCGTGACAACCGTCCCCAATTACCACTGCATATTACAGTAAAAGATTTCTTTCGTGCTTTTGGTAAAACCATTCTGATTTGGGTCGTCATTGCCCTGATAATTACGGTTGGTATATATTTTGACGTCGATAAAACTGTTATTGGCGGTGTTGTAGTTGTTTTTGGTCTGATTACTCAGGCGTTTATCGGATTGGTTGGTTTGATAAGCCTGGTACCAATCATAGGCCCCATAATAGCAAAAGTATTAGCACTCCCCATATTTTGGTTGATCAATTCCCTTGGTTATTTTGTCTCGATCATCGCTATTAAAAAAGGTTATTCCAAAACCATCATGAGCTACCGGGTGTTAACTGTCACCCTGCTGGTTGGGGTAGTGATTGGTTATATCCTGGGCAAGTTTTTATAACCGTATCTGAACTTCGCCGGATTTTTTTATTAAAATATGAAAACACCGCAAGATTCTTATTCCAAAACCATCACCGAACTATATAATCTGCAATTGTTTTCTGTCAAGCAGGGACTGGAGAATATTAAACAATTGTCCCAATTTATGAATCATCCCGAAAGAAGTTATCCGGTTTTGCATGTTGCCGGAACCAATGGCAAAGGATCAACATCGGTAATGATACAGAGAATTCTTTATGCCCATGGTTTGTGCACGGGATTATATACTTCACCACATCTTATAGATTTTCGTGAGCGTATAAGAATTAATGATGATTTCATCGATCGCAATTACATAGTAGGATATTGGAAAAATATCGATCCGTTTGTGTCACGGGTAAAAGCGACCTTTTTTGATACAACAACAGCTCTGGCATTTAATTACTTTCGTGATCACAAGGTCGATGTAGCGGTAATTGAAACCGGACTTGGTGGGCGCCTTGATTCGACTAATATTGTAGATTCGGCCGCAGCCATAATTACGCCAATTCACCGCGACCATACCAGGCAGCTGGGCACAAAACTGAGGGCGATTACGGCAGAAAAAGCGGATATAATAAAAAATAATTCAACTGTTTTTTGTGGAAAACAACATTATCAGGTATACCGGGCTTTAATGCCTTATCACCGCAAGGGTAAAGCATGGTACTATCTGACAAAGTCACTGAAAATCAAAATTCATTTATGTACAGCGACCCATTCAGAATTTATGTTGACAGATTTCGTAAACGGAACACAGATTTCAAATATCAGACTGAATCTGGCGGGCCAACACCAAATTGATAATGCCGCACTGGCCTATCTGACGTCACGTTGGTATCTTAGAGAGATAAATGTAAAATTTGACGAGAAAAAATTCAGAAGTGCCCTGGTTGAGGTACAATGGCCGGGCCGTTTTCAGGTAATGTCAAAAAAACCGGAAGTAATTTTTGATGTGAGTCATAATTTTGATGGATTCCGGCAAACTCTGAAAATTATCAGAAGTAGTTATCCGAAAGAGAAATCATATTTATTGCTGGGTCTTTTGGATGATAAGGAATATAAATCCATAGCTAAATTAATTGGCGAACATTTTAAATCAGTTATTATCACAGAGCCCGGACATGAAAGACCACTTCCCGCAGAAAAAATTAAAAATGTACTGGATGAGGTGGATATTGATATAAAAATTATAAAAAATGATGTTGAAGCATTTGAATATGCATATAAGAATATTGGTAGAAAAGACACATTATTTGTGATGGGCAGTCACTTTCTTATCGGTGCACTAACAGAGGCAATTTCGAAAAGAACTTGATTTAATTTTCATAACGGCTTATATTTAATACACTGCGAAAAGCTCCATTCAGTCTTCTCGCCCATGATTTCATTTGTATTAAGAGAATACAGGAATTATATCTGAAATTCAAATAAGTATCGCTAACTAGTTTAAAAACAGAAGCCGCGAATGCGGGTTAATAATACTTAATTTTGTCTAAATATTTTTAATGAAAGGTTTTATATCTCATGCTGGATATTGAAGGTTTAAAAAAGATGAAAGCCGCTGAGCTTAATAAAATTGCGCAGGAAATGAAACTAAGCGCCGTCAGCGGTCTTAAAAAATCTGAACTCATCTTCCGGATTCTCGAGGAACAGACCGCACAGGAAGGTTTGCTTTTTTCCAAGGGTGTGCTTGAAATTCTGCCCGATGGTTATGGATTCTTAAGATCACCAAATTATAATTATCTACCCGGTCCCGATGATATTTATATATCACCATCACAGATCAAGAGATTTAGTCTGAGAACCGGTGATACGGTCACAGGTCAAATTCGTCCTCCAAAAGACAATGAAAGGTTTTTTGCCTTGTTGCGCGTAGAGGCAGTAAATATGGAGGCACCGGATAAGATACGGGAGCGCATGCTCTTTGATAATCTGACCCCATTGTATCCTGAGGAAAAAATCGATTTGGAAGTGAATCGGCGCGACTATTCTATGCGCATCATGAATTTACTCACACCTATCGGCAAAGGGCAGCGTGGTTTGATTGTTGCCCAGCCCAGAACAGGAAAAACGATTCTCCTGCAGAAAATTGCCAATTCCGTCACCACCAATCATTCCGAAATAGAATTAATGGTACTTCTGATTGATGAACGGCCGGAAGAAGTCACCGATATGGAGAGATCTGTAAATGCCGAGGTAATCAGTTCGACCTTTGATGAACCTGCTGAGAGACATGTTCAGGTAGCAGATATGGTTTTAGAGAAAGCGAAACGCCTGGTGGAGAATAAAAAGGATGTGGTTATTCTTCTGGACAGTATTACCCGTCTGGCACGGGCACATAATACGGTTGTCCCGCATAGTGGCAAGATTCTGTCCGGTGGTGTCGATTCCAATGCGCTCCATAAACCAAAAAGATTTTTTGGAGCCGCCAGAAATGTGGAAGAAGGTGGCAGCCTGACCATTATTGCTACTGCGCTTATTGATACCGGCTCACGCATGGATGAAGTTATTTTTGAGGAATTCAAAGGTACCGGTAATATGGAACTGGTTCTGGACCGGCGTCTGACTGACCGGAGAATATTTCCGTCTATCGAGTTGAACAAATCGGGAACAAGGAAAGAAGAATTACTGCTTTCCCGTGAAGAATTAGCACGAGTCTGGGTTTTACGTAAACTGATTAATGAAATGAATATCATCGAAGGTATGGAATTCCTGCTGGAAAAGATGCGTGAAACAAAAGATAATAAAGACTTTTTACATTCAATGAATGCCTGAGATTTAACTATTTATTTCGATCACGTGCTTAAATAAAGAAAGCCATAAATTTCATCTGATCTGTTGCCAACGAATTAAAAATATATTAAATTAAATGGCTCGATAGTACAGAAATGGAGTTAAGGAAAAATGAAAAAGAAAATTCATCCGGAATATAAGAAGGCAACAGTATCATGTGCCTGTGGTAAGACTTTTGAGACATTTACAACGGTTGGTGATCTGAAAGTTGAAATATGTTCTCAGTGTCATCCGTTTTTTACCGGAAAACAAAAGCTGATTGACTCAGCCGGTCGTGTAGAAAAATTTCTTAAAAAATACAAGAAAAACTAATCATCCTGCGGGATGGATAGTATTAAAGGAATACGGAATGTGCATCCTTTGTTTGATGTATATTCCGTTTTTTATTTCAGAAGAGGATTTTAAAAATATGCCTAATGTACCAGAAGAAAAAATAATGCCAATTGGCGGTCAGGCAGTTATCGAGGGAGTGATGATGCGCTCTCCCAAGCGTATCGCTACAGCTATCCGCCGCGCCAATGGCGAGATAGAAATAAAATCTGAGGAATTTGTGTCACTGATACAAAAAAAGAAATTTCTTAATATTCCCATTATACGCGGTGCAATTACCTTGATCGAGGTTATGATTATGGGGATAAAAACACTGCAATGGTCTGCCGACAAGGCAATGGAAGACGAAGAGGATAAAAGCGGGAAGAAAAAAATAAAAAAGAAAAAATCGGGTATGAGTACCGCAAGTGCTATTTTTACTGTAACCATAGCCCTGGCAATCGGAATATCTATGTTTTTTATATTACCGCTCTATTTGACTACGGAAATATTCAATATTGAAAAAGATGCTTTATCTTTCAATTTTATCTCAGGTTTGATAAGGATAATATTTTTTCTATTGTATGTTTGGGGTATCTCCCGGATGAAGGACGTAAAAAGGCTATTTCAATATCACGGTGCTGAACATAAAACCATTTTTGCTTTTGAAGACCGGTTATTTTTATCTCCGGAAAATGCACAAAAATATACTACATATCACCCACGATGCGGCACCAGTTTTTTAGTAATTGTGATGCTGATTTCATTGTTGTTTTTTGCCTTCCTGGATACTCTGATAATATATTTTTATGGTGATATAAACTTCCTGATCCGCCTGGTTACCCACATTCCCTTTATTCCGCTTGTAGGTGGTCTGGGATATGAAGCAATAAAAGCTTCCGCTAAATATAACCACCTGAAAATTGTACAGTTTCTGATTTTACCAGGACTTGGATTACAACGGATTACGACTAATCAACCGGATAATTCCCAGCTTGAAGTCGCGATTGAAGCACTTAAGGCAGCACTTGGTGACGATTACAAGGAAGAACTGGTTTCTGAAGACACTATTGTAAACAAAGCGCTGGCTGCGGTCTGAGGAGGTTGAATATGTTAGAAGAAAAGATAGCACAACTGAGGGATAGAAATGCATTTCTAACCGATGAGTTAATAAAACCACATATCGTTTCTAATCCACAGAAAATAAAAAAACTGGCTCGCGAGCAAAATGATATAAATCAAATCATTAATTGTTTTGATAAACTTGCGCGGGTTGAAAATCAGATTTCAGGTGATCAAACAATTATTGATGACGGTAGTGATGAAGAATTGTCTATAATTGCGCGGGAGGAAATTTCAGAACTCGAGGAGGAAAAGCACCGGCTCCAAGAGGAAATCAATTTTCTCTTAATTCCCAAAGATCCGAATGATTCTAAAAATGCAATTGCTGAAATTCGTGCCGGTACCGGCGGGAATGAAGCCGGGATATTTGCCGGCGACCTGTACCGGATGTACAGTAAATTTTGCGAAATAAACGGCTATAAAATTGAATATCTCAGTTCAAATCCATCAGAACGTGGCGGTTTTAAGGAGATTATTATTAGTATTATTGGTGAAGGTGCTTACGGAAAACTTAAATTTGAAAGTGGTGTTCACAGAGTGCAACGGGTTCCGGAAACTGAGACTCAGGGGCGAATTCATACATCAGCCGCCTCTGTAGTAATTCTGCCTGAAGCGGAAGATATTGATGTCGATATTAAACAGAATGATTTAAAAGTTGATGTATACCGGTCTTCTGGTCCCGGTGGTCAGAGCGTCAACACAACTGATTCTGCAGTTCGAATTACTCATATCCCAACCGGCATTGTCGTTACCTGCCAGGATGAGAAGTCACAGCTTAAAAATAAAAATAAAGCACTAAAAGTTCTGAAGGCCCGAATTCTTGATAAAGCAGTGTCTGAGCAGAATGCGTCAATTAGCTCGCAACGCCGCAATATGGTGGCCGGCGGAGATCGCAGTGCAAAAATAAGAACTTATAACTACCCGCAAAGCAGAGTTACAGATCACAGGATTAATCTGACCCTCTACAAACTGGACAAAGTTCTGGAAGGTGACCTGGATGAATTTATTGAAAAACTGCACCTCGCCGATCGTTCAGAAAAACTTGAAAATGTATCCTGATTGTAATTTTATGCTATTACCCGGTAATATTCCCGAGAGTAAATGGCCACAAAACAAACCACCTGGACAGCCCTCGATATTCTAAACACAACCACTGAATATTTCAACAGAAATAACTTTGAGCAGCCTCGTCTGAATGCCGAAAGATTGCTGTCACATGTCCTGGATCTTGATCGTGTGAATTTGTATCTGCAATTCGAACGAATCTTAACCGCCTGGGAAGTCGGCTCTTACCGGGACCTGGTAAAACGCCGTTCTCAGCACGAACCCCTCCAGTATATTATTGGCAAAACAGAATTTATGGGCTTACCATTTGCAGTAAATCGCGAGGTACTCATCCCAAGACCGGAAACAGAAATTCTGGTTGAATCCGCTTTGGCATTAAAGGATCAGTTGCCTCATAATAGCGTACACATTTGGGATATTGGCACAGGAAGTGGGTGTGTTGCGATCAGCATGGCTCACCTTTGGCCGGATTGTCAGATTATCGCAACAGATAACTCCGGATCCGCATTAGAAATCGCGCAAAATAACGCCCGGCTAAATCAGGTGAACAACATCGTATTTGAAAAGCATGATGTTTTAACCGATCCTATCCATTGGGATTATAATATTGACATAATTGTTTCAAATCCGCCTTATATCAGTGAGAATGAATATTCAGATTTAGGGAAGGAAATTATTGAGTTTGAGCCCATGCCGGCACTCACCGATCACAAGGACGGCCTGGAATTTTACCGCAGGATTCTCACATTGATTGATGAATTAAATGGGTGTAAATTCGTACTTCTTGAGATGAGTGGCACACAAACCGATAAAATCTTCAGTCTTGTACAATCTTACGGTTATAATGAGACAGAAATAATTAATGACTTAAATCAGATTCCACGCGTTTTAAAAATATCGATATAATATCATGCCGCCAAAAGAACAAAAAAAAATTGAACAAGAGATTATAAGCAAACTTACCGGAGATAAAGCCGGCCTCAGTGCCACGGATCTGAGTAAACATCTCAGGATCAGAAAGAAGAATTATCATATTTTTCGCAAGGCACTTAACTATCTGATATCTTCACACCAGGTAGTAAAAATAAAGGGTAGTAAAAAATACCGGACAGGGTTGGTAAACCGAGTTATCCAGGGCGAATTACGAATGACCAGGGGAGGATTTGGATTTGTCGGTGATGTGAATAATGATCTGGACATTTTTATCGGTCGTGATCATCTGAATACAGCCCTTGATCGGGATATTGTGGAAGTTAAACTATATGCCAAATCCCGCGGGAAAAATGAAGATGGATATGTAACAAAAATTATTGAACGTAAACGGAAGTTTTTTGTAGGAACTTTTCACCAGACCAGGTACTATGGTTTTGTTGTTCCGGATGATGCTAAAATTTATCGCGATTTTTTCATACCTAAAGAAAAACAAAACAATGCCCAGGATGGCCAGAAAGTTGTCGTTATTCTTGAAAAATGGGAATCTGACCACCTGAATCCTGAAGGTTGTGTCACTGAAATCATCGGCCGGGCAGGTGAGGCTGGTGTCGATGTCGCCTCTGTTGCTTACTCTTTCCAGCTGGCGATAAAATTTCCGGAAAAGTTGAATACGGAAGCCGAAAAAATAACTGCAAAAATTCCGGATAACGAAATCGCGAAACGTTTAGACCTCAGAGATCTTGTCTGTTTTACAATCGATCCGGAAGACGCTAAGGATTTTGATGATGCCGTTTCTCTGGAAAGACTGCCGGATAATCATCTGGAGTTGGGTGTTCACATCGCAGATGTCAGTTTTTATGTTCCGCCGGGATCTGAAATCGATAAAGAGGCATTTAAAAGAGGAACAAGTGTGTATCTTGTTGACCGTGTGATACCGATGCTTCCGGAAAGACTCTCAAACCAACTCTGCAGTTTACAACCACTGCAAGACAGATTATCACTTAGTTGTATCATGAAAATGGATGCAAATTGTGAAGTAATTTCCTACAGGATTGTTCCTTCTATTATCAATAGTAAAACCAGATTTGCCTATGAAGACGTTCAGGAGATACTGAACGGTGAAAAAGATCATCCGTTAAACAGTGTGCTAAAAGATATGTGGCAACTCAGCCGCAGGTTAACCAAAAAAAGACTGGAAGAGGGGGGAATAGATTTTGAAACCCCGGAAGTCTCCTTCGAATTGGATGATAGCGGTTTTCCGGTGGCAATACACCGGAAAGAAAGGCTGGATAGCCACCGCCTGATCGAAGAATTTATGCTTCTGGCAAATAAAATAGTTGCCCGCCATATTAAAAAAATCAGCAAAGATAATCGACTGCTGCCCTTTGTATACCGGATTCATGAAAAACCGAATCCGGAAAAAATGAAGAAATTTTTAGGATTGATGAATGCACTGGGATATAAGTTTAAACCGGTCCAAAAGGTAACTGCCAAATATTTTCAACAGATTATTAATCAAATCAAAGGTACACCTGAGGAAATAATTATTGAAGAAGTCGCTTTACGATCAATGATGAAAGCTGTTTATTCTACCGAAAATGTTGGCCATTTCGGACTTGGTTTCGAGGATTATACCCATTATACCTCACCGATACGCAGATACCCGGATCTGGTAGTTCATCGTCTTTTAAAGGCATACGCAAATAAAGACGAAACAGGATCCCGGTTATACAAATTGCAGGATCTTCAGAAAATTTGTGATCAGGCATCAATGATGGAAAGAACCGCATTGGAAGCAGAGCGCGAATCAATCAAAATGAAACGAAACGAATATATCAGTCAGCACATTGGCGAAGAATTTGCCGGTATAATTTCCGGTGTGACCTCATTTGGCATATTTGTCGAACTACCCGACACACTGGTTGAAGGTCTGGTGCACATACGCGATCTTGAGGGATATTATATATATGAGGAAAAATCATATACCTTAATGAATACAGATACTGGCCGGAAACTGCGTCTTGGCGATCCTGTTCGTATTGAGGTAACTAAGGTTAATCTGGAAGCAGGAAAGGTTGATTTTAAAATCGTCGATCAATGAAATTAAGTTTAGGGAACTGTATTTATTTTATTCGTTCAATGTATAAAGGAATTCAATTCGATATACAGATTTTATGAGCCCGAAGATCCCCCATATAATTCCACTGATAATATTATTCGCTCTTATATATGCCAACTTAGGTACCGCCGGTATACAAAATGATTCTTTGCAGACATCTTTGGCTCCCGTAGACAGTCTTCTGATTCAGGTGCAAACTGATTCACAAAATGTAGATTCTACGGAATCTGAAGCACAGTTAGAGGCGCCGATATATTACTGGACGGATAATGGGATGGTTAGCCGCCAGGGTAATAAATTATATCTGACAGGAAATGCGAAGATAGTCTATCAGGATTTAACACTTGAAGCAGAAAAAATAATGATCGATCAGGATAATAATTATCTGTTTGCTGAAGGTGTTAAAGACTCTGTTGACTCACTGGGGAATACAGTTTACAGGGGAAATCCGGTGTTTACCGAAAAAGGTCGGGAACCAATACGCGGTAAAACTATACATTATGATTTTAAAACCAAACGTGGTAAAATAAATCATGGGATAACGGAAATGCCCCCCGGATATTATAAGGGAGAGCGAATTGATAATATTGGCAGTAAAACATTGCTGGTCGAAGAGGGATATTTTACATCTTGTGAGTATATTGATCATCCTCATTTCTATTTTAAGAGTACTAAGATGCGGGTAATTGTACAAGATCAGATTATCGCCCGACCGGTTTATTTTTATATTGCCGATATTCCGGTTTTTGTGCTTCCCTTTGGTGTCTTTCCCAGTAAAGGTGGCCGCCAGTCAGGACTGATGATACCCACCTACGGTGAAAGTACTTATGGTGGCAGATTCCTGAAAAATATGGGTTACTATTGGGCGCCGAATGACTACTTTGATATTGCTCTTACGGCAGATTTCTATGATAAACTGGGTTTTACTTATAGCGCGGATGCTAATTATACGGTACGTTACAAGCTAAATGGCAGTGTGTCAGGATTCTATTTTCCGAAAGATCCTAATACCGGAACAAACAGAGAACGTTGGGCCGTAAGATTTTATCATAAACAAAATGTCGATCCTACGCTCAGCATTAATGCCAGCGGACAGTTTCAGAGCGATAAGTCTCTCGCCCAGGATCTGGCAAGTGATATCAGAGAAAGAACAAATCAGATGTTGACTTCAAATCTTACAGTAAATAAAACCTTTAAAGGCACAAGAAACAGCATGTCCCTTAATATCGGGCTGACGGAAAATCTAAATACGGGAAGACGGGATTACACATTACCAAATATTCGTTTTTCCCGGTCTCAGGCTACTCTTGTGGAAACATTTACCGGACAATCGGTGGGGTCTGACAAAACCTGGTATGAGAATATTTATTTTTCATATAATGGGAATCTTTTGCATCGTGGCTCTGAGGTACCGCAAAATGATAGTTTAAATACAGTCGTGCATGATAAAAGTGAAGGTATCGAACATCGGATTTCATTAAATTCACCAAATAAAATTTTTAAATATTTTAATATTACGCCATCGATAAATTATCAGGAAATATGGGTTTCCGGGATAACTTCACCTGCGGGTTTTGATACCACCGCAAATGGTGATTTTAATCTGATCACAGAACAAAAAAAGCAATATGCTGCACGCCGGACATTTAATGCAAGTCTGGGACTAAGAACCACTCTGTATGGAATGTTTGAACCCAATATCGGGACATTGAAATTTATCAGACATAAAATTGATCCGGTGATATCATATACCGTAACACCAGATTTTTCCAGTGAAGGATTTGGTTACTATACTTATGTTACAGATGACAGCGCCAAGGTACATAAAATTGATAAATTTCAAAAGAATCCATTTGGCGGGACCGGCAGTCGTCGGTCAGAGTTTTTAAGTTTTAGCCTGGCTAATTTGTTTCAGGGTAAAATCATTGATGGAGAAGAAGAAAAAAAAATCGATTTGTTTACCTTAAATTTTAGCTCCGGCTATGATTTTGCAGCCGATGAATTTAACTTAAGAGATTTAAGAACAAATTTCCGGTCAACGCCGGTTAGGGGAATTAATTTAAATTTATCCGCAACTCAGTCTTTTTATTTAAGATCGGAATCGGGAAACGGATTTATTAATGAAACTGTTTTTTCCGCAGGTGAGTTTCCGATCTTAAAAACAATGACTGCCAGTACTGCTTTTGCTCTTGATAATAAAATGTTTATAAGTACGGAAGACAAAACAAAAGCTAATAAGGAAAAGCAGGATGGAGCTTCTTTAGATGAAAATGAAGGCATTCTGGGCAGTGATAATTTGCAAATAGAGAAGCTGAGTGATCAGAACGCAGCAAAAAATCTGGATATTCCCTGGCGGATAAATTTTACCTTAAACTATAATCTTAACCGTACTAATTTAGACAATATTACGAAACGGCTGGATATGGGAACCACTGCAAGTCTGAGCATTACAAAAAACTGGCGTATAAACTGGACAGCACGGTTCGATCTTGTTGAGCAGGATATCACCTATCAGAGTTTTTCTATTTACCGTGATCTGCATTGCTGGGAGATGTCCTTTAACTGGCAACCCAAGATAGGATATTATTCATTTCAGATTAATGTGAAAGAATCCATACTTCAGGATTTGAAATTAACCAAGCATCCTTCGGGACGGGCATATTATTAATTATGGGAATAATTTACGTCTTTTTATTTGTCTAAGAGTATAATTATTGACTAAACTTCAGGAAAACCGGTAAAAATAAAAATCATATGTATTCTCTTAGCATTAACAGAGTAGACAAGGATAAAAGAATATATGTTATTGCATTTGTTTTATCTGCGATACTGCATATTCTATTTCTTATTTTTTTTAAATTTGATCTGCTGCTTTTTGATCTGGCAGATGATGTTGAAAGAATCCCGAATGATGTAACCGTTATTTTTCCAGAGAATAAACCTGCGGAAATACCAAGGCAGATAGTCGAAAATATCAATGAAAATGAGGAAATTCCGACCGAATCAGATTTACTGTCAGATAGGAATTCACGTGCCGCGAATCCCGAGATAAGTGATTTGACGGCAAATCAGCCGCGTAGCAAGGGGAATATTCCTATCCCCAATTTAACAAATCCAAATTTGACAACGAAGCCGTCACAATTTTTACCGTCAAAAAGGTTCTCAAAAGACGCTTTGCGCAAAAGTGAATATGCAAACAGGGATGAAAAATTTTTCAAATCAAAACAAGAAGATATAACCAAATCACAGCAATCAGCAGCGGTTAATCAGCAGACTACGAATAATATATACAGCCAAAAAAAGTTTTCGGCTGATAAACTGGGAAATATTACTTTAAGTACATACGCATGGGAATGGGCGCCATATATCAATGCACTTAAGCGAAAATTACACAGTGTATGGTTTGCACCGGTCGCCTATTACAGGCTTGGTCTGATACACGGTTATACGGATATAAGATTTACCATATCCCGTGATGGAAAAATACTTGATTATGAGGTACTTGCGCATAATGGACACGAATCATTGGAACAATCAAGCGTCAGTGCTATCAATTCGGTATTTCCGTTCAGATCTTTACCGGCGAGTTTTCCGGAGCCGACCCTGATCATAACGGCACGACTGATCTATCCAAATTTAAGGGAGGGTATACGTTAAGATGATTGAAATGTTTGAACGCGGTGGTATCATGATGTACCCAATGGCACTTGCATCATTTATTGCACTTATAATTATTATTGAACGTGTGATTATTTTACAAAAAAAGAAAATTATTATACCGGATATCATTAATGTCATTGAGCAGTTCAGTTCATTGAATGATGTCGAACTGGCCAGAAATATCTGCTCAAAATTTAATGGCCCACTTTCTAATTTGATTAAGGTTGGATTGGATAACAGCGATCTTGACCGGGCAGATATCAAGGAACTTATTGAAGATCAGGGACGACAGGAAGTACGTCATCTGGAACGTGGTCTGATGATATTAGAAACTATTGCAGTTATTTCACCTTTACTGGGTTTATTGGGAACCGTATTGGGTATGATAAACGTATTTACCGTGTTAAATGAACAGGGCATCGGTCAGGCCTCAGCGCTTTCCGGCGGTATTTCTGAAGCCCTGGTGACAACAGTAACCGGTTTGTTTATCGGTATTCCTGTGCTTATATTCTATAATTATTTTACAAAGCGTGCTGAAAATTTTGTGCTTGATATCGAAAAGTACTCGAATTTTCTAATCCAAAAATTACACCATATAAATATTAATTCTAAAGATAAAGAATGAAATTATTAGAGAAATCACCAAGAAAAATTACATTAAACATAACCCCGCTGATAGATGTTCTGTTTATTTTGATTATTTTTTTTACAGTATCATCTACATTTCTTGAACAGCCTGGTATTGAACTAAAATTACCGGATGCGGAAAGCAGCCAGACATACACCGCCCATAAAATAATTATTTATATTGATAAAAATGAAACGATTTATCTGAATGATGAAAAAGTGAATATCAATATTCTGGTGGAGTATGTGCAGGCAAAATTGGCTGAACAGAAAGAAAAAAGTGTCGTACTGCGCGCGGACACGGAAGTTAATCATGGTGTGGTAATTCATATTATGGATCTTCTGCGAAAAAAGGGTATCTATAAAATAATAATTTCCACGGATAAACCATTGTCTAAAATGTAACATAAGAATATAATTTTGGCTATGAATTATTTTTCAAAATTTGGCATACAACAAAAGGCCAGGAATCATTTCAGGAACAGCCTGCTGAATAACAGGCTGGCCCATGCTTATCTGTTTTACGGTCCTGAAGGAACCGGCAAAGATGCTTTCGCGCTTGAACTGGCAAAAACACTTAATTGTAAGGACGGTGAAACCAGGCCGTGCTATACCTGTCCTTCCTGTCAGAAGATTGCCCATTTTAATCATCCCGATGTTCATTTTACTTTACCGGTAATGAAATCTATGTCGCCGGACAAAATTCGTGAACAATTAAAATTAAAATCTGTAAATCCCTATGCAGCTCAGGAACGAAGTGCCCAATATATGATTCTGATTGATCAGATCAGACAGTTAAAGAATGAGTCAAAATACACACCCCATGAAGCAGAAAAAAAAGTATATATCATCAGTAATGCTGATCGAATGAATAAGGAATCCGCAAATTCATTTTTAAAAATTCTCGAGGAACCCCCGGAAGAATTGATCATTTTGCTCACCACATCAAACCTAAACGCAATGCCAATCACGATAAGATCCAGATGTCATATCATCTATTTCCCGTTATTGGATTTTGAAGAAGCAAAGTCAGTTGTCTGTCAATTTAAAGAGGTTGATGAGTCGGTAAACGAGTTAATCATGTTAAGCGAAAACAACCTGAAGAAAATATTTTCTGCCATGAATGAGGAATTTGGAATAAAAAATCAATTGGTATATGAATATATCCGGTCTATAGCCAGTGGTGATGTTTTTAATCTCACGGAAGTTGTGGATAAAATGACCATATCACGTGATAGAAATTACTTGCTGGACTTACTCAATTTACTTGTTTTATGGTTTAAGGACGTTATCCATCTTATAACCTTAAATGATGAGACGACAATAATAAACAGAAATCTTAAGGAAAATATTGTAAATTTCGCCCGGATATATGGAAGTTCAAATTTTGCATCAATTATTGATTTAATAGGCCGGTCCATATACAATCTTCAACGTAACGCTAATGGCAAGATTGTCCTGACCGTTCTCGGATTCCGAATTAAAAGGAATTTATTTAAAACGGAGCTGAACAATGTCACCTGAAGTTGTTGAAACAACATTTAAACGAAACCGAAAAGGATTCTTTCTCAACTCGGAAGAACTCAATATAAATATTGGTGATTATGTAATTGTCGAAGCAGACAAGGGTATTGATCTGGGACTGATTACCCAGATGGGTCGTCTGGTCATGTTAAAAAACATGAAAGATGAACCGAAAAAAATAGTGCGTTTTGCAAATACGGAAGATTTGGATAAAATGGAAAAAAACCGGCATGAGGAAGAGGTAGCATTCCATATTGCAAAAGAATATATCGAGCACCGGCATCTGAATATGAAATTAGTTGATGTTGAATATCAATTTGACACAAATAAGTTAACATTTTATTTTACATCGGCTCAACGGGTTGATTTTCGCGAACTGGTAAAGGATCTGGCCGGCAAATACAGAACACGGATCGAACTCAGGCAAATAAGTGTCCGTGAAGAAGCGAGAAAACTGGGAGGAGTGGGTGTCTGCGGCAAGCAGATTTGCTGCACGTCATTTATGGATTCATTCTCTCCGATATCTACAAATGATGCCAGGCAGCAGAATCTAACTATGAATCCGTCAAAAATTTGTGGCGTCTGCAGCAGATTAAAATGCTGTTTACTTCATGAAAAGGGATTCTATACAGCATCGCTTAAAAAATTTCCACCATTGGATTCAGCTATAAACAC
The DNA here is from genome assembly GCA_964445625.1 of uncultured Calditrichota bacterium. Lineage (GTDB taxonomy): Bacteria > Calditrichota > Calditrichia > JAJRVZ01 > JAJRVZ01 > CAVXXB01. The sequence goes on from CAYULK010000012.1 coordinate 16,948, forward strand.
AGATCGTGGAATCGGTTATGTCGATAAAGTTGATATATTCAATGATGAGGTTCTGTTACGTTTTGATAGTGAAGAATATGAGCAATATAAGCTGAGTGAAATAAACAAATTTAACGACACTTCTAAAACATAAAATCTTCATATTTACTAAGCAACGTTTGTTCTAAGTACAGGTAGTTTGTAAATTCCACGCTCTAAAAAAATCAAATGAGGATTTATAAATTGTCAGGCAAAAAAAGAATTCTTGTGACAAGTGCTTTGCCATATGCTAACGGCCCCATACATCTGGGTCATTTGGCAGGCGCCTATTTGCCGGCTGATATTTTTGTAAGATATCACAGGCTGAAAAAAAATGATATTGTATTTATCTGTGGTTCAGATGAACATGGTGTGCCAATAATGCTGCGTGCCCGGAAAGAGGGCGTTAGCCCCCAGGAAATAGTTGACCGCTTTCATGAAAGAAATAAAAAAAGCTTTTCCGATTTTGGGATAAAATTTGACTATTACGGTCGTACGTCTTCTAAGGTACATCATGAAACAAGCCAGGACATTTTCCGGACTTTAGCTAAAAAAAATGTATTCGTCTTGAAAAAAGATAAACAATTATATGATGATGAAGCTAAGATGTTTTTAGCTGACAGATTTGTCAGAGGAACATGTCCCAATTCCGGTTGTGGATTTGAAGATGCGTACGGTGATCAATGTGAAAAGTGTGGTTCCTCATTGAGTCCGGCAGACCTGATTAATCCGCGCAGCGCAATTACAAATTCCGAACCGGTGTTAAAGGAATCAACGCACTGGTATTTGCCGCTGGACAAGTTCCAGCCGGTACTTGAAGAATGGATAGGTAAACATCCGGAATGGAAAGCGAATGTGCTGGGACAGGTCAGGAGTTGGTTCGATCAGGGATTAAAAGACCGCGCCGTCACCAGAGATTTACCCTGGGGTGTCGATGTACCCAAAGATGTTGCCCGGGATGCCGGTGTCGATGCAGAGGGTAAGGTCCTCTATGTCTGGTTCGATGCACCTATTGGATATATTTCTGCGACAAAAGAGTGGGCCGCGGCATCAGGTAAGCCGGATATCTGGCGCGATTACTGGCAAAAAGATGATACCCGGTTAGTCCACTTTATCGGAAAAGATAATATCGTATTTCATTGTATTATTTTTCCGGCAATACTATATGCACACGGTGATTATGTATTGCCGGATAATGTCCCGGCAAATGAGTTTTTAAATCTGGAAGGTGACAAGTTGTCTACGAGCAGAAATTATGCTGTCTGGCTGGAAGATTATCTTACTAAATTTGAGCAGGATTCTCTCAGATATTGTCTGGCCGGTAATCTTCCCGAAACAAAAGATTCGGATTTTTCATGGAAAGATTTTCAGGCCCGGCACAATAATGAGCTGGCAGATATTCTAGGAAATTTTATTAATCGTACTTTAACTTTCTGCGCAAAATATTTTGCCGGCCAGGTTCCAACCCCGGGAAATTATGATTCCGAAGACAATGCGTTGATTAATAAACTTAAGGAAGCACCTGATAAAATCGGAAATCTAATTGATTCATTCATGCTGAGACAAGCGGTAAAGGAAATGATGGATATAGCCAGATATGCAAATAAATACTTCAATGATAAAAAACCGTGGCAAACAATTAAAAGCAACAAAAGTGAATGTGCAACGACAATTTATCTCGCTCTGGAAACTGTAAAAAGTCTTTCAATATTATTTGATCCGGTTATTCCTTCTACGGGAGAAAAAATCCGTAAGATGATGAATATGGGTCAATTTGAGAACCCTGACTGGAACCGGGCAGAAACTTTATCTCTGGTATCCGGGCATCCGTTGAATAGCCCGGATATAATATTTAAAAAAATCGATGACACAGAAATTGAAAAAGAACTGGAGATACTAAAAACTGTGCAAAAATCTCTTAAAACATAACAGGGAAATTACAATATGTATATTGATACACATAGCCATATACATTTTGAACAATTTGATGCTGACCGCGAACTGGTTTTGCAGCGCGCGATAAAAAACCGGGTTAACTCAATAATTGATGTCGGAACTGATGTTGATACATCGCATCAGGCAATATTACTGGCAGAGAAATATGCCATTGTTCATGCTGCAGCGGGGATCCATCCCAATGATGCGGATAAAGCTGATGGCTCAAGTCTGAAAAAAATTGAGGAATTCTCAGGTCATGAAAAGGTGGTCGCAATTGGGGAAATCGGTTTGGACTACTATCGTATGTATGTGCCGAAGGAAATTCAGCAAAAGGTGTTTCGTAAGCAGATAAAACTGGCAAAAAAGGTACATCTTCCGATAATAGTGCATAACCGTGATGCCCATGAGGATTTACTGAAAATTTTACAGGAGGAAAAGGCCGGATCACTTGGAGTTGTACTTCATTCATTTACCGGGACAGATGAATTTCTTGAAGCAGCACTGGATGAAAATTTTTACATCTCATTTACAGGAGTAATCACTTTTAAAAACACAAATTATATTCATTTAATTGATCGTATCCCGGTAAAACAATTACTTCTGGAAACGGATAGCCCGTTTTTAACACCGGTGCCATTCAGAGGGAAAAGAAATGAACCCTCTTATGTCAAATATACCGCAGAAAAGATTTCACAAATAAAAGGTGTTCCCTTGGAAGAACTTGCCGGTATTACCAGCGATAATGCGGTCAGTTTGTTTGGACTCAGGTAAAGATGTCTGATCGGATAAGACCATTAAAAAAATTTGGTCAGAACTTTTTAATAAATAATAATATTTCCGAAAAAATTGTCGCAATACTGGAACCTGAAAAGAATGATTACATTATTGAGATTGGTGCGGGAAAAGGCGCATTAACAAAAATATTACTGGAGCGAGATGCAAATCATGTAGTTGCCATCGAAGTTGATAAGCGTTTGATTAAAGATCTCAGGTTACTTAAAAATGGCAACTCAGAATTCAGGATAATTCAAAAAGATTTCATGGATATGCCGCTTCATGACCTGATCGCCCCCGGAACTAAATCAAAGGTGATCGGGAATATCCCGTATAATCTTACTTCAGGTATCCTGTTTAAACTATTGGCTGGTTTTACACTGATTTCACGAGCTGTTTTAATGGTCCAAAAAGAGGTGGCAAACAGAATAGTTGCCCCGCCCGGGAATAAGGAATATGGGATTTTGTCTGTATTGACTGCTCTGCATGGCGTTGTCAGAAAAGAATTTGATGTTGATAAGGAGAATTTTTATCCGGTACCAAAAGTAGATTCTGCAGTTATATCTATTAATTTTTTTAACAGTCTAACCGGATTATATGATTATGATTTATGCAAAAAGATTGTGAAAGGATGTTTCCAGACGCGCAGGAAGATGTTGCAGAATAGTTTAAAACGTGTTGTGGGCGAGAATATAACGGGAGTACTGAAAACCCGGGATCTGAAAAAGCGACCGGAAGAATTATCCGTACTTGATTTTATATCACTATCAAACGAAGTATATGAAATAAAGAAGGCGACACAATAAAATGAAATTTGTATCAGATATCGATTTATCAGACATATTGACCGACATCCGGGATTTAATAGACACACACAACCATGGTGTTTTGGCAAATATTTTGGTCGATCTTCATCCTGCAGACATCTCAAGAATTCTCAATGAGTTAAAAAAGGATGACCGCAAGTATTTATTTAATCTTTTGCCGGTTGAAATGGCAAGTTCTGTTCTCACCGAGCTGGATCAGCCAATTGTTGATCAATTATTAGAGGATGTCTCACATACGACGATTTCTTCTCTTGTTGATCAAATGGATTCTGATGACGCTGCAGATCTGATATCGGATCTGCCGGACGAAGTAGCCACGCGTGTTCTGGATCAGGTCCCGGCCGATGTATCCGAAGAAGTAAAAGAATTATTGCTGTATGAAGAGGATACTGCCGGTGGTATCATGGCGCTGGAATATGTGGCTGTGAGAGACAATACCTCGGTCAAACAGACGATAAAAAAAATTCGCAAGGCAAATAAAGAACTGGAAACGATACATACGGTCTGGGCTGTTGATGAAAACGATGTATTGCTGGGCAATGTCTCCCTGACAGATCTTGTATTGGCAAAAGGAAAAGAAATTATAGAAAAAATCATGAATGAAGATATAAAATCTGTTCCGACCAATATGGATCAGGAGGAAATTGCAATTCTCTTTAGAAAATATGATCTGGTTGTTCTGCCCGTGGTCAATGATAGTGGCCGGTTGGTTGGTCAGATTACAATTGATGATATCATTGATGTTGTGGATGAAGAAGCGTCCGAAGACCTGTCACTATTTGCCGGTGCAAATGATGAAGAAATACAGGAAGAGTCCTTCTTAAAGGTATCATGGTTCCGGTTGCCCTGGCTGTTTGTTGCGTTTGCCGGACAGTTGGTAGCCGCGTTCGTGATCCAGCAATTCGAGGCTACACTGGCCGAAATAATTGCCCTGACTTTTTTTATGCCGGTTATTATGGCGATGGGCGGAAACGGGGGAATTCAGTCCTCGATCATAGTAATCCGGGGATTAGCGACCGGTGAAATTTCTTTAAAGAGTACCTGGCGCAGATTTTTCAGAGAATTTCGTGTTTCGCTGTTTATTGGTTTTGTTTTTGCCGTGCTAATGACGGCAGTTGTTACGCTCTGGATGGATAATTTTTATATGGGGCTGATGATCGGGGTTTCACTAAACATTGTTATCTTACAGGCTACTCTTTTTGGCGGTCTGATTCCATTTATATTAAAACGGCTGGATATTGATCCCGCAATGGCATCCGGGCCATTTATAACCACTTTTAATGATATTCTTGGTTTACTTATTTACCTGGCAATAATTACAGCAACCATGCCCTATTATCTAAAATAATGGAACAGCTTAAAACCTTAGCATTGGTTACCCGGTCCATGAACTGGCGGGAAACGAGTAAAATAGTTACACTTTTTACCCGCGAAGCGGGCCGGGTTGATGTTATTGTAAAGGGTGCCCGGAAGAAAAACAGCGCATATATTGGTATCATTGAAAACCTGAATCTGGTTGAGGCACTGGTATATATTTCTTCCCGGCGGGAATTGCAAATATTAGGAAATGTCTCTCTGGAAGATAGTTTTCATCTATTACGGGCAGATTTAAAAAAAACGGCATATGCTTTCTGTATAATAGAATTAATAAACACCTTTTTTATACATGCGGATTCGGAACCGGTGTTTTTTGATTTTTTAGTATATATAATAAAATTCATTGAACAGGAGGAAAAAGCAGAACCGGCATTTTGGTATTTTATATTAAAATTAACATCTTTTTTAGGCTTCCGCCCGCAGTTTAATAAATGTTATAAATGCGGTAAAGAAAATTTAGCGGAAAACTGTTATTTTTCATTTAGTAACGGGGCGGTTATCTGCAATAATTGTCAAAACGAAATAGCCGGGATGCAAAATACTGATGGCGCTATGCTGGTATTTTTTGAGAATCTGCAAAAAACCAATTATAAAAAATTATCGCAGGCAAAATTACCGGTAAATGATAACAAAAAATATACAGATTTTTTGCTTGAGTATTTGCGTTATCATACCGATCAAAAACTGATACTGCATGGATTAAGTTTATTAGCCTGAATTAGCCACAGATAGCATATCGCTGTATACAGTGCTGCCTAAAGTTATAAAGGACTAAGCTGATTCTCGCCTGTGAAACGGGCCAGGACGGATTTTTTTATAATATATTTTTTAATCCGTGCTAATCAGTGTAATCCGTGGACTTCTTTTTTTTTGTTTGCAGCATTGCTGTGATATGAATTAATCAGATCAGAGAATAATCGAAAATTAAAATAGTATTAAGGAGGTTTCATTGAGCAAGAAAGTATCATCTGTAATGGATAAACTGGTTTCACTTTGCAAGCGACGGGGATTTATATTTCAAAGCAGCGAAATTTACGGTGGTATAAACAGTTGCTATGATTATGGCCCATTGGGCATTGAACTTAAAAAAAACATCAAGGACTTATGGTGGCGTTCCATGATTTATGAGCGGGATGATATGGAAGGGGTTGACGCCGGCATTTTAATGCATCCCAGGGTATGGGAGGCATCCGGTCATATAGCGGGATTTACGGATCCGCTGGTCGACTGTAAAAAATGCAAAAACAGGTTTAAGGAAGACCAGTTAACAGGCAAAGAAAAATGTCCCGTTTGTGGTGGTGAACTGACCGAATCGCGGAATTTTAATTTAATGTTCAAGACCTTTATGGGGCCGGTCGAAAATGAAGCTAACGTGGTATTTCTGCGTCCCGAGACAGCTCAGGGTATTTATGTAAATTTTCATAATGTACGGGAAGCAGCCCGGCGTAAGTTGCCCTTTGGTATTGCCCAGATCGGCAAGGCCTTCAGGAATGAGATAACTCCGGGGAATTTTATCTTTAGAACCCGTGAATTTGAACAGATGGAGATGCAATTTTTTATAAATCCTGAAGAAGATGAAAAATGGTTCGAATATTGGAAAGAAGAGCGGCTTAAATGGTTTAGCCGGTTGGGTATCCGCCGGGAGAAATTGCGTTTTCATGAGCATAAGGAGACAGAGTTGGCGCATTATGCCAAAAAGGCCTTTGATATTGAGTACGAATTCCCGTTTGACTGGCAGGAGATTGAGGGTATTCATAACCGCACGGACTTTGATTTAAGCCGGCATCAGGAGTTTTCGGGTAAGGATTTAAGGTATTTTGACGACAGTCGCGGCGAGAAATATATGCCCTATATCATCGAGACATCGGTTGGCTGTGACCGCACCTTACTGGCCGTGCTTATCGATGCCTATGAGGAAGAGGAAGAGCGGGTGGTATTAAGAATAGCACCGGAAATTGCACCGATTAAGGTGGCCATATTCCCCTTAGTAAAAAAGGATGGGATGCCGGAGATAGCCCGTAAGATCACGGACGATTTACGGGGCCGGTTCCGGGTATTTTATGATGAAAGCGGCTCGATCGGCCGCCGCTATCGCCGGATGGATGAGGCCGGCACGCCGTACTGTATTACTGTGGATAATGAGACACTGGAAAATAATAGCGTAACCATCCGGCAGCGGGATTCAATGAGGCAGGAGAGGGTGGATACAGCTAAGTTAAAACTTTACTTAAAATAAGTGTATCAAAATTATTTTTAGTTTGTATGGATTTCATATTTGAATGCATAAAGCAAAGTATAAAATACTTTTTAGATTAGCAGTATATGAAGTATTATTTATAATTATTTTTAAGATACTGCTTAATACAATTTCACATTTTGAACATGAAATTATATATTTTATTAATATAAATTTAATTTTCTTGGTATCGGTATTAGGATGGATGTCATTTAACTATGGTAATAGTAATAAAGTCCTTACTGCATTGATATCAATTTTATTTTCAGTTTCAACTCCGTACACGATTTTTTTTATCTTTAGTGGACCAAACTTTTCCGATATGTTTAATTTTATAAATTTTCATATACTCTATATTTACTCGACTACATATCAACTGTTTTTAACATTTTATTTATTTTTTCTTTCATTATTCCCACAAAAACGTGAGCGTAATTTAATAATTTCTGCTCTATTATTTAGTTTAAGCATATCAACAATTAATTATTTACCAATCTTTATTTCTGGGGTATATACGACCTCTTGGGATCCACTTTTTTCTAGAAGTTATAATTTGCACTTACTTAATTTTTCATTATTGGTAATATTTTGGCATCAATATACTAAAATGAAATTAATCTTTTCTGAATACTTACCTAATATTTTGTCAATATATACAATCATTATTGGACTTGAAATATTTCATAATTTTAGTTCCCAAAACGAACTTTTGTTTCACTATTTTGCACAATATTTCAATTTTCTTTTATATTTATTAATTACTGGATTATTTATTGCTAGAATTAATTATTTACTAGACCCAAAGTCAAAAGCAAATGAAAACTATATAAAAAATTATGAAATATTACATGATTTTATGGATAAACCAAGAAGAGGAATTTTTATTGAATTTTACTCTAATTTAAATCGCAATACAATTCTAATTTTTTTAGGAATCGTAATTTTCTTGGGTATTTACTTGTTCTTTTTTAATCGATTTACAATATTTATTCGTCTAAATATTCTTTT
>CAYULK010000013.1:0-23853 GCA_964445625.1 uncultured Calditrichota bacterium
TCAGTAAGAATTTTGCTAATCTCCCAGGCGATCCGTTGGAAATAACAAAGTTTTTAGCTGTAATAGCATATCGCCTATCATTCACGTAGTTCCAAGTTCCCAATTACTAATTACTTTTACGGCATCACTGTCATTTATCAATATTTCTATATTTTTATAATAAGAGCGGCAATATGAGTAAACTATGGATCACGATTGCCGATAATTATTAACTAATAGCAGTATGGAAAAAGTCAGGATATTAATTATGAGAGCCATAAATATAAATTCATTAATGACAAGCCTGGTTTGTCTGTTATTGATTTTATCAGGCACTATTTTGGCCGGAGGCTGGACTGACAAAGTACCTCAGTTACCCGGCGAATGGATCAATGACATTGTTTGCCGTGATACAAGCGGATCTGTATTATTCGTTGCCGGAGATAATGGGTATGTCGCCTTCTCTGATAATGGTGGATTTGCCTGGACCCAAATACCGATTGCCTCAACTGACAGAATTGAAGCCGTCGATGTATCTTATGATTTTGGAGATACCACAGTGTTTGCCGTCGGGCAGGGTGGATCGATTTTTCGTATTCGGAATATGGGACTGTTTGATGAGATTGCACCGATAGCGGAAGATATTCACGCAGTGGGTGTTATGGCAAACCGCGTCTGGGTTGCCGGCGATAATGGTCAAATCCTTTACTCTGACACCAATGGCGATGACTGGATGCCCGGTTCTGTTAATGGCAGGATTGTAAACTTTACAAGTCTGATTTCTACTCCATATGGGATGTATGCAAGTGCGTTCTGGAATACAACGACCTATATTCTCTCTGACGAAGATAATGATACAGTTTTTGATATTGTAGACTCGCTGCAGAATGTCATCATTAAATCCTCATTTACCGATTTTGGCCGGCTTTATTTCGCCGGTGATGACCTTCAAACCGGAAGAGGCGCCATAGGGATCATGGATGATATGGGCGGAACATTTGGAACCATCGCTCCCTTATCTCCGCCTGAAATCGATGCACCTATAACTGATATTACCGGCACATTCGATACATTCGAAAAAGTCTGGGTTACAACGACCAGTGGTAAAATTTATAGTTCTGACCCATCGATGGCTTCTTTTAATCCTGTATATAGCAATATAGAAGGAAAATCTGTTCATTCTCTTACCGTAATGCCGGCGGGTGCACCACAACCGGTAGCCTGGGCAGCCGGTTCTAACGGATTACTGCTACGCTATGATTTTATGGTAATGGATATGTCCCCATTTATGAATGATTTTTCGTATCCGGCCGCAAACTCATTCCAGATACAGTTTACGACAATTACGGATTTACCGAGTATTCAGAATGGTCTGTTCATCCATAGTTCTGTTCAGGGTCTTGTTCCCTTTACAGCCAATTATTTTCCGGGTGACAGTACCAGGATCGATCTTGTTATTCAAAACGGCGGGGCGGTTCCCGGTGAGATCTGGACAATTATTCTTTCCAATAATATTCAGGAAAATATTACATTTGTTCCTTTTGATAAGACTTTCAATTACCAGCTATTTACCATATCCGGTGGTGGTCAGAATTTTTTGAATGCGGCGCCAACCGGAGTATTTTCTACAGGAGTCAAGACCTCGAATTTTGTGTCCGGTTTTTTTACCGAGGATGATATATTTGACTTCGTGACAATATCGTCGGATTCTATTTATCTGTTTTCCGGCATGCCGGGTGGTGAACCGTCTTCAGCCTTAACAATGCCATTGGCAATTCCTTTATCTCTTGATTTGGGAATTCCCGAACAAATTCGCACAATGGATATCAATCTGGATGGTATGATGGATTTAGTGGTATATGACGATAAGACCATTCAATTATATATAAAAGAACCGGATCTGTCACCAAGTATTTTCCGGGCAGAGGCATCTTATAATACAAATAACGTACAAGATATCGGGATATATTCTGCTGATCAGGACGCCTTATTGGATATTGCCATTCTGAATGACTCTCTGCAATCAAGAATTCAGGTCGATGAATTTTCATTCGGTTTTCCCATGTTTACCGAACCCGGAATAAACTGGGAGAATTTCGAACTTAGGGATATTGATGCCGATGCCTTTCAGGATTTTGCCGGCTTAACAATATCCGGTGATATTATACTCAGGCATTATGTGGCCTGGGGTGGCTTTGATCAGGAATCGGTAATACCAGGTCCGTTTGATAAATTTATTTTAGCTGATATCGATGATGATCGTCAGATGGAGATATTGGCCCAGGAAAATAGTATTATCAGAATTTTTCACAAGAATATAGACTGGCAATTCACAGAAATGACTGCCGTTACACAGGGTAGTCCTGATACGATTACATCCTATGTTGCCCATGATTTTAATAATGACCGTTTTCTTGATGTTGTACTTACCACACCCGGAAAAAGATTTAAAGTGTTTCAAAATATCGGTGCAGCATTTAATGAGCGCTTTGATGTTGAACGGATACTTCAAGTTGACGCCACCGGAATGATAATTGGTGATTTCGATATGGATGCGACGCTAGATATACTTGCGTATAACAGCGATTTTGGTGATTTCCAGATTATCCGGAATTTACCGGGTTCCAACCAACAACAGGATATTGCCAATTTTGATTCGGTTGATGTTACCGGAAGTGCCGTATTCCTGAAATGGCTGGATTTTAATCCGATCGGTAATCTCGATTTCTACAACATATACCGTGGACCTGATACGACAGCTATGAATATAATCGATTCCAGTTTCACAAATACCTACATAGACACAATTGTTTCCCCGGGAAATATTTATTGGTATCGTATTGAAGCTTTTGATATTTCGGCAATATCTTATCCTATGACAGGCAATCTTGAGATAATCGTTCCGTATGAGTTGTCCGGTTCAGTCTCCGGCGTACTATCGGATACACTATTTCCTTATCTGGTTACAGGTCCGCTGGAGGTAAAACAGGATTCATCCCTGCTCATCTCAGAAGGTGTCAAGTTATTATTTGAACCGGATGCCGGACTTACAGTTGTTGGTCATCTTGACGTGATGGGTTCTGAACAGCATTTTGTGAATTTTAAAGCCAAAAATTTTGGCCAACCCTGGCTTGGAATTACCGTTTCCGGTATTGTCAATAGCGATACTGTAAGATTTAACTGGTTTGATATTGAAGGTGCCATTGAGGGTATGCGCATTGTAAACCGCCCGGTGTACCTGCAATATGCAGGGATAAGCAGAAACCAGACGGCATTCTATGTGGATTTTCCTGCTGGTTTCCTGAAAGCCGAGAATATTATAGTGCAAGAAAATGGTGTGGGTATTCAAACCAGAAATAATTCAAAAGTTGACCTCAAGAATGTGACCATTGTGGCCAATAAAATGGAGGGTATTGATATTTACGATAATTCGCAGGTCACGATTAAAAATGCTATTATTTATCATAATAATAAAGATGATATTTTTAACGACTTTAAAAACGGACCGGATATACGCAATCAGTCTCCTATTGCTGTGAATATAAGCTATTCTACAGTAGACAGTGTTGAAGGAAATTATAACGGCTTTGAACTAAATCCCCTGCAACCATTTTTTCAAGCATTCTTCATGGATTCTATGGAATTCAAACCCGATACCATGTCATCAACAATTGATGCCGGAGATCCATCGGATGATTTCAGTATGGAACCGCTGCCGAATGGTGGCCGGATTAACCAGGGTATCTACGGCGGCACACCATTCGCTATGCCCACATTTCAGCCCAGAATCGATCTGAAAATTGACACTCTTTTCATGACTGCTTATCCCGGAGAAACCCTAACAACAGATCTGGTAATTTACAATACAGGAAACCGGCCGCTAGAGATTTTTAACCTGGAATTACACGTCGCCGAATTTAATTATTTTGAACAATTACCGGTGTTCATACCGCCGGGTGACAGTACCGTATTCAAGATGAATTTCCTGCCCGGCCAACGGCAGGTTTATTTTGATGAAATATTTATTCACTGTAATGATCCGCATTTCCCACCGGAGGGCCTAATTCTTCCCGTACATGGAATTGGCCTTAACCGGCCCCCGGAAATATTTACCCTGAATCTTCTAAACGCCGTCCAGGATCAGGTCTATATTGATACCGTCCGTGCATCAGATCCGGATGCCGATAAAATTTCATTTCTTCCCATAATTGTACCTGAATGGATGACTGTGTCTGCTGATGGCGGATTGACCGGAACTCCGCTTAATAAACATGTTCGACAGAATATAATAGTTGAAATTTTGGCTATAGATGAAATGGGAGATATGGATACTCTGCTCACTTTTATTGATGTGCTTAATGTCAATGATCCGCCACAGATAATTACCTCCGCACTGGTAGATGCGATCGAAGATAGTGCCTATGCGGACACCGTATTTGCCATGGATATTGATCTGGATACGCTCGATTTCTATGCTGTGAACATTCCGGGGTGGATGAAAATTGAGCAAAATGGCGCCATATCCGGTATACCCCGCAACGAGGATGTAATTGATGGGATTCCGGTTGAAATCGGTGTAACCGACCCATTCGGATCCGATGATACCTTAAAAACAAAAATTCGCGTAATTAATACGAATGATGCACCGGTAATTATGAATGTTCCTGATACACTGGCCTATGCCCTGTTGCCGTTCAATTATTCTGCAAGCACCATCGATGTCGATGGTGATTCCCTGACTTATTCTGATGATACACCCCTTTTTGAGATTGATCCGAAAACCGGATTAATAAACTACACCCCGGCACTGGCTGATACCGGTAGCTATTCAATTGTCCTTTCTGTCAGCGATGGGCTGGTAAGTGTAACCGATACTTTTTCTCTTGAAGTCAGGCTGACACCGGTACTGGCAGCACCAAAACCCCAGGTTACCCCAATGGATAAGGAAATTCTTCTTGAGTGGAAGAATGAATTCAGCGCCTTTTATACCGCAACCAGAATTATCTGGAGCACAATTGCCCCGGTAACGGATGCGGATATCGCGAAAAATTTTATTGATACTACTTTTGCTCTTGACGCTCCGGTGCAGGTGACAATACAAAGATTAAAAATTGCCAAAACATATTATATCACGATTTTCAACTACTTCGATCCGGGCTTCAGAATATATTCCGAGCCGGTAAAAGTAGTTGCCACGACTCTTGCACCGCAAGTCACGTTCGACTTTTCAGATCGGGTCGAGCATGTTCCACCGGGTAACACATTATTCAAATCCCTAAGGGTAAATAATGATGGTGGCGGTACGTTGATTTTTAAATTTCACTATACAGCTGACAAATCAATGGACGAGTGGTTTGCTGCAGATACCGGTCTGATAAAAGTCGCCCCTGGTGATTCTGCAAATGTCCCATATCAGATGTTTCCCAATAAATCAATGGAGGATAGACCACACATCGTTAAATTGCGGCTCCTGACTAATCAACCTGATCTGCCACTCAGTGAAATTAATTTGACTATGAACATTCTGTTTGATCATGATGTACCAAAGATAATCATGCTCTCACAACCAGATACAATACATCAACATCGCTTTTCTGCCTTACATTTTAATTTCACTGCCAATGACACCGTAGAAAAATTTAGCTGGAGATATGGAACACCGACAGAGGATCTGCGGGCAAGATATAAATTCAGCCGGATTACCACAACCGGTGTCATAGAGATTAAAAGAGAAGACAATATTCCACTCGGATCGGTAGATTTTTATCCTCTACCGGATGGCTTGTACCATTTTGAATTGTGGGTATTTGATCCGGATAGTAATGGTTTTCTAAAACAAGGATTTGATCAGCGGATAATAGTAAATGCATCAGCAATTCCTGTATTGAAATATAGTTGGTATCTGGCAAGTTTCCCACGGGAGCAAAACATCGAGTTAAACGAGTTTGTTGCGGATTCGACAGCACTTGTGCTCCGCTGGGATAATGATAATATGCAATATGTTTCATATACTGATTCAATATTAAAGGCAGGTCAGGGTTTCTGGATATTGAGTTTCCGGGCACGGAAACTTGATATATCCGGATTATCTGTTTCGACCGAGGATGCAGACTCAGTCCATCTGACTCTTGTGAAAGGCTGGAATCAGATCGGTGTACCATCCGGCTATCACCTTAATCTTGGTGATTTGAAATACCTAAAACCCGGAAGTGATATTGAAATTCCCAAAGATGAAGTATTTTCAAATTATCTTTCCCCATCCATATACTGGTATCGTTCAATAAAACTTGATGCCGGATATGAGTGGAGCATGATTGATACAACAATTGCCAGTCCATGGCGTGGATATTGGATACATGCAAATCAGGAAGTCACCCTGGTTTATTCCAGAATACCGGCCTTCCCGGCATATGTTAATATTCAGAACTCATCAACCGCTGATATTGCAGATGCTAATAACCTGGCAAAGAAAACTTATATCGCCAATGACTGGCAACTATCATTCAATGTGGCTAATGACAAACACCGTGATGCCGGAAATGTAATTGGGATAAGCGAAGCTGATGCCGGTTTGCCGATTTATGAACCACCGCATTTGGATGATTATTGTTCAGCTTATTTTTCATCTGAAAAAGGCAATATTACGCAGGATCTGCGCAAACCATTCACGGATTTGAGAGAAGTTAAGAAATGGCGATTCAATGTCTCCAGCAGCAGCGCCGGTAAAAGGCACACACTCAGCTGGAAGAAATGGAGTGAGGAATCCGGAGTTTATTTGTATCTGGTGGATCAGATTGATGAAAAAGTAATAAATCTGAGCGAAGGAAATGTTTTCGAATTCACATCTTCATCTGAAAACCACAAATTCTTATTATATGCTACGATGGATGCCAACTTTGCCCCTCAGATTATTCCGGTATCATATAAACTGCTTCAGAACTATCCAAATCCGTTTAATCCAAACACGACGATAAAATTTGGTATTCCTGAAGAAGGTAATAATAAACTCGTAAGCCTGAAGATTTTCAATATTTTAGGACAGGAGATAACCACCCTGATCAATAAAAACATGAAATCCGGGTATCACGAGGTGCAGTGGAACGGCATCAATCGGCAAGGTTTACCGGTTGCCAGCGGTGTATATTTTTACCGCCTGATTGGTGAGGGCATTCACCAGGTGAAGAAAATGGTATTGATAAAATAACGACATTTGTCGCTATAGTAAATAGTATCATATGATACTCATGAAGTTAATCCTTTTTCGTGGTATCGTAGAAGCGTACAACCCTCTGTTTTACAATGCCATCCGGCGCGACATCACATATAATATAGTGGTGCACGTTGCCCCCGGGGCCATAACGGTCATGCAATCCCGCGCCGCCGCCGCCACTGATGGTATAGTTGACCCCGCCATGCTTTGCAGTCGAATATGCATGAATATGTCCCAGATAGACCTCGGAGACGTGGTGTTTAGTCATCAAACCGGTAAAGAGTTTTGATTCTTCATCACCCCAGGCGTGATAGGCCCACTTATCAATATTCTTTGGCGGCTTATGGGCGGCTACACACTTGTAATACCCCTGCGGTGTCTCCGCAAGAGTCTTGTCGAGCCACTCCAGAGTTCTTTCAGGGGAGCCGGCGATAGAGGTATTATCAATAAAAACATATCTGGCTTGACCATAGTCGAAGTAATAGTTCAAAGACTTGTCTCCAAACAAATAGCGATACTCGTGTGCCATATCATCGTCGCCGGTTTCGTGATTACCAATTGCAACAAAAAACGGAATCTCTGTATTCAGCAGGGGCGGTATATAGTATTCATGAAACTCTTGGGCATAGCCTCTCGGTACGATGTCACCGGAGTTTATAACAAAGGCCGGTTTCGGAACAAGGGTGTCGATATGCTTCACCATATTTGACCAGAGGTCCCGGTTGGAGCGGCTGTCGCCCATAACTACGTAGCGGTAACTGCCGTCTGCGCTATTGGGGTTCTTGCCCAGTTTCTTCATCTGATTCTCAAAGTTGAAGTACTTTCGGTACGAGCCCAGGAGTTTCTCAAGGCTGGCCTTAAATACCTTTTCATCCCTTTTTGTCGGTGGGGTGATCTCATTTAACCCGCCATCATCTATTCGCCTGCCGGCCTGAATCTGCCCGTCGGGTCGCGCATAAAACGCCATTTCACCAATTTGAATCACGTACCGGGGTCCGGCAATCGTCTCGGCGGTCCACGCCTGGTCCGGCTTCAGATCAGGGTAGACTTCGGCAAGCGTCGCCAGCGACTTGTCGGGGATCTCGCTGATTGTGATACTCTTCTTTGTGCCGCGCAGCACAAGCCCATCTGCCTCTTCGTCGATATTTGCTGCATCATTTTCGTACTGCATTTCAATCAACTCGCCCCGGGGCGTGACATCGAACTTATACTCCTCGTCACCCAGTATACAGCTGATTTCGTACTCATCGTCATCCAGCTCCCAATCCGTTACTTTCAGTTGAGGTACAAATATCCTGGCGTATCGAAGCACCGCCTCTGATGGTGGTTTGTGATTTATCCGGGACGCTTGATAAAACTCATTTCCCGGGGGACCGGCTTCCACGCGCCATGTGCCAATTTTTTCGACAATCTGCGCTGTTGTATATATAGGTACCAATATGCTTAAAATTACAAGTGATATAAGTTTGCGCTTGTGCATTTTGTAATCTCCCATGTTATATTTACATTCGTCGATTGACAATGTTATTATAGATTGATCCAAAGGTATACCTAAATCCAAAAGCAAGACCAATATCATAAGTTGTTGCCAACTGCCTTCTCCTCAACAGGATCTCATCGATAGTGGCATCACCCTTGGGTAAATAGAACTGATCGTGGATACTTTCCATTCTTGATTCAAGAATAAATTCCAACCCGGTGGAAATGCGAAAAGCAAATTCAACATCCATTTTCAGACTGTATGTATTTTTAAGTTCGAGATATTGCTGTGCCTCTAACTCAAGATCTATTTCTCCCCACGGTTGAGTCATCTCAAGCTCCAACGTGAAGGAATGAAACAGAAGATTCTCTTCTATCTTATCAAAAAGAGTTGCTTCAAAATAATTAAAGTAAGAATACCCTATCTGATATCCAAATGTGAATGCTTTTCTTTCGGATTCAAACCAGGGAAAAATGTTATATTCAATTCCAGATGCAAAACTAAATCCTAATTTTATATTTCGAAAGGTTGTGGAATAGACATCCCCGAACACTCCTGCAGACCATTTATTTGACAAACTCAATATAACAGAACTTTCCTCTTTCCAGGATTTTAATGTGCTTTTAAGCGATTCACCATCATCGGTGAAATTTTCCTCTTCGTAGAAATACCTGAATGAATTGCGCGATTTCCACAGATCCGTTATACGATCTGCATTCACTGAGCTGGTTATAGTGTACGCATTACGACTCTCTTCAGCGTTAAATCCCCCGCCAAAATCGATATAAAAAATCCAGAAATCCCATGAATCATAAATTTTTTCATCCAGTGATTTAAACTTATCGGTGTTAAAGTTAATCTGAATTTGATTCATTGCTGATGTTTGTGATACATAAGGCATTAGGCCCATCTTTATAACTTTTGCCAATCCTTCCCGCCTCTGGTCATCCGTATCTGATTGTGGTGAGATATAGTATAAATTCTGATCCTGACCACTGAATTCTTCCTGACCAATAAAACTGATTTTAAATTTACGGCCGCCGCTACCGGTTTTTTGATCGGTGATCAGGACATGAATCTGGGCCAGATGCGGATCACGTACAAAGCTGGCGAAGGAAATTTCACTCCGCAGATAGCGTTCTGTATTATCACTTTCTGCATAATCTATATAAACCTTTAGTGCCTCCTGCTGTATACCAAAATTGCTTGAGGTGATACCTCCTGTTTGGGCCATGGTTAAAAACGGACAAAAGAAACCAAACACTAATATGGAGTAAATATATATGCTTTTTGGGCAGGACCGTAATGATGTTTTCATCGAACAATGCTTTCATTTATGGAATATTTTTTAGATTTAAATTCTCTAATTCATATCGCAGCACCATGCTGCAATCAAAATAATTCATTAACCACCGAATATCACCGAAAAAAATAAATATTATATTTAAAAAGTTCAGTGTGTTTCGGCCTGCCGCGTGTTACGGGGGGCGTTCGGTTTACCGCGTTTTACGGGGTGGTTAATAACCTTTGCGATCTTTGCGTTAATTGAGTATATCCATTTTGTAAAACTTTGCTAATCGCCACGGCGATCCGTTGGAAATAACAAAGTTTTTGGCTATAATAGCATAGAGACTGATATGGGTTTTTCACAAAAGATCGGTTTTCCTGCCTTCAGGGCATCGATGACAATTTCTTTATGCGCACTGGTCGGTGTGATCACGGCTATTGTATCTATATCTTTATCATAATTTATGATCTCCCAAAATCCATACTGATAATAACATATCAATCTTTATAGTCATATATTTCGCTGAGTTTCACCGGACGGTTCTCCTGGCAAGATTGTTTGGCTGCCATACCGATAATCACCGATAAAAGACCATCCTTGCCCGAGATACTGGGAAGTTGATCATTTCTAATACAATCAATAAACGCCTCCATTTCCTTTAAATACGACTCCGTATATCTATCTATAAAAAAATTGAGCGGTAGTGCGCTATGTGTACCTTCCCTGTTCAGATATACATGGCTATCCGGCGTAATATTTTTTACAGTCACCATTCCTTCAGAGCCGAATACTTCTACCCTCTGGTCGTAACCATATACAGCCTGACGGCTGTTATCAATCGTTCCGATTGCTCCTGTTTCAAATTTGAGAATAGTTATAGCCGTATCTACATCTCCTGCCTGCTCAAAGACAGAATCAACAAGAACCTTTCCACTGGTATAGACCTCAACCACCTCCGAATCCATAAGATAGCGCGCCATATCAAAATCATGAATACTCATGTCGAGAAACATACCGCCTGATACTTTCAAATAGTCCAGAGGGGGTGGTGCCGGATCACGACTGGTAATTTTAAGCACCTGAGGCTTGCCAATTTTACCTGCTTTTACCGTCTTATATACTTGAAAAAAATTCGGATCAAAACGTCGGTTAAAACCAACCTGAAATTTCACGCCGGCATTTTCTGTGACCTTTATGGTTTTAGTAATTTTTGCCAGAGACAGATCAATCGGTTTTTCACAAAACACATGTTTTCCTGCTATAGCAGATTGTTGAATGATTTGTGAATGGGTGTCGGTTGGAGAACAGATTACCACCGCATCAATTTCGGGATTTTCAATAATTTCCTTATAATCCTGCACGGCCAGAGAGATATTATACTGTCGGGCAACATTTTGTAATTCTTCTTCAAACACATCGGCAACTGCTGTCACCTCATTTCCAGGTATACGATGGGCCAAATTCTCAATATGGATTTTACCGATCCGCCCGGCACCAATCACACCGAATTTTAAGTTTTTCGTTTTATCCAAGTCAACCTCCTTATTCAATACGTTTAAAAAACATTGACATATTTCAAAAGATTACATTTAAAACAACCCTCTAGCCCCATTTGCTCAGGCCGTTGAAGTATACACAATATTAAACAATATTACTGTGCCTTTCTCACAAATTGTCAGTCCCGTCCCGCTTATAGAGCGGGAAGAATCCATTATATAACAATTACTTATCCCATATGTTTAATGGATTCCTGCTTTCGCAGGAATGACAAAAGGGACAGGGATGACATTTTGGTGCTGATTTCATAATTCTGCAACACCCAGTGCAAAGCGGGGATTAAATCGTTGATTATATGTTACTTACACCTTAAATTTTATTTTTTTTAATTATCCAGGCTATTTTCTTTTTTTACATAGGATTGATATAATAACACAATTGGGTGGATCGTCTCGATGTCGGTGCCTTTTTGCAATTGTATCTGACAGGTGCCACACCCAGAAACCAGCCTTTCCGGAGTAGCCTCATTTATTTGTGAAAACAGCGGATTGCCTATTTTCATTGATAAATCATAGTTTTCTTTTTTCATACCAAAGGTTCCGGCAATTCCACAGCAACTGTCATCAACATCCACCAATTCCAATTCAGGAATCAGTTTGAGTAAATCGGCAGGGCCGTATTTATTTTGTTGTGATTTCAAGTGGCAGGGATCATGATATATAATACGCATCGGCACCGGTGAAAATTTTTCAGTAAATTCTCCCCGTTGATAAGCATTCATCAAAAAATCATGGATATCAATTGAAGTTTCTGCAATTCCATGAAGATCGGCATGATCCGGAAAATAATTTACATATTCCTTGATAAATGCGTATCCACAGGATGCGCTGGTAAATATAATCGGTACTTTTTTTTCTGCATAAGGAAGTAAAATTTTGATGTTGAAATCCATATCCTTCCGGGTATCTTTAAAATTACCATAGGAAATTT
Source organism: uncultured Calditrichota bacterium (assembly GCA_964445625.1). Taxonomy (GTDB): domain Bacteria; phylum Calditrichota; class Calditrichia; order JAJRVZ01; family JAJRVZ01; genus CAVXXB01. The sequence continues at coordinate 12,445 of CAYULK010000013.1, forward strand.
TTGCAATATTACAACACCGCCAGGAAGGTATAATTACATCATATCCTAACTTTTCCAAGAGTTTAATACTCAGTTCATGTTCTCCTGCCGGGTCATTATACTGTGCTGAACACCCGCTCCACAGAACTACTTTTTTCTCAGCGGGTATAATCGTTTCCTCTTTTGATGAAATTGCTATTGTATGTTTTTTAAATTTTGGGAAATCACGGCGTTTATCAATTCCGACAACTAGTTCCATAATAGAGCGGATAAATCCCAGACCGAGTATCCGGTTTGTTAATGATGCTGTCAGGGATGCCATTTTGCTGACTAACCGACCGTTCTGCAAAATCTTTTCATTTATTTTGTAAGATTGTTTTTGGTGTAATTTTTCCTTTGCCAGGACAACCATTCCGGGAATATCAACACTGGTCGGACAATCCGTTAAACATTGGCCACAATTCAAACAGTAATCCATGATTTTATAAAAACGTTTATCATCTATTATAGTCGCCGGTGTTTTTCCTGAGATAATTCCACGCAGAATATTGGCCTTTGCACGGGCAGTGGCCTCCTCCTCACCGGTGGCAACAAACACCGGACAGTATTCCCGGCAGGTGCCACAGCCATGGCATTTTTCAATCTCCAGACGCCATTTTTCCTGATCTATTTGTGAGTCAGTTTCATGGTATGTATAATCAGGATCATAGCGTAAATTGGAGTTCCATGGCACAGGTGTTTTTGGAACGATTATATCCGGATTCATTATCCCTGATGGATCAAAAATGTTTTTGATTTCCCGGAAAAGGAGCATTAAATCCGGAAAACTTTTTTCCAGATAGGGGGTGCGAAGACGACCATCCCCATGTTCTGCCGACAGTGACCCATTATAATTAATCACCAGATCAACAAACTCCTCCATAAACGGCTCAATCAGATCAGCAATTTTTTGATCTTTTAAATTGAGTAATGGACGAATATGAAGATTGCCGTCACCGGCATGACCAAATACAACAAATTTGAAATCATATTTTTCCAACAATTTTGCCACGTCATGCAAAAAATCAGGAAACTGATCGGGATGAATAGCGGCATCCTCAATAAAGGGGAGTGGTTTGTCCTGCCCTTCAATTTTATTTAGAATAACTGTTGCTGCTTTGCGAACACGTAATATTTGCTCTATTTCAGACTCGTCAGTTGAATACGCACCGTTTTGACCCAGTTCATTCTGTTTAACAATATGATCCACGGCTTGAGAAAAAAGAGAATGAATCGACTGTTCATCGGAGCCCTCAAATTCGACATATAACAAATAACGTACACCTTCCGGGAGGAATTTTTTGAGTTCCGGTTGATATTCTAAAGCCAGGCGGATAAACGATTGATCAACAAACTCGACAGCGGAGGCATTTAGTTCCCGCAGGATCTTAATCGCTTTGCCCATGTCTTCAAGATCCTGGAAATAAAACGATATTATTCCTCTTTTTTTACTTAAGGGAACAATTTTTAAATCTGTCCCGGTAAAAACCCCGAGTGTTCCTTCACTTCCGACAAATAAGGACGCCAGATTTAGCCGCTCCCGGGTCAGGATATCCCAAACCTGATAACCTGATGCATTTTTTGTAACCTTTGGTCGATTCTTCTCTATTTTTCCAGCATGGTCTGCTAGCAATTGCTGAACTTTTTTATAATACGGTCGATGAAAATCATCCAATTTATCGATTTCGTCAAGAAAAATGTTTTTTGCCTGAAATCGTTTGCCATTTGCCAAAAGGACAGTGATCTCATGTACATGTTTATACATATTACCGTGCAAAATTGTGTGCGGCCCACCGCTGTTATTACCCAGCATACCACCAATGACACAGACATTGCCACTACCGGGATCAGGAGCAAATTTCTTGTTATAGGGTTTCAGAAAGTCCTGCAGATGATTAAGGATAACACCTACCCCGGTTTTTATCCGCTCTTCAGAAATATATTCCATATTCTGAAAATGATGGGTCAGATCCAGAATAACTGCCCGGCCGACGGCGTTTCCGGCCAGGCTGGATCCTGCCCCCCTTGGCAGAACAGGTATATCATAATGGCGACAGATATTTATTGCAGTCAGGATATCATCTTCATTCTCCGGAATGATCACTGCCAGTGGCGTAATTTCATAGATACATGCCGCTGTACTATACAGCTGTAATGTAATGTCATCCCAGCGTACTTTATGCTTAAGTTTATGCCAAAGTGCCTGCTGCCATTTTTCCAGATTATTTTGTGAGGATATTTTCATTTTATGCTATTACTGCCAAAGATTTTGTTATTTTATCAAAAATTTAAAAAACTTTTATCCACAGATTACACTGATTTGCACGGATTAAACTAAAATAATAATAATTTTTAAATGAAATCCGTGTCAATTCGTGGACTTTTTTTGTTTGTCCCAATTAAATCGGGATGCTGCACTATGAATTAATCAGATAAACCCTCTAACTTTTCTTTTGTGATCAGATCAATGCTTACCGGGATATAGGAGGAAATCGTTTTGCCGTCAATAATCCTTTTAGCATTTTCAATAGCTAGTCGTCCCATATCATATGGATGTTGGGCAATGGAACCATCCATTTTACCTGTCCGGATAGCCTCCCGTGCGTCTCCGATGGCATCAAATCCGACAACAATTATTTGCTCTGTTTTGCCGGCTGCCGTTATCGCTTCAACAGCACCTAAGGCCATCATATCGTTACAGGCGAATAGTGCCTGAATACCGGGATAAGACTGCATAATATTTTGGAATACATTAAAACCCTGATCTCTTTCCCAATTAGCTGTTTGCGAAGTCAGAATCTCTATGCCACTATTTGCATCAACCGATTTATGCAGACCATTTAATCTGGCATCCCCTGTTTCATGACCTGGAATTCCCTCCAGAACTGCCATTTTCCCCTTGCCGTGCAGTCTTTTGGCAATATATTCGCCGGCAATTCTACCCCCTTCAAAATTGTCCGACCCGATAAAGGTGGCAATTTTTCCTTCTGCTTCTGCAAGAGACAACGAATCTACTCTTGTATCTACAATAATTACCGGAATATTTGCCTGATTTGCCTTAACAATAGCCGGTATTATTTCTTTCGAACCACTGGGTGTCACACAGATAACATCAACCCCGGTCTGGATCATGTTTTCAATGATCTGCATCTGCTTTTCGACATCAACTTCTCGTTCCGCTGCCTGGATTGTTAAAGTAAGACCTGATTTTCGTGCCTGCTCTTCAGCACCATTTTGCATATCGATAAAAAAGGGATTGTTAAGAGTTTTCATCACCAAAGCAACAGTTGGTCCATCCGTATTAGCTTTTTCACCCCTTTGACAGCATATAGTTGAGAATATAGTAAGTATAATAATCAGTATTATCTTTATCCAGGTCATAGTTTTATCCTAGCATATTTTTAGGTTCGTTGTTTTTTTAAAGCCATGTCAACCAAAACAGCAATTATAATAACGGCTCCAATCACTGTCTGTTGAATAAATGATGATACGCCCAGCAAATTCAGCCCGTTTCTGAGGACTCCCATAATCAGCGCCCCGATCAACGTGCCAACGATTCGCCCCTCCCCGCCCAGCAAACTGGTGCCTCCGATAACTGTAGCTGCAATAGCATCCAGTTCATACATAATTCCGGCTATCGGTTGAGCAGAATTCAATCTGGCTGTCAAAATTATTGCCGCCAATCCGCTCAGGAGACCAGACAATCCGTAGACAATGGTTTTATAAAGTTTGACACTGATACCTGATAGAAGCGTTGCTTCTTCATTGCCACCGATTGCATAGGTATAGCGACCCAGCTTTGTTCTGGTCAGTAGAATATGGGCAATCAAATATACTATAATCATAATTATTACCGGTACCGGCACACCTAAGATTTCGCCGACCGCGAGGAAACGGAAATCCCCGGTAAACCCTGAAATAGGTCTCCCCTGCGTATATAAGAGTGCCGCACCACGGGCAACACTCATCATGCCCAATGTAGAGATAAATGGCGGTAAATTTCCGTAGGTGATCAGTAAACCGTTTACCAAACCACATAGTAATCCAACTCCTAAACCGATAAATATAGCCAGCGGTATGGGTAAACCGGCATTTAAGGCGCTGGCCAGCACCACACCGGAGAAAGCCATGATAGAACCAACAGAAAGATCAATGCCTGCTGTAATTATTACAAATGTCATGCCGACGGCAATTATTGCATTTATAGCCGTCTGCTGGGTAACATTCAGCAGATTAGATACTGTAAAAAAATGGGGAGTGAGAATCCAAAGAATAATACATAACACGATCAACCCGATTAAAGTACCAAATTGGCGGGCATTGTGTATTATGAAATCTTTTCCCTTCACAATCAGGCTGCTCCAAGGGCACTGTGCAATATTTTTTCCTGGGTTGCTTCCTGTGAAGCGTATTCCGCGGTGATTCTGCCATTATGCATCACCAGTATACGATCACTCATACCCAAAATTTCCGGCAAATCTGATGAAATCATGAGAATAGCAACTCCTTCAGCTGTCAGATCGTTCATCAGTTTATAAATCTCAACTTTTGAACCCACATCAATTCCCCGGGTTGGCTCGTCAAAAATGAGGATGTCTGCTTCCGTGCAAAGCCATTTGCTCATAACCACTTTCTGCTGATTGCCGCCACTCAGATACATGGCTTTCTGGTATAATCCCGGTGTTTTAATCTGTAATTCACGGACATACTTTTTTACCGCTTCATTCTCCTTGCTCCCACTGACAATACCAAATCTGGAAAACCTCTGAACACCCGGGAGGCAAATATTATCCTTTAGTGAAAGATTAAGCACCAACCCCTGCCTTTTTCGATCTTCCGTCAGGAATCCCATTTTCAAACTAATTGCTTTTCGTGGTGAGTTAATTTTTTCCGGTATGCCATGAATAATGATCCGGCCCTGTTTTATTTTATCCACGCCAAACAGTGCTCTGGCAAGTTCAGTACGACCGGCGCCCAGAAGCCCGGCAATACCGACTATTTCCCCTTTTCGAATAGAAAAGTTGATATTCTTTAAGACATCTCCGGCATTGAGATTCTCAATTCTTATTACTTCTCTACCCGGTGAAACAAATTTCCGGGGATACTGCTCTGTAAGTTCTCTGGCAACCATCATTCGGATCAGATCTTGTTCGGTGGTATTAGAAATAGTCTTTGTGGCGATATTTTTACCGTCCCGCAACACAGTAACTCTGTCACCGATTTCAAACAACTCGTTAAGGCGATGAGAAATATAGATAATAGAGACACTCTTTTTTTTCAGTCTTTTGATCGTCTTAAACAACTCTATTATTTCACTCTCGGTCAGTGCGGACGTTGGCTCATCCATAATCAAAATACGGGCATTGAGTGAAAGAACCTTTGCTACTTCCACCATTTGTTGTTCGGCGACACCTAAATTCTTAATCGTACTATCCGGATTGATTTTTACACCCAGATCACTCAGAATATTATGAGCATCGTCGAACATTTTTTTTCTATCTATAATACCGATCAAAGATACCGGTTCCCGACCGAGAAAAATATTTTCTGCCACCGTTAAATAGGGGATCAGATTAAATTCCTGATAGATAATACCTATACCCATTTGTTGTGCCTGTTTGGGCGTCTTAATTTCAATTTCGTTTCCTTCGAGCAATATCGTTCCGCCGGTTTTCTGATAGGCACCGCTGAGTATTTTCACCAAAGTGGATTTTCCGGCACCGTTCTCCCCCAGCAGAATATGTACTTCCCCAATATTCAGATCAAAATCCACAGAATCAAGGGCGATCACACCAGGGAATATTTTACTGACCCCGCGAACCGATAAGATGGTATTTTTTTTCATTTCAAGAAACCAATGCCCGCATATTTTTAGCCGTCTCAATGGCAGCAGAATCAGAATCGGGTAATGGTAAAATTTCTGCCGAGATAAAACCCTGATAAGAAATCTGAGTGAGTGTCTCCAGTATCTTGCCAAAATCAATATGTCCTGCACCGGGATACCATCGGTTTGAATCTGCAATATGAAAATGAAAAAGATGATCTTTACTCATACGAATACTCTCAAGAATCGATGGTTCTTCGATATTCATATGAAACGTGTCAAGAAGAAGCCCGACATTTTTCCGATCCACTTTCTCAATTAATTGCAGTCCTTCAGATACCGTATTTACCAGGTCTGATTCATATCGATTGACCGGTTCTATCGCTAATTTTACAGTATCGTTTTCTTCCGCGCAGATTCTTAAAGCAGCGATCAGCCACGATTCCGTTTGTTGTTCATCAATTTCATCTTCCCGTTTCCCGCGTATCAGCCCGATGATAACAACAGCGTTAAGCGACATTGCCAGACTGATCTGGGATTTTATCCGATCAATCGCTTTTTCTCTTATACCGGCGTCTTTACTGCTGAAAGACAATCCCTCCTCTCCAAATGCCTGCCCGGTCCCTATTGCAGGGACAGGCAGATCATTTTCCGACAGGATATTATGTAACTCATCCAAATTCAACAACCCGGGATCACGTACTGCCAATTCTACGCCGTCATATCCCAGATCTTTTATCTTTTTGATGTTTTCCGCCACCCGGCCCTTATAGGCAAGGGCAGAAAAAGAGGCAGGCTGTGTAGACACAACAATACTTAATTTCATTTTGTTACAGACCCATTTTTCTTATCGCATATATAGGCCGCCAGCCATCGGTAAATGGTTCCCTCAAATAAGGTTCCATTTCCTTTTCTGTCCTCATTGTGGTTTCCTCAATCGGCGGAACTTTTCCGGAAGGAAATGCTTCCGATATTTCATCATGGACAAGGGTTAAATATGATAAAATAGCTGCAATGGTTCGTCTGGCTTTTTTTGCATCACCTAGTGTAGGACGCCCTACAACACCTTCCGGTATCGATCCCATTTCTGTTGGGAAATGTCCCTGGCCTTCGGACCATTTACTAGGCCGGGCAAAAGGATCAACTGCTTTATCAAAATGTCCATCTGGCAGATATCCTTCCACTTTGGTTTCTTCAGCATAATGCATTTCCACATATTTAGGCTCTAATAATAGCATTACCGAAGTTTCGGCTTCATCAGCATGAACAAAATTATCAACCCAATCCCCGCCTCTTTCCTTGGTGCGGAAAAACTCACGTACGGAACGATGCCAGTCGATTACACGGAAAATGCCCGGCAAATTCCAGGTTTTCTGTAATTCCTGTATGGCTGCTTCAAGAAGCCACTGGTGGCCATGATTATTGATCAGGATTATCTTGCGGAAACCATCATTCCAGAATCCGACCATCACATCGATTAATATTCGCTTGACGACTTCATCTTCCAGATGGATCGTTCCCGGCATACCAATATGGTGATGCGGATGACCGCCAAAATTCAGGGGTGTCCAGGTAAGGTTTACCGGATTGCCGCGTTTGGCTGTTACTCTACGCACGCCTTCAAGAATTTGGGTGACCATAAAAGTATCCAGCGCAGTGACTGTATGCAGCCCATGTAATTCCGTACAACCGATAGGGATGAAAAGGATATCATTCTTTTTGCGGTTTTCTACTACCTGATGCCGAATTGTTGTTTGAATGTACGTGCCGGGTTTGGCCAGTTCAGAGGGGGTTGGAATGCTGTAATCATCAAGAATCTGTGAAATTTCATCATCGGAGGCTTCCCATATCTTTTTTTTCAGTCTGCCTACAGACGTATCTTCAAAAAAAAGGTCGTCACGGTTTGTTTTTAACCAATTTCCCATTATTATCTCCTTTTTATATATTAATCAAAATCTGTTATTGTAATTTTTACCTCATCGCGGTCCGTCTGCAGCATCACACAGTTTTCATCTGCTTCATCCAGACTAATTTTTTTTGTGATCAGAGGAGAAACATCCATTCCTGCAGACATAGCACTGATGACATTGGCAAAAGTACCATGGCCCGAATGTCCCTGCGCTCCGACAATACTTGCACGTCTCACCTGAAGGACTTCCCCGTTTAACGGGATTCTGTCATCTGCACGGGCGACAAGAACGACCGTCGTGTTCACAGCCCGACCTTCCCAGATGATCTTTTCAATGTCCTTCCATACGATACTGGGTAAACCTGTTGCTTCCAGGATAATTCCTGCTCCCATCCCATTAGTAATATCGAGTACAGCCTCTGGCACGTCAACTTCCATCGGATCGATTGCGTGGGTAGCTCCCATCGATAAAGCCATTTCTCTTCTTGGAGCTGAAGGCTCTGAAAGGATAACCGATGTGGCTCCGGATTTACCTAAAACAGCACAGGCCGCAGCGCCTATAGGGCCCCCACCGAGGATCAGAACATTCTCACCGGCCCGGATACCACCGCCACGCTCTATAACGGCATTATAGGCAACCGATGTGGGCTCAACCAGACTACCCAATTGCCACATTTTTTCTTCACCATATTTTTTACGCAACAATTCAAGACTCCAAAGATAACGTGCATCGACTTTGATATATTTGGCATAGGCTCCATCAATCGAAAAGCCAATTTCCTGAAGATTTTCACAGTGGTTAGGAAATCCGTCAGCACATGGTTTACAATTTCCACACCAGATCATTTCCTCAGCGCATACGGCCTCGCCAAGTTCGTATCTTTTACCGGTTCTTTTATTAATGGCCCGGGGTCCACATTCCACGATTTTACCAGAAAACTCATGTCCTAAGGTAGCAGGAAATGCGGTTAGGCCCGGATAAAACATATACCCATCATCGTCACTCTGACGCATATGTACATCACTTCCACAGATGCCGCATGCCTGTACTTCGATCAGCACTTCTGTTGGACCCGGTTTAGGGACGTCCTTTTCGATAATTTCGCAATGTGGATTCCGCCAAACCTTACTCCCCAGATATGTCAGTTTTCCCTCAATATCTTTTGAGCCCAATTTAAAATCGGGTTTCGGATCCCAATCTGCGACAAGATTAACAGTTCTCATTATGTTTCCTCCATTTCTGTAATAATTTCCTTTAACATTTTTATCTTTATGTACCTACCTGTTTAACGGACGACCTCTCAATCAGGTAGGACTTTAACTTGATCTTTTGCGGTTCTTTTTTTTCTCCCCGAATTCTAGCCAAAATAAGTTTCATGCTCTCGACACCCATTTCATATATGGGTTGATGCATGGTAGTTAATGATATTGTGGTGAAATGCAAATCATCGTATCCGACAAGCGAAATATCATCCGGAAATTTGATATTCAGTTCATTTGCCGCTAAATAAAATTGCAGGGCGATCCGGTCATGACCAGCAAATATTGCCGTTAAATCATTTGGCCTTTTTAATAATTTTTTTGCATAATTAAGATAGCGCATTTCAATAAAGGGAGAATTATCTGTCAGTATAATGGATTCGTCTACAGGGATACCATGGTCAGTCAAAGCCTGCTTATAACCACGCAACCTCTCTCTTTCGGTACTAAAGAGTGTACTCAGTATCATTGCGATTTTATTATGTCCTTTACGAATTAAATATTCAGTAAGGGTATAAGCACCCTGGAAGTTATCTGTAGTGATGTGATCTACCTTTAGATCAGGAATGGTTCGGTCAGCCAGTACAACGGGTATATCATTCCGCATAAGTTTTTCGATGATCAGACGATTTTTTGTATCTGAAGCGGCTGTAGGGACAAAAATCACCCCACTCACATGATGATCAATAAGACGGTTTGCATGAAATTCGGCGCTGGTAAAAAGATCATCCGAATTGCACAATATAAGACTATGTTTATTTTTTGCTGCTTCGTCCTCTGCCCCACGGGCTAATTCCGGGGCGTATCCACTTCTAATATCGGGGATGATCATTCCAATAATCGTTTTTTTGTCAATATCCAACTTTCCATTAATTACAAATGTACCCAGTCTTTTTTTTCGTTCCAGGTACCCCATATTGACAAGATTTTGGACGGCCTGACGAATAGTTGCACGTGCTAACCCTGTTAACTGAGTGAACTCTTCTTCAGTGGGAATTTTGTCGCTAGCTTTGAACACGCCCTGTTCGATTTGTTCGATCAACCAGGTCTGTAACTGAAAGTATTGCGGGATGGGACTATTTCGGTCAACAATCACCATATTATCCATTTGTCTAATTGTTTATACAATTATAGAAATGAAAAATGTTTATGTCAACTTTTTTTTACTCTTTGAGAATATATATTGCAAAGATGCAACGATATTTATGGCACGCGGATGAACACAGATTAGAGCGGATCTCCGCGGATTTTTAATATTATTTATTTTTAATTCGTGAAATCCGTGGATTAATTTTTTTAGGCACTTTAGTTCACTTTAAACTTTAGTCAGCACTGTTTACAGCGGTATTAATTATCCAAGCTAATTAATAGGGATAACTACAATAAACTCACAATATTTTCCTTCAGAAAAATCAATGCGAATCTGACCGTTATATTTTTTTATTTTTTGTCTGATGATCGCCATTCCAACCCCTCGTCCGGACACCATGTCTGCTTCCGAAGAGGTCGAAATACCCTGTTAAAATATGACATCAGAAAGTTTTTCATCACTCCACTTTTTAATGACATTTTTTGGCCATATTCCTGAATCCAATGCCTTTTGACGCAATTTATCACTTTGCAGTCCACGTCCATCATCTCTAAAACGTAACTTAAAATATTGTTCGTCATTAGAAGCTGAAATTTCTATTTAACCCGCCGTTGGTGCCCAGCCAGAAGATGCCATCCTTTGCCTCATATATTGCCCAAATCCGGTTATCACTGAGACTGTTATGATCAGCCGGATCATTAGTATACCTGATAAATTTTCCCGTTTTTTTATCAAATTTATTAAGGCCAATATAGGTTCCCACCCAGAGAGCCCCTTCGACATCTTCGTGTAATGATATAACGCGTTCGTTGCTCAGACTAGTGGGATCTTCCGGATTATGCTGATAATGGAAAAAACCTTCGCCGCTTTCAGGTGTCAATCTGTCGAGACCATTGTAGGTACCAATCCATCTTCATGAATAGACCGTATATCGTTAGAACTCAAACTATTAGGATCATTCGGATCTGAAAAATATCGGAAGAATCGCAGTTGTGTTTTATCCTGTGCTTTGTAAGCACCCATGACACGATTCAGACCATTGCCGGTTCCAACCCAAAGTATGCCTGATTTATCATGATATATCGTAATAATCTCATTGCTTGAAATGCTTGAGATATCCGAGGGATCATGTTTATAACTAAAAAACCGTTTGGTCTTACGATCCAGTACATTCAAACCACCAATCTTGGTACCGATCCATAGATTTTCAGCACGATCCTCATAAATACTTAAAATCTTCTCATCGCTTATACCTTGAGTTTGACACTTGGAGCTTAACGGCTCAATAATAACAATAGGTTACGCATG
>CAYULK010000014.1:0-23746 GCA_964445625.1 uncultured Calditrichota bacterium
GCAATAAATGACCCTTCAATTCCGCCTCATGTTTCCTTTTTTCCAGCATTTCCGCATCGGCAATTTTCTTTAATGTGCGCTGCAGATATGCAATTCTCTTTTTCAAGACTGAATGTACATCCGAAATCTGCTTTTCAAATATCTGGTTTTTATCCTGTTTCCGGATAAAATTAATCCAACCCTGATTGACGGTATCATATTCCTGAACCGCACATAAATCTTCAAGATGATGCAGGGCCACAGGAGTGAATATATGCGGGCCATCTGAAAATTTGTAAATCCGGGATAAGCCGGTCTTAATTTCGGAACGGATTGCTTGCAGCTTTTTAATTAATATTTGCCATTCAGCCGGAGTTGTTTTATCAATTTGTTGCATACCATCAATACCGGATCGATAACAATATTCCTGTGCCAATAACTTATTAAATCCGGCTGTAAATTTAACAATAAAATCAATGAGTGACATTTCAGGATTCTGTTCGCATAACTCCCGGAGAACTTCATCGAATTGGCTGTCGATTATCAATTTTTCGGTTTGCCTGAAATTGTCCCGGGTTATTTCCCTTTTTTTGAATGAGTTGATCATATTTCCGTCATTATCAAAAAGATATATATTGGCTGACTTACTGTAGAATTGGGCGTCGATCATAAAAGTCGCTGTCTGAATTTGTATGTATTTATCAATTGGTTTGATGGTAATTGAGGAAATTTTCTCTGATATGACAGATTGGAAAAAATCAATCCTGGGATCTTTAATGTTCTGCTGGTTATATAGCAATATGTAAGGTTTCTGCGGATCAATGCCAATTCGCAATAGATAAACATCGTCCGCTTCAATTTCGAGAACAAGTTCATTCTTACGATGCGTAAAACAGGCTAAGATACGTCCCTGGTCAAGAACTTTATTCAGATAGTTGGCTTGTGCAGCAAAAGTATAATAATTGCGATGCATTGCTCTAATTCAAAATTAAAAATCTATATCTCATTACTTTTGTAACGAGTTAACTATAATATTTATCTAAATTTACCCATTTTGCATTTAATACAGGATTTACTTAACTTAATTAATTAACCACTGAGTTATTTTAAATGACATAATAACAGATAGTTACAATAAATATTATATCTGATTAATTTCATTATAATAGAAGACTTATATTGTAAACGACTTCAAAATATACAAATATACACCTCTGTGGTTTATGCTTATGTACCAAAAACTTTGTTATTTAAGCAAAATTTTAAAAACTTTTATCCACGGATTACACGAATTGACACGGATTTCATTAAAAATTATTATTATTTTAGTTTTAATCCGTGCTAATCAGTGCAATCCGTGGACTTCTTTTGTCTTTGATTGCAGCACCGCTGCGCTATGAATAAGTCAGATTAAATATTAAATATAGAAAATATACCTAAAATTTAAACAAATCACATAATAAAATTGGAAGCTTATGGCACGAAGTATGACCGGCTTTGGTAAAGCCGCCTATAAAAATGACCGGTTTGAGATAACTGTGGAAATCCGGAACCTGAATAACAGATATATTGATATCGGTTTACGCATGCCTAAAATAATTTTGCCGTATGAATTCAAGGTAAAGGAACTTGTTAAGTCGCATGTTATTCGTGGTAAGATATCTGTTAATATATTTTTCCGGGATCTTTCAGGGAGTGAGGCCGGCGTTTCGATCAATGAAGATTCTATAAATGAGTATTATCATTTTTTAGAACAAATTAAAAAACGCACAGGAATTACCGGTGAAATTACCCTGGATCATTTACTTGCTTTTAAGGAGTTCTGGGAACCGGCTGAGTCTGAATGTGATGATGAGGAAGTCGAGAAAAAATTACTGGAAGTAGTTAAGGAAGCGCTTATAAATATAAATGAAATGCGCATGAAGGAATTCCGGAATATTCAACCCGATATCCTGAAGCATCTTAAAATGATCGAAGATTCGCTTACTGAAATTAAAAAAACAGCGGCAAAAAATCCGCGGCAGGAATTAGAAAAATTGCATCAGCGTATTAGTGATTTGATCAATAAGGGTGAAGTGGATAAGGATCGCCTGGAGCTGGAACTCGCTGTGATAGCTGACCGGGTGGATGTCACTGAGGAATGTACCCGTTTAAAAAGCCATATCACAATGTTTCGTGATGTACTGGATAATAAACCAGAAGTAGGCAAGTCCCTGACCTTTATTTTACAGGAAATGCAACGTGAATCAAATACAATAGGCTCAAAAACTACGGACGTTTCCGTTTCTCATAAAGTTATTGGTATTAAAGAGGAAATTGAAAAATTACGCGAGCAGGTTCAGAATCTGGAATGAAAAAAAATGGAAAATATGTTGTGCTTTCTGCACCATCAGGAGCCGGAAAAACAACGATAGCACGAAAACTGGTTGAAGAGCATGAAGAAATGGTCATATCTATTTCTGCGACTACCAGGAAAAGAAGGCCACAGGAAAAAGAAGGTGTCGATTACTTTTATCTGACCACCGATCAATTCAAAAATAATATTGCCGAAGGAAAGTTCGTTGAATACGAAGAAGTACACGGTAATTACTATGGTACTTTGAAAAATGTGATTGAAAAGCTGCATGCCGAAGGCAGATCGATTGTGTTTGATATTGATGTCAAAGGTGCCCTGTCGATCAAAAAGAATTATCCGGAAGCAATCTTGATATTTATCAATGCGCCCTCAAAAGAAGAATTATTAAAACGCTTGCGCAATCGTAAGAGTGAGGATGAAGAAACGATCAGGCTGCGGCTGGAACGTATTGAAATGGAATTATCCTATGCATCAAAATTTGATTATAATGTGATAAATGACACTCTGGCGCATACAATTAAACAGATTGAAGAAATAATTTCTAATAGGTGATGATATGAGTTTCAAAGGAAAAAAAATCGTTATGGGGATTAGCGGTGGAATCGCCGCCTATAAATGTGCCGAACTGGTGCGTCAACTGAAACGTTCCGGAGCAGAAGTGGAGATCATTATGACCCAGGCTGCTCAAAAATTCATCACACCTCTGACGATGGAAACGCTTAGCGAAAGAAAAGTACATACAAATCTTTTTCCTGATGATGAATTCAGCGCGACTGTGCATATTGATCTGGCTGACTGGGCAGATGTCGTCTTGATCGCACCGGCGACAGCAAATATCATTGCCAAGATAAATAATGGTATTGGAGACGATCTGCTAAGTACGGTGTGTCTTGCCGCCTGGCGTAAAACCGTGATTGCACCGGCTATGAATTCGAATATGTGGGCGAATCCGGCAGTCCGGAGTAATTTAAAGGAATTAACAAAAAACGGATATATAATTATCGACCCTGCTGAGGGTGATCTGGCCTGTGGATATACCGGTACCGGCCGCCTTCCCGATTTAGCGGTTTTACTGCACTGGTTAAAATATGCTATGACTGCTAAAAAAGATCTGGCGGGAAAAACAATTTTAGTGACAGCCGGGCGAACGGAAGAGGAGATTGATCCGGTCAGGATTATCACCAATAGATCTTCCGGTAAGATGGGATTCGCCTTAGCTTCTGAGGCTTTCTACCGCGGAGCAAAAGTAAAATTGGTAGCCGGTCCAAATAATCTGTCACAACCACCCGGGGTCGAATACTATCCGGTGGGTAGTGCCGAGGATATGTATGATGCGGTCTTTGAAAACCTGGATGATGTGGATATTATGATTGCCAATGCAGCGGTCTCTGATTATCGCAGTAAAAATGTTCTGTTTCGTAAAATGAAAAAAGATAAAAAGGAGATTGAACTTGCTATGGTGGCCAATCCGGATATTCTGGGCGATGCAGGCAAACGGAAGGGGAGCCGGATACTTATCGGATTTGCCCTTGAAACAGATAATGAGCATGAAAATGCCCGGAAAAAATTAAAAGACAAAAACCTGGATATGATTGTTATAAATAACCCGACCGAAGATTCAGCGGCATTTGCCAGTGAGACAAATCGGGTGACAATAATTAAAAAAAGTGGTAAACCTGTGCAATTGCCATTGATGGAAAAAACTGAGGTTGCTGTAAGAATCATGAATGAGGTTGTAAAACTCGTTGGCAAAAAGAAAAAGTCTGCATAGAATTATATTAGCCACGGATTAACACCCCCGTAATACGGGGTCTCACGACACGTAAAACGGGCCCTTCGGCCGGATTGTTTAACTGCAACGACGCAATGGAGATGCTTCCAAAGGAGTCCTTCGGACAATCAAAAAAAATAATATTGACCCTCCCCTAATCCGACCTTCTCGCCTAGGCGGGTTAGGGAGGGGGAAAGAGGGGGTGGGTTATTTATGAAACCCATCAACAAATATTTCGTTAAGCGATAAAAAATCCAGGAGCAATTTCTTATGAAAATCAAAGTATTATTTATTCTTCTTTCATCTTTTTTCTTTTGTCTTTTTTCTTTCATTCCGCTTCCTGCGCAGGATTTCAAACTCGACGCGGAAATACCGGTCAGCCCTGCTATAAAAATCGGGAAACTGGACAACGGTCTGACATATTATATCAAAGTGAATAAAAAACCGGAGAACAGGGCCGAGTTACGTCTGGCAGTAAATGCCGGATCGGTCCTGGAAGACGATAATCAGCAGGGATTAGCTCATTTCCTGGAACACATGGCCTTTAACGGTACAAAGAATTTTAAGAAAAGCGAATTGGTCGACTATCTGGAGTCGATAGGTATGCGTTTTGGTCCGGATTTAAATGCGTACACCGGTTTTGATGAAACGGTATATATGTTACAAATTCCAACAGACAGCATTTCTATTATGGATAAGGCTTTCCAAATACTGGAGGATTGGGTACACCAGGTGACCATGGAAGATGAAGAGATTGACAAAGAACGTGGTGTCATTGTCGAAGAATGGCGTCTGGGGAGAGGGGCAGGTGCCCGGCTGCGTGATGAAGTTCTGCCGGTAATACTACATGAATCCCGATATGCCGAAAGGCTGCCTATCGGCAAGATGAATATTGTCGAAAATTTTGAATATGAGACATTACGCCGGTTTTATAAAAAATGGTACCGTCCGGATTTGATAGCTATTGTGGCGGTTGGTGACTTTGATCCGGTATATATTGAAAAAAAAATCCTGACTCATTTTGGCCATATCCCGCTTCCGGAAGATGCACCGGAGCGCACAAACTATACATTACCTGATCATGAAGAAACGTTATTTGCCATTGCCACGGATCCCGAAGCCACCGGATCATCAATAACGGTATATCATAAACTGGATATACAAGAAGAAAGTAAGATTGGCGATTATCGACGTATGCTTGCTGAAAATCTCTATAATACAATGTTAAATCGCAGATTTCAGGAACTTATTCAGCAATCAGAACCGCCTTTTCTATATGCCAGGTCATCCAAAGGTGGTTTTGTGAGAACAAAGGATGCATATACGCTGGGTGCATCGGTCATTGATAATGGTATACTGGCGGGTTTGGAAGCATTGTTAATTGAATCAGAAAGAGTGAAAAAATTTGGTTTTACCCAATCCGAGCTGGATCGTGCTAAAATAAGTATGCTGCGCAGGATGGAACAGTCATATGCCGAACGTGACAAAACCGAATCGCGTCGCTATGCTGCTGAGTATATCCGGAATTTTTTTACCGGTGAGCCCATCCCGGGAATTGAACTCGAATTTGAATATCAGAAATTCTTTTTACCTGAAATTACGCTGGAAGAAATCAACCAACTTGGTGCAAAATGGATGATGGAAAAAAACCGGGTTATCACTGTCACTGCGCCGGAAAAGGAAGGTCTGATATTGCCTGGTGAGGAAAAACTTGCTAATGTATTTGTATCGGTTGCGGCCTTCAATATTACGCCCTATGAAGATAAACTAAAAGACACACCACTTTTCGAGAAGCAATTGGAACCGGTAGCTGTCACGGGAGAAAAATATATCGAAGAGATTGATGTGACCGAATGGCAACTGGCCAATGGAATAAAAGTGATTTTGAAACCTACCGATTTTCAGAACGATGAAATAATTTTCACCGCTTCCAGTCCCGGCGGGAATTCTCTGGTTGCTGACGACGATTATGTTGCCGCGGTAAGTGCTACAGCAATTATTAAACAATCAGGTGTTGCTGATTTTAACATGATTGAATTAGGTAAATTGCTGACCGGAAAGATTGCACGGGTAACACCCTGGATCGGAGAACTGGAAGAAGGATTCATGGGATCGGCCTCTCCTCGTGATCTGGAAACAATGTTTCAATTAATTCACCTTTATTTTTATGTGCCGCGTGTTGACAGCACGGCGTTTGCCTCCTATAAATATCGTATTCAGGAATATATCAGGAACCGGCATTTAAATCCAAAATCCGCATACCAGGATACCATCCAGGTCACCATGTCACAGTATAATTTCCGGCGCAGACCCTGGGGTGAGAAATTGTTCTCTGAAATGGATATGGATAAATCTCTGGCCATATACAAAGACCGTTTTGCAGATGCCAGTGATTTTACTTTCGTTTTTGTCGGTAATTTTACACCGGATTCGCTGAAACCGTTTATCGAGACTTACCTGGCAACCCTGCCGGATAAACAACGCAAAGAAAAATGGCAGGACACGGGAATAGAGACGCCGGATGGATTGATAAAAAAGGTTGTTAAAAAGGGAATTGAAGAGCAAAGTCAGGTACAAATTCACTACAGTGGTGATTTTGATTGGTCAGCAGAAAATGATTATTTTTTGAATTCTATGGTAAAAGTGCTGCAGATTAAACTGCGTGAGGTGTTACGCGAAGATCTGGGAGGAACATATAGTGTCAGTGCCGGCGCATTCAGCTCCCGCTATCCGAGACAGACATATCGTATCATTGTGTCATTTGGCAGTGATCCTGCCCGGGTGGATGAACTGGTGAGGAATGTGAATGAGCAGATTGATAGCCTGAAAACAGTTCTGGTTGATGAATTATATCTGACTAAAGTTAAAGAATCGCAAATCCGGGCACGGGAAAAAAATGAAAAGGAAAATAATTTTTGGTTGAATAAGCTGGAAACATATTATTTCCATGAATGGGATCCGCGGGATATTATCAGATATGAGGAACTATTCGTAAGCGGTCTCAACCGGGAGATCATACGCGCAACCGCCGAAAAATATTTTGATAATAAAAATGTGGCACAATTTGTACTTTTTCCGGAAAAGGCGAAGTAAAATATTACATGATTTATATTTAAGGGCAAAAAGGATAAAGAAACAAGGCTCAAGGACCAAGGCGTCAGGCCCCAGGATGCAGACTTTTAATAAAATGTAAAATGTAGATTGAAGAATGTAAAATTTTAAAGAATTTTTGTCCAAAGGACCCCATTGGGGGATTTATTTATTACATGAGATCCATAGAGTGACAAAGAAAAAAATAAGAATAGTAAATAATGAGCCCCGGAGGGGAATTAACTTTGTGCCTTCTCCTACCAAACATAATTCTTTCAAACACCAATTCTATTTGATATTAATTCCTGAAGCTGTAAATTATTTATCATTATTTTCGCAAAATTGAGAAAAATTGTTTAGTATAATATAAGAATCAAATTTCATAACTTGTTGAAATTATGAAACTTAGGTTATTTGGCGTCATATTTGCATAATATACCGGGTTGATTCATGTATTTAAAAGAGGGGATGTAGATTGAAACTACCGACATTTAAAAAGGGTGTGCACCCGCATGATCATAAGGACTATACTAACCGGAAGCCTATTGAAGTGATGACGCCGCCGGAAGAGGTCTTTATCCCTTTACAACAGCATATTGGGGTTCCCGGTGAACCACT
The DNA here is from genome assembly GCA_964445625.1 of uncultured Calditrichota bacterium. GTDB lineage: Bacteria > Calditrichota > Calditrichia > JAJRVZ01 > JAJRVZ01 > CAVXXB01. The sequence continues at coordinate 7,815 of CAYULK010000014.1, forward strand.
GGTTGAAAAGGGTGCTGAGGTTAAAACCGGTCAGGTGATTGGTAAAAGTGAGAAATTTGTTTCAAGTCCGGTTCATGCATCAGTTACCGGTAAGGTTAAAGCCGTTGATTCTTTCTTACATCCACTGGGTATGAAAGTAAGAATGATTCATATCCAACGTACCGGCGAAGATGAGTGGGAAAAAATGCCGGTAATTGATGACTGGCAAAACGCACCGGTGGAAAAACTGCGCGATGCGATCTGGCATGCAGGTATTGTCGGGCTTGGCGGTGCGGCCTTCCCAACACATGTAAAACTGGCGCCACCAAAAGAAAAAAAGATTGATACTTTTATTCTCAACGGGGTGGAATGTGAACCATACCTGACAGCAGATCATCGGGCTATGCTGGAAATGGGTGAAAAGATATTGACCGGTATGGCAATTATTATGAAAGTGCTGGGAACTGAAAACGGCTATGTTGGCATAGAGAATAACAAGCCCGATGCCGTTAAACATATGTCAGAGCTGATTGCCGCTAAAAGTTTGCCTTATAAAGTTATTCCCTTAAAGGTTAAATATCCGCAGGGTGCCGAAAAAATGCTGATCGAAGCTGTCGTACAGCGCAAAGTTCCGACCGGCGGATTGCCGATGGATGTGGGTACGGTTGTCAATAATGTGGGTACAGCACTCACAGTTGCTGATGCTATTCTTGATGGAAAACCGCTCATCGAGCGCGTAGTTACTGTCACTGGTGAAGGTGTGAAGGAACCAAAAAATGTACTGACCCGTATCGGAACACCCTTTCGGTCGGTAATTGATTTTTGTGGCGGCCTCGACGAAAAGACGGTTGAAATTTTTATGGGCGGGCCGATGATGGGCTTCGCACAATATGAATTGTCAGTACCGGTGGTAAAGGCAACCAGTGGAATCGTCTGTAATACAGAATCTACAGTGAATAAAACAAAAACATATCCCTGCATACGATGTGGAAATTGTGTAATAGCCTGCCCTATGAATCTGCTCCCAACACGTCTGGCCGGTTTTTCTGAAATGGCACAATGGGATGAGGCCGATAATCTGGGTGTATTAAGTTGTATTGAATGCGGGTCCTGTGCTTATGTTTGTCCCTCACATATTCCATTGGTGCAATGGATCAGGGTCGGAAAAATGAAAGTTACCGAAAATAAACGTAAAAAAGTTGCTTAGTTAGAGAGCTCATATGGAAATGAAAAAAACACCCGAGGAATCGCAACAAGAACCGGTTCCTGAAAAGAAAACCGAAGAAGCAGTAGCAGAAAAATCAAAACCGGCAGCTCCCAAACCCAAACCGGATCCCAGGTCAAAATTATGGAAACCGGAAGGAACGCCACTGCTGATTTCCTCTTCCCCCCATTTTTCTACAACAGACAGTGTCCCAAAAGTAATGTGGTCTGTTGTAGCGGCATTATTTCCGGCATCGGCTATGGCCGTTTACTATTATGGTCTCCCTGCTGTTATTCTGATCACTGTATGCGTTGTTTCTGCACTACTGACAGAAATGCTAATGAATAAGATGAAGGGGGAATCATTTACGATTGGTGATGGCAGTGCAGCAATTACCGGATTGCTATTGGCACTCACCCTGCCGCCATCATTATCCCTGAGTGCAGCAGCCCTTGGTTCCATCTTTGCAATCTCCATCGGAAAGCAGGTTTTTGGCGGGTTAGGGTACAATATTTTTAATCCGGCACTACTTGGCCGTGCATTTCTCCAGGCCAGTTTTCCGGTAGCCATGACCACGTGGACTTTTCCGCAAACCGACAAATTTGCTGCTATTGATGCAGTGACTGCAGCCACACCATTGGGTATGTTCAAGTTTGAAAAAGTAGTCACCGGTTATTACGATCTCCTGATCGGAAATATCGGTGGATCGCTGGGTGAAACTTCTGCTCTTGCTGTAATGATCGGTGGCGTGTTCTTATTGGTCCGTAAATATGCCGACTGGCGCATACCGCTAAGTTATATGGGCACTGTGTTAATTATCACCGGCATATTCTGGCTGGCAGCACCACAGGATTATGCTGATCCGGTTTTTCATCTGCTTTCCGGTGGTTTGATGTTAGGTGCATTCTTTATGGCAACAGATATGGTGACATCACCGATTACACCACGCGGATCATATATTTTTGGAATTGGTGCCGGTGTAATTCTTGTTGTAATCAGACTGTTTGGCGGTGTACCAGAGGGTGTCATGTATTCCATTCTGCTGATGAATGCTTTTACACCAATCATAAACCGCAAAACCAGACCAAAAATATTCGGTGAGGTAAGTGCATGACAACTACACAAAAAATGATCGTTGTATTAACTGTAATATCAATGCTTTCCGGTGGCCTGCTCTCTATCTGGGACGGTATTACCAAACCAAAAATTGAGGCACACAGACTCGCCGCATTAAAGAAAGCCATAACGGAAGTATTGCCGCCACATCAGGCGTATGATGAGATCAATGCAGATGGAATAATATTGTATGTTGGTAAAGATTCCTCGGATCAATCAGTGGGAATTGCTTGTGAAGCCGTAGGAAGTGGTTTTCAGGGCAAAGTATCCATTATGGTGGGTCTGACCATGGATTTTACGGAAATAACCGGTATAAAAATTCTGGAACAGATTGAAACACCGGGTTTGGGTACAAAAATTGTTGTCGATCCAAGCAATAAACAGGATCCGTACTGGTTCCCGAATCAGTTTAAACAATTAAAAACAGAACCTGAAATCGGCATGGTGAAGAATATCAAACCTTCGAATCCAAACGATATCCAGGCGATTACCGGTGCGACGATTTCCTCACAGGCAGTTGTCAAAATATTGAACAACTATATTCAAAAAGTAAGAAAAGCACATGCCTCTGCCCAGTCCGGGCAGGGAAAAGAAGTTTCGCAAATAAATTGAAGGTTATAGAATGGCAAAAATAAAAATTTCTGCAGTAGCTGAATTTGCAAAAGGTTTGTGGGATGAAAACCCGGTACTAAGTTCCCTGCTGGGACTCTGCCCGGTTTTGGCAGTCACCAATTCCGCGATCAATGGGATGTCCATGGGCCTGGCAACTACATTCGTGCTGCTCAGTTCCACCATCATGATTTCTTTGTTGAGGAAAGTGATTCCTCACCAGGTGAGAATTGCCGGTTACATCGTAATCATAGCCACATTTGTAACAGTGGCCGACCGTTTTTTAGCTGCATATTTCCCGCCTATCAGCAAGGATCTTGGCCCGTATGTTCCGCTGATTGTGGTAAACTGTCTCATCCTTGGCCGCCAGGAAGCATTTTCATCGAAAAATGGTGTTGGCCGGTCATTGTTGGATAGCTCCGGTATGGGTGTCGGATTTATATTTGTGCTAATTGTGCTGGGTAGTTTCCGGGAAATACTGGGCTCCGGTACAATCTTTGGTTTTACAATTTTGGGAGAATGGTTCGATCCATGGATGGTCATGATCCTGCCGCCAGGTGCTTTCCTGGGTCTGGGATTCTTAATCGCCCTCACAAACTGGATTAATGACAGGAGGGCCAAAGCATGAAACTATTTTTAATATTTTTCTCGGCAGCAATCGTAAATAATTTTGTGCTGTCATATTTTTTAGGTATTTGCCCGTTTGTTGGCGTATCCAAAAAAATATCTTCAGCCGTGAGTATGGGGCTTGCGGTTACATTCGTTATGACCATCGCCGCAGCGGTCACCTGGTTGATCTATCATCTCATTCTGGTACCATTCCAGCTGGAGATATTACAATATGTTTCTTTTATTCTGGTCATCGCATCACTGGTGCAATTGGTGGAAATGTTCGTAAGAAAAATCAGTAAACCATTATACGATGCGCTGGGCATTTATCTGCCATTGATTACAACCAATTGTGCCATACTTGGATTGGCTCTATTTTCGGTACTCCGGGATTATGATTTTATGGAAAACCTGGTGTTTGGAATCGGTGCCGGTGCCGGATTTACTCTCGCTATTGTCATTATGGCCGGTATCCGGGAAGAACTGGAACTGGCAAAGGTGCCAAAACCATTCGAGGGGGCAGCAATTACGATGATTGTCGCCGCATCACTGGCTCTGGCTTTTATGGGTTTCGCCGGACTAATATCTGTTTGACTCATGAGTGAGCACTGAATGACTGTTTTAAAAGATTAACCACTAAGAACACTGAGTATTAATATAAATTAGGATTGATAAGTGAGGAATTGTCAAAGATTTAATTAATACTAATCTTATAAAAGTTCCCAGTTCCTAATTCCCAATTCCTAATTACAAATTACTCTCAGCGTACTCAGTGGTTCAAAAAGTATTTAGATTCTGAAATAAATTCAGAATGACATTTATTCAATATAAATTTGAAGAAATAAGAGGCTTATATGGATCTTGGAGCAATATTAATTTCAGTTGCCAGTATGGGCGGGATGGGCATTATTTTTTCAGCCGGCTTGTCCATTGCAAATAAAAAGTTACATGTTGAAGAGGATTCCCGGATTGCTCTGATTGTGGATGAATTACCTGGTGCTAATTGCGGTGGGTGTGGATTACCGGGGTGTGCCAAATTTGCCGAATGCGTGGTCAGTGGAGAAATGTCACCATCCGCCTGCCCGGTGTGTACCGATGACGCGGTGATCGCCATTTCAGATATCCTTGGAGTTGAGGCTGAGCAGTCTGAACGTATGCTGGCCCGTGTGTTTTGTCTCGGTGGCGAGGCAGAAACAGCAAAGAAAGGTGTCTATAACGGCATTGAGACCTGTGTGGCCGCAACATTTGCCGGTGGTGGCGATAAATTATGCGCGTACGGTTGTATGGGATTTGCTGATTGTGTTGTTTCCTGTCCATTTGATGCCCTTTTTATGAATGATAACGGATTGCCCGTGGTTATCGATGAAAAATGTACCGGCTGCGGTAATTGTGTAGAGGCCTGTCCAAGAGATATTATTGAGCTGCATCCCGAAAGCCATAAATTATTTGTATTATGTAAAAATCATGATTCACCAAAAGAATCCAGAAAAATCTGTACTCGTGCTTGTGTCGGTTGTGGTATCTGTGTACGCGTGGCCGGTGAAACAAATATGGTCATGGACAATAACCTGGCCATAATTAACTATGACGTATATGGAACCGATGCGGAACTGCCAACCGAAAAATGTCCCACCGATAGTTTGTTCGTACTGAATATGAGCCCGATGCCGGAAAAGGAAGTAGTCGAAAGTGCATAATACGGAATCCGAAGCTCAGAATATTGAAACCGGAGTTGTAACCAAGCTGCAAAACAGTAATGCAATAGTCGAATTAAATCTCCAGCCGGCATGTGAAAGCTGCGGTGCAAAGGTCCTGTGTGTGCCGGATATAAATGGTAAAAGAGCACTTAAAGTCTCCAATCCGCTGCACGCACAAATCGGGGATCGTGTGGCTATCGGTGAGTCCTCTGATTTTCTGCTAAAAATTGCGGCCGTCCAATATGGAATTCCGTTCGTCGGTTTTATACTGGGTATCTTCTTTTTCTACTTCCTGAATTTTACCATTATTGGTATTGCAAAAGAACTAATATACTTTACTGGCGGACTTATCGGGCTGGGCATCAGTGCACTTATTTCGAGGAATATTTCTCAACAACTGGCGGAGAGTAACAGGTCGCTTTTTACTATTACAAAGATTATGGGATAAGTGGACAATGGACAATAGGCGATGAGCAATAAGCAATATGCGATAGGCAATTAAGCAAAAGGTTCAAGGAATCAAGTGTCAAGATTGTCATTCAGTAGGTCCGAAAGACTCCTTCGGAGAATCCTCCCGCATTGTTCAGTACAAAAACGTCGGGAAGATACACTGAGTAACAAAGACTCAAAGAAGACTTTACTACAGCTAGCCAATTGGTGAATGAGCCCCGGAGGGGCTTAATATTTATAGCCGTGGGCGCAAGCCCACGGTAGAAGATAACCCGATAATGATCACCCTGAAAGGGTGAAATACATACATATGAAGGATAACATACTCAATGCACCAAACCTTTAACAAAAGGTAAAATGTAAATTTAAGAATTTAAAATGTAAAAATATTGATGCATAGCATACTTAGACCTTTTACATTTTGATTTTTACATTCTACATTTTAAAAGCCTTGGTCCTTGAGCCTTGTACCTTGTGCCTGTTTGATCCTTGGTCTCAATAATTTTGTCTCTTTGTCACTGAGTAATTCCGGGACATCTCAAAACCCACCAATACATAATTGCAACCTATATCCACATTTTATATATTATCTGTTTATCATCAATTAGGGCTTCAGTACGTCTATGAAAAAATCTGCTTCCGCAGTGGCTCATTCCAACATTGCGCTTATTAAATATTGGGGAAAGCGTGATACCGGATTAAATCTTCCTGCCGTTGGTTCAATCTCTGTTACATTAAAAGCATTGCAAACGAAAACGATAGTGACATTCGATGATGCTCTGGATTCGGATCAGTTCTTTCTTGCCGGTGAACGCGTAACCGGAAATAAACAAAATCGGGTCAGCTATTTTTTAGATCTTGTAAGAGAGTTGGCAAATTTTTCGGGATATGCCAAAGTGGTCAGTGAGAATAACTTTCCGACCGGTGCCGGACTGGCGTCTTCAGCTTCTGCATTTGCGGCCCTGGCTCTGGCATCCACTAAAGCATTGGGAATAAACCTGCTACCGACTGAATTATCTGTTCTGGCCAGAAGGGGGTCGGGCTCGGCCGCGCGTTCGGTTTTCGGTGGATTCGCAGAGATGAAACCGGGCGAATTGCCTGATGGCAGCGATGCTCATGCGTACCAGTTGCAAGATGAAAAATTCTGGGACCTGCGAATTATAATTGCTATAACTACCGAAAGGGAGAAACAGCATAGTTCAACCGATGGCATGAAAAACAGTGCCAAAACTTCTTCTTTCTATGATTCCTGGATTGAATCATCGCATAGTGATCTTGAAAAAATGCGCAAGGCAATTACCAAAAAAGATTTTCAGAAACTGGGTGAGCTGAGTGAAAGTAGCTGTCTGAAAATGCATTCGGTGATGCTTTCATCCCGCCCGGCTTTAATTTACTGGAACAAGGTTACTATGGATGTCATTCATATGACAGAACAATTACGCAGGGAGGGGATTCCTGTTTATTTTACGATCGATGCCGGACCGCAGGTTAAACTGTTAACTTTACCCGAATACCAGAATAATGTAACAGAAGCTCTAAAAAGCATCCCGGAAATTAAACGAATAATAACATCACAACTCGGACCGGGCGCCTATCCGGAGAAAAAATGTGAATAAATCGTGGGCGGCTCCGGGTAAATTGATCATCATTGGTGAGTATGCCGTGCTCTACGGATCTGAGGCACTTGTAACCAGCGTTGATCGTTACTGCCGCGTGACAATTTTGCCTTCTTACACGGATGAATCCGTATTCAATGCGGTCAATATTTCAAATTCAGAATTCAGATTCAGGGTGAATAATAATTTTGATCTGGAATTTATTACACCCGTTCGATCTGCCTTATCATTTGCACAATATGCTGTCATGCAGGTATATGAATCTTTAAGAGATAGTGATCTGAAAATTAATCCATGTGTCATAACAGCTGATACATCAGATTTTTATCACCAAAAAACAGGTGACAAATTAGGGCTGGGTTCAAGCGCCGCTTTCTCGGTTGCGGTGTTGAATGCCATGCTTGATTTTAACGGTCAATCTATATCACCGGATGATCTGTTCAGGATGAGTCAGGCTGTCCATTTTACTGCTCAGGAAAAAAAAGGCAGCGGGATCGATATTGCCGCCAGTGTCTATGGCGGTATGCTAAAATATAAGATGACCAATGCGCCAACCGGTATTTTTAAGGTTAATAAAAACAAAAAGATAAAGATGATTTATATCTGGACGGGTGAACCGGCTTCAACCACAGATATGCTCACTACATTAAATGAATTTAAGCAGTCTGATCCCCGCACATTTGCAGAGGCGATAAGTAAACTGACAGAACTGGCAGAACAGGGATGCCGGACATATACCTCGGATTCACAAACTTTTTTAAACATCATTAAAGAATATTATCTGCAAATGAAAATACTGGGCGAAACAGCTGGAATTCCAATTATCTCACAGACTCATTGTGAAATTGCACAGGTGGTTATGAACTCCGGTGCGGTATATAAACCATCAGGAGCCGGGGGTGGTGACCTCGGCATTGCATTCTGTTCATCGCTTGAGAGTTACTCAGAAGTTCGAAACCGGCTTATTAATAAAAGTATTGATATCATTGACATCTCCTCTGAGGAAAAAGGTGTCCATTTAACAGGAAAATAAAATAACAGGAAATTTGTCATGGATCGTTCAAGAATTCCAAAATTTTACAAGAAATCCATCCCCGAAAGACTGGAGATCTTACGGGAAAAAGGGATACTAAATAAAGAAGATTATTTTACATTTTTTAATAGTGAAAATGTTTTAACCAATGCTGAAGCAGATAAAATGATCGAAAATGTCATCGGTGTTTTCGGTATGCCATTAGGTCTGGGAATGAACTTTCTGATCAATGACAAACCCTATATTATACCAATGGTTGTAGAGGAACCTTCTGTTCTTGCTGCCGTCAGTTCCGCAGCAAAGACCGTTCGTAATTCCGGTGGTTTTATTTGTGAAAGTGACGAGCCGGTAATGATTGGACAGATCCAGATAGTTGATATTGACCATCCAACCAAAGCCCAGCATGCTATTCTTCAGAACAAAAAGGAAATAATCAACCTGGCAAATAGCCTGCACCCCAAGATGGTAGCCCGTGGTGGTGGTGTGAAAGATATTGAAGTGATTATACACCCCGGTTCTTCGGATCGTGGTGATATGGTTATTATACATCTTATAGTTGATACCCGGGATGCCATGGGCGCCAACCTGGTAAACAGCATGTGCGAAGGGGTGGCGTCGCTGATTGAGAAAATCAGTGATGGTAAAGTTTTTTTACGGATATTATCTAATTTAACCGATCGATCCATGGTCAAGGCCAGGTGCCGGATTCCAACAAAATATCTCGATGGAAAAAAATACAGCGGTGAAGTTGTCAGGGATGGAATTGTAGTCGCTAATGATTTTGCTGTGGTAGATAAATACCGGGCTGCCACGCATAATAAAGGTATTATGAATGGAATTGATGCGGTAGCAATAGCGACCGGAAATGACTGGCGAGCCATTGAAGCGGCGGCCCACGCTTATGCGGCTCGTGGAAATAACTATACCAGTCTGACTCATTGGGAAAAAGGTGATAATGGTGATTTGCTTGGTTGCATCGAAATTCCGTTAAAAGTGGGTACTGTCGGCGGATCATTGGAATCAAATCCGGCGGTTGCTATCGCGCAACGCATCCTGAATATCAAATCATCAAAAGAATTGGGTGAAGTTATGGGTGCCGTTGGGCTGGCACAGAATTTTTCTGCACTCAAGGCGCTGGTAACCGATGGCATTCAACAAGGGCATATGACATTACATGCAAGGAGCGTGGCTGTATCCGCCGGCTCACCACCGGAAATATTTGATGATGTGGTTGAACGTCTGGTGGAGGATGGTAATATTAAGATTTGGCGGGCACAGGAAATTGTACAACATTTGCAGGAGCAGCCGGAAGAATATGATACACAGATCGATGCTATAGAGACGATCGCGGGATTTCCATCCGGATGTGGTAAAGTTATCCTGCTGGGTGAGCATGCGGTAATATATGGCGTGCATGCCATTGCCGCACCCATAAATTTGGCCATGCAAGCCAAGGTCTGGGATGATTCGAACGGCATACATCTGCTTATACCCAGATGGGGTGTTGAGGAAAAAATCCAGCGCGGTGCAGAGCATAAATATTCAATATATAAGTCGCTGGATCTGATTCTTGAAAAACTGAACCTACAGAATCGTGGAATGAAAATTGAAGTAGTCCCTCATATTCCCCGGGCCGTGGGGCTTGGTGGCTCGGCTGCACTGGCTGTGGCTATTATTCGTGCGCTGCATGATCATTATGACTTAAAGTTATCTAATGAAGAAATAAATACCCTGGCGTATGAATCGGAAATACTGGCGCACGGAAATGCGTCCGGAATTGATAATACGCTGGCAACTTATGGTAAATTTATTCTCTTTAAAAAAGGGGAGCCGCAATTTACACAGGAACTGCATGTCAAAAATCCCATCCCGATTGTAATTGGTCTCAGTGGTGTTGAAAGTCTGACTGCCAGGATGGTCTCAGATGTTCGTCAGAGATGGAAAAACAATGAAAAATTATATAATCGAATATTTGAGGAAATAGATGAACTTTCGATCCAGGCAGTAAAAGCCATTGAAGATTATAACCTGGTACAGCTGGGCGAACTGATGAATATTAACCAGGGATTATTAAATGCATTACAGGTTTCATCCCGGGAATTGGAAGTTTTAATAGATATTTCCCGCAGAAACGGCGCTTTGGGTGCAAAACTGACCGGTGCCGGTGGCGGTGGCGCAATGGTCGCCATTTGTCCTGAAAATTCAGAAAGGGTAGCACTTGCAATTCGTAAAGCCGGTTACAAGGCGCTGGTAACAGAAATCGGATAGAGGTAATTATGGTAGAAAACAGCAATATCGTATCATTTGATGATGAAAAACTTATTCTGGTTGACTCAAATGATAATGTGAGAGGATATAAAGATAAAATCGCCTGCCATATAGGTGATGGAGAACTGCACCGGGCATTTTCGGTATTTATTTTCAATGATGCGCAAGAACTTTTGCTGCAGCAACGCAGTGAGGAGAAGTTACTCTGGCCGCTCATCTGGTCAAATAGTTGTTGCAGCCACCCGCGAAAGGGCGAAAATTACGAACAGGCTATTCATCGGCGGCTGAAAGAAGAACTGGGATTCGATACCGATCTGAAATATCTGTTCCGCTTTGAATACCAGGTAAAATATCTTGATGTGGGATCCGAACATGAATTATGTTCGGTTTATATCGGAAAGTCAAATGATGCGGTAAACGTGAACCCGACTGAAATCGCCGACTGGAAATATATATCAATTGATGATTTAAACAGAGAACTGGAGGTTAATCCGGATAAATATAGCCCCTGGTTTAAATTGGAGTGGGCAAGGATTCGGCGGGATTTTATGGGTGAAGTCTTAGAATTAGGATGAAAGGACAATAGGCAAAGAGGAAAATAGGTTCAAGGAACAAGGCTCAAGGTGTCAGGATGCAGGCCTTGAATAAAATGTAAAATGTAGATTTAAGAATGTAGAATTAAAAAGGATTTTTATATTATTTGTTACACGAAGATCCATAGAGTAATACAGTAATAAAGCAGATTTGACTGCAGTTAACCAATTGGTGAAGGTGCGGTCCCATGTACAACTTGGGAACGAGAATAGTAAAGAGGCATAATATATTAGGAACTTGAGATTGGGAATTAATAACTGGGAACTTATATTTATTTCACTGAGCTCCACAGAGAAAAAAGCAACTAATAATATTATAACAAGTATTCTATATGTAAATATTGTTTTTGAACCCTGGCGCCTTGGTCCTTGAGCCTTGTACCTTTAACCTTTGGCCTTTTGCCTTCAAGGTCTATATTACCTTAAGGAGGATTTTTGCATGGTTAAAATATTCCACTTGATAATTATTTCATCTTTATTAATGCTCATCAGCTGTCAGTCCGATCAGGCAGACTCGATTAATAACAACAGCGTGCGCAAAGCGGAAAGGATCATAGGCCTTAACTTTACTGATATGGAACGGGACTCACTTTTAGAGGATTTGCAGGACAACCTCAAAGACTTCAGGAAACTCCGCAAAGCCGGGATAAATAATTCGGTTCCCCCGGCCCTGCAATTTAATCCATTACCACTGAATTATCGCCCACCGGTGGGAAAATCCAAATTTATACTGGGATCTGCAAGTCGTGTTGTTTTACCGGATAATCTGCAGGAGCTGGCATTTTATTCAGTACGCGATCTGGGTATACTTATCCGTACAAAAAAAATTACGTCATTGGAACTGACAAAAATATTTCTGGAAAGACTCAAAAAATACGACCCGCAACTGCATTGTGTGATCACTTTAACCGAAGATCCGGCACTAAAGGAAGCCCGCCAGGCCGATGAGGAAATTGCGGCCGGAAAATACCGCGGAGCCCTGCACGGAATTCCTTATGGTGCAAAAGATCTGCTGGCTAAAAAAGGATATAAGACCACCTGGGGTGCGATGCCATATAAAGATCAGGTGATCGCTGAAGATGCCACGGTGATAAAAAAATTACATGACGCAGGAGCGGTTCTTGTCGCTAAACTAACACTGGGTGCACTGGCATGGGGTGACGTATGGTACGGCGAACAAACCCGGAATCCCTGGAAGCCGGAACAGGGATCCAGCGGTTCATCTGCCGGTCCCGCCGCGGCAACAGCAGCCGGTCTGGTGCCTTTTTCTATTGGATCTGAAACCTGGGGATCGATTGTATCTCCTTCCACCCGGTGTGGCACGACAGGATTACGGCCGACGTATGGGCGGATCAGCCGGGCCGGTGCCATGGCTTTGAGCTGGTCCATGGATAAACTGGGCCCGATTTGCCGGACTGTTGAGGATTGTGCCATTGTTTTTAATGCCATTTACGGACCGGATGGAATTGATCAGACAGTGGTAGACTATCCGTTTCAATATGATGCGCGGATGAACTTAAAACAGCTCAAAATCGGTTACCTAAAATCAGCTTTTGAAGAAGATTATTCCATGAAAGATAGTGATGCCGGGACGCTGGAAAAGATAAAGGAGCTGGGGTTCAAATTGATACCGGTTGAATTGCCGGAAATCCCGGTTTCCTCCATATCATTTATATTAAGCGCCGAGGCGGCTGCGGCATTTTCCGATCTCACGCTCTCAAATAAGGATGATCAGATGGTTCGTCAGATTCGTAATGCCTGGCCAAATGTTTTCCGGTCAGCAAGATTTATTCCTGCGGTAGAATACATCCAGGCTAATCGAATGCGTTATCAACTGATCCAGGAAATGCATAAAGTTATGGAAAAGGTCGACATATATATTGCCCCTTCCTTTGGTAAAAACCTCCTGCTGACAAATCTCACCGGTCACCCCTGTATTGTATTGCCGAATGGATTTAACGAGAATGGATCGCCCGTCAGTGTATCATTTATTGGCCGGCTTTATGAGGAGGGTAAACTTATTGCGTTTGCTGATACCTACCAGCGTGCTACGGATTTTCATGAGCAGCACCCGGCGGCACTTCTTGACGGTAATTAAAATAGGTATTAGGATTGTTCCCCCTTAAAAAAGTCGAAGATCCGCCCTCTGGCGGAGGGGCTAGGGGGTTGTGTTTAGTAGGCCAAAGGCTAAAGGTTCAAGGAACAAGGATCAAGGAACAAGATGCCAAGCCTTTAATAAAATGTAAAATGTAGATTTATGAATGTGGAATTAAAAGGGATTTTGTCCGAAGGACCCCGTTTGGGAAATATCGAATGATGAATTTTGATTTATTTGTTACACGGAGATCCAAATAGTAACATTGTGCGTTCCCAAGTACAACTTGGGAACGAGAATTGGTATTAGGAATTCGTAACTGGGAACTTATATTTATTACACTGAGATCCATGGAGGATAAACCGAGTTCCACCGAGATAATTTGAATGAAAGTAAAAACCGAAGAATTTTGAATATAGTAAGTTAAAAGTACTTATTACTTCGAAATTCAAAATTTTACATTCTACATTTTTTTTAACTCATTGACTTTGGTTCTTAGTGACCTTTTAGACCCACACCTAACCCCTCCCAAGAGGTGAACTAACTTTGTGCCTCGGGCAATAAGATCCCTACGGGATGTCACCATTAAAGATTGGAGCCCGAATTCTTGGTCCTTGCGCCTTGAACCTTTGGCCTTTTGCCTCTTATCCTTTCTTCCCATTACCCCAACCGATATCCCTTTTTCCTCACATCACCTGATCGTTCGGTATATCCTTCCGAATCGAGATACTCAAATAATGGTATGGCAAATTTGCGTGTGGTTTGAATAAATTCCTTTAAAGCCGAAACCGGCATTTCCGGTTGGTCAGAAAAATAATTCTTTAAGTGGTCAATCAGACGCTGCCAGTTTTTCTGATGCAGATAAAACTGATTCTGAATAAAAATGACCTGTTTCCCTTTGCTAAGCATGGCAATTAGTGTACGGATCTCATCCTGGGAGATTTCAAGTTCATCTGCCAGTTCTGTGGGCGTTGGCGGGGCAAATGCGCTTTCTTCCAGACGCGACAATACAGCGCTCCGAATTTCATCGGCATCCTTGCTCATCTGAATTTTGAAACCACTTTTGGCAATTAAATTTTGCTCAATACGAATCTGATCACTGTTTAACAATTTCTGAAGCGCAGCCTCTGTAATTTCTGATAATACCCATGTCTTGTCCATGGCATTGACCAGTTCCGCCTGGTTTATGCCCGGCCTGTGGGCCATTTTTTGATGGTAACCGGAAAGAAATTCTATAATATCTTCAAGTAGATTTGAAAAAGATTTTTCATGTACAAAAAAGTCTTCACCTTTTATTTTAAATGACCTGATTTTTTTGCGTTTGATCAGGTCTGCAATAATGCCGGAGATTGCCGCGATATCTATAAAAATCTTTTTCTGCAGCAGAGATAGAGACACAGCGGACAAGTCACTTTGTAATATAAACGCTGCGGTCACTTCAGTCAGATCGGCTGCTGACATATTCTTAAAATAGGAGACCCATTCCTCTTCTTTATGTCTGATTTTCGGTGGATTTACTTCCAGAATCTTACCACCGGCCAGAGTAACAACAGGCGAGTGCAGGCGGATAAGAAAAGCATCAGAACGCGTAGCTGTGAGTGGTCGGCTTAATTTGATGCGGACATGATATTCCCGGTTCTCCCGGAGATATCCGGACTTATCATACCAGATCAGTTCTCCGGGACACTCCGCGGTCCCGACATAAGCATGAATCCGGCTGTGATTTAAAATTTTCGCCAAGGGAATCTTTGACACCGTTTTGATAATACCTGTAAATTCAATAACCGGCATCATCGTGTTATTTTGACAAATGACATCTCCGCGGATTATTTCTTCCTTCCCGATTCCCTGCAGATTAACTGCTGCCCGAAAACCGGGTGCTACCTGGTCTACATCGGATGTGTGTGTCTGGATGCCGCGTACTTTTACCGGTCTTTGCGCCGGCATCAATGTTATTTCATCCCCTTTATGCAATATCCCGCTTAATACGGTACCTGTTACAACCGTTCCAAATCCCTTAATAGAAAAAGACCGGTCCACCAGCAGGCGAAATGGCCTGGAAGAAGTATTCTCTTCAATCCGGGATATTTCTTGTTCGATGTTTTCTTTCAGCAGATCAATATTGCTGCCCGTATGAGCCGAACACGGAATTATGGGCAGCCCGGTAAGCCCGTAGCGATCAAGCAGGTCACGTACTTCCTCCCGGATCAAATCAAGCCATTCCTGATCGACAAGATCGGATTTATTGATTACCACAATCCCATTATTGATATTAAAAAAATTCAGAATGTCTAGATGTTCAATGGTTTGCGGCATGATGCCATCATCTGCGGCAATAACCAGCATAAAAAAATCAATAGTGCTTACTCCGGCCACCATATTCCGGATAAATTTTTCGTGACCGGGAACATCGATAATGGTTACATCATCACGCCAGTACGCAAAGCCCAGATCAATAGTTATACCACGATCTTTTTCCTCCTTCAGACGGTCAGCGTCGATCCCGGTCAGGGCTTTGATGAGTGCCGTTTTGCCATGATCGATATGACCGGCTGTACCTATGATTGTATGTTGTTTCATATAAGTACTTGGAAGTTTAAATTAGGCTATTTGTAATAGTTCAGCCCACCAAATACACGAAAGGCCACTAAAAATATATAAAT
>CAYULK010000015.1:0-4563 GCA_964445625.1 uncultured Calditrichota bacterium
GGGCATTCACGGGAGATCTTTCACCTGACAATCTGTTTGAAAAAAACTCCTGCTCTGCATTTTTTACCGATATATTTAAAAACTCTGACGGTATCATTTTTCTGGGCGGTGCGGATTTTAATCCCGGGATATATGGCCGGAAAACAAATCTTTTAACAATAATTTCAAACCCGGAACGTAGTTTTTTTGAATTATCATTCCTGTTCCACCTGCTTGGCGGAAACCAGGATGAAAAATATAAGCCGCTGCTTGATGAAAATCCGGATTTTGTCATTTATGGATTTTGCCTGGGCATGCAGACAATGAATGTGGCCACCGGGGGCACCATGATTCAGGATATTCCCAGCGAAATCTATAATATTACTTATGTGGAAGATTTACTCAATTTGGATCAAAATCTCCTGCATAGAAATTACTGGCGGCATTTATCACACGACCCAGACCTGCGCAGCGGTAATTTTCATCGCATCAAACTTTTAGCGGATAAATTTTTCATAACGCAGCTGGATATAGCAGAATCTTTTCAGCCAATGGTCAGAAGTTCACATCATCAGGCTTTGGCCCGGATTGGAAAAGATTTTGAAGTCACTGCAACTTCATTAGACGGCAAAATAGTCGAAGCACTCGCCCATACAAGATATAAAAACGTGATTGGTGTACAATTCCATCCGGAATATTTATCTTTATATGATCCTGAATATCCGGGAAGTAAATATGCTCCGCAAGACACCGCGCTTATCTCACGATACCGGTTATTGAAAGACAATGAAAGTCTGGATTTCCATTATACATTCTGGCGGTATTTTAGCGGGCTGTTTGATTAGTTATGATGAGTGGAAATCCCTTTCAGTCATCCTGAAAGGATCCTCCCGTCTTGTTCGGCACTCAATCGCCGGGAAGATGCCTATCCCAAAAGGATCCCGTTCCGGGACGGCATGGCAATTTAGAATATATCCAAAAGACTCCTTCGTAGAATCTCAGATTAAAATAGCACACGGATAACACCCCCCGTAATACGGAGTCTCACGACACGTAGAACGGGCCCTGAGGCCTCGTTAAACGAGGGCAGGACGGATTCAAACTGATCACATAGATTCACGTTTCATCATAGATTGCATGATTAAAGCTATTAGCACTAGCGATACACAACCAATGACATTAAACCATAAATATGGAATATCAGTAAAGAAATAGCAGATCAGGACAATAATTTCAGCAATACAGGCGGCCAGGAAAGTAGCATTACCGCCAATTTTTTTAAAATAGAAAGCTATTAAGAAAATACCGAGAATAGTACCATAAAAGAGTGAACCGAGGATATTTACAGCCTCGATCAATGAACCCAAACGGTTGGCAAACAGGGCAAATAATATGGCAAAGGCGCCCCAGAAAATGGTCGCAATTTTTGAAACTATCAGATAATGTTTGTCACTGCCGTCTTTTTTTATTATACGGCGATAAATATCGATCACAGATGTCGATGCCAGGGCGTTTAATTCGGCTGATGTAGACGACATGGAGGCAGAAAGTATGGCTGCCAGTACCAGCCCGATTAATCCAACCGGTAAAAATCCCAGTACAAATCTGAGAAAAATATAATTGATATCATTCCCATCGCTGGACGGATTATTCTTTTTAATCAGTTCTATGGCATGTTGTTTTAGAACAGCCGTTTTTTCCTGCAGATGGTTTAATTCAATCTTTGATCTGGTTACCAGCTCTTCATCATTCTCATCGAGAGCGGTAAGCAGATCAGTCACTGTTTTCCGTTTTTGTTCATGCAGGACGAGATGTTCATCTTCTAATTGCAGATATTCATGGGCATAATCACTACTTTTCACCGCTTTTTCATCAACCGGATTAAAAAACAGGGGCGGTGCCACAAACTGGTAAAAAACAAATACCATTGCACCAATATATAAAATAAAAAACTGCATGGGAACTTTTAAGATTCCGTTAACAAGTAGCCCCATGCGGCTCTGGGTGACAGAACTTCCCGAAAGATAACGCTGTACCTGTGACTGGTCGGTACCAAAATATGATAAAGCCAGAAATGTACCACCCAGCAGGCCGGACCAGAAGGTATAACGATCATTTAAATTAAAGGAAAAGTCAATCGTGTTTAATTTGCCCATTTTACCGGCAATATGAGCTGCATCCATAACCGATACATTATCCGGCAGAAGACGAAATAGCATAACAAAGGCGGCAATCATGCCAGAAAAAATCACAGTCATTTGCAGCAGATGTGTTTTATTCACCGCCCCGGTTCCGCCCGACGCCGTATAAATAATGACCAGAACGCCGATCATTAAAATAGTTAAATTCAGTGGCCAGCCTAAAATAGCAGACAGAATAAGTGCCGGTGCAAAAATGGTAAAACCGGCGGCCAAACCACGCTGTATAAGGAAAAGAATACTTCCCAGCAACCGGTTTTTGAGGTCAAACCGGTTTTCAAGATATTCGTAGGCCGTAAATACATTTAATTTATGATACAGAGGAACCGCAGTGATAGAGAGTATGATCATGGCAATCGGTAAACCGATGTAGAACTGGACAAATCGCATGCCATCAACATAGGCCTGACCCGGGGTGGATAGAAAAGTGATGGCACTGGCCTGGGTGGCCATAATTGATATGGCGACCGTGTACCAGGGAGCCGCTTTATTGGCCAGCAGAAATTCTTTTACATTTTTACTACCCCGGCTTTTCCAGGTGCCATAGGTTACAATAAATAACAGGAAGCCTAGCATGATCAGCCAGTCAAGAGTGCTCATTCAAAGATCCTGCGAATGATATAAAATACCGTCAGCCAACCGACCAGGTTGACTAAAACCAGCAGGTATAGTTTTTTCCAGCTACCCAGAACCGGTGGGCGCTCATCTTCGATACCATGATTTCTGATCAAGATTTTCCCCTGGCTGATATTATATTAATAAATAAGCGGTAAGCCCCGGGAACACCGGCCGGTAATTGTCTGAACCAGGAATATGCCGAATATATGAACACCCCTTTGCCATAAGGCGCATACAGCAAACCGCCCAGTTTGGACGGTTCGCCCCGATCATTTCCAGCCAGCAGCGGGTATAATTTACCTTCCCAGCTAGCGGCGAAATACAGACCACGCTCCTGTACCCAGTCTTCAAAATCTTTTTCTGTGATCTTATTAGGATAATTAAAAATCTGATGTTCCGGCATTAGTATCCGGATCGGTGCATTTTCCTGTGATATCCGGTCACGCCCGGTGACCCGGAAAGGGTACGGACCAATTTGAGCTACTTCAAACCCAAAGCGCGTATTATGCTGGACAATCCAGGTACCGCCATTTTTAACAAATTCAATCAATTGCTGCTGTTGTTTTACAAGACTTTTCCGCGTATTAAATGCCCGGATACCGCAAATAATGACGTCATAATTGGCAAGATCTTTTGCAGCCAGATCATTATCACTTAACAGATCGATCGTATATCCTAACTGGGACAGAGCTTGCGGGATATCATCACCCGATCCCATAATATAGCCGATTTTTCTTGGTTCAATTTTAATATCCAGATTCACCAGTCGCGACTTTGCCGGTTGCAATACCGTCTGTGCGCTAATGTGGTCATAATCAATCTCAATAATCTGATCGGAATACACTTCATCACCGATCTCGGCTTTAACCAGCATATTACCATTTTTTGCTCCAGGTACCGGCTGCACCTGAAAACTGAACGTGGATTTTTCACCTTCTTTAAGCATCTGGAAAGCAATTTTATGTGGTGTCGCCTGCCACCCGTCAGGTAGTGCTAAGAAAAGATTGCCGGCTATATTCTTTTCCCTGGCTTCAACACTAACATTTATGATTTGAGTATTGTCAGCGGCAAAAACATAGGTCGGATTTTCAACAAAGATGTTTAATCCCGGTCTGATCAGGAAATCATGGAATTGCTCACCCTTTACCGCATCCGTCCAGCGATAACGCACCGGGACATCATAATGTAATTTGGCGTCAAATATTTTTAGCTGGAATCTCGCCGTTAATGCAGGAAGATTTTCTGCAAGGCCGATATACTCATCACCGGGAAGTGCGAACATATTTTCAGTGCCTGATTCGCGTAGCCAGAATGGTTGTGTGTAGGATGTCTCTTTTGGAATTCTGATTGTCTGTTTTACAGTAAATGATTTGTAAAGATCCAGATCCTTATTCAGTATAGAATCATTTTGCGCATATGTAACATTAACCTTTTCCAGTAGTACCGGAATATCGGTTCTTTTTATGGCCAGTGACCGGACATCTATTTCTTTGCCCGGGGATATGCCCTTCTGCCGGACGATGGACTCCAGCCAGAGACCACTGCACATCCTGATCAGTTCGCGTACTTCATCCTTTTTGCAAACCGACCAATAATCAGATCTACTAGCCAATTCATTGTACAAATCGGTCAAAGCCGGAATAGAACTATGCGGATTTTCCGTGTCATATATAGCAATCAGGCGATTGACCATTTTCTGAATTTTATCCGAATCCGTGACGCGATTCCAGGATAAATCCACACCGGTAAAAAGATCTCCTTTTGCAGA
>CAYULK010000015.1:4573-23555 GCA_964445625.1 uncultured Calditrichota bacterium
ATCAGCAGATTAAAATTTTCGATTTGACTTTCCCGGCCGACTGCTGAGCCAAATCCCTGGCTCTTATGCATCGATCTGCCCAAAGATGCAATTTCGTTATACGACCGGCCAATTAGCGGATTATATTCACCCACCTCTAATGCCACTGCATCCGGTCCCGGCTGCCAGGTATTCCACATTATCCTTTTCACCTGCCAGGTATCCAGTTCATTCAATTGTTCAGGAAACTGTTTAGGATCTGCCGCGGCTGTAAACGCTTCGACAGCCAGAATGGCCGATGCCAGGTGATGGCCATGACCACCCTGGATGGTGCTAAACCGGGTCAGGATAATATCCGGTTTAAACCGGCGGATTACTTTAACCATATCTCCCAGAATGATATTCCGATCCCATTTTTTCAGCGTTTCATCCGCTGATTTTGAATAACCAAAATCAACAGCGCGGGTAAAAAACTGATCTGCACCATCAAGACTCCGCGCTGCCAGCAGCTCCCGGGTACGGATTACGCCAAGAAGCGGTCCTTTTTCAGACCCCAGCAGGTTCTGTCCGCCGTCACCTCTGGTTAATGACAAATACGCTGTCCGCATCAGACGTCCGCGGGACATATAGGATAATACACGTGTATTTTCATCGTCCGGATGAGCGGCGATATAGAGAACGCTACCCAGAACATTTAATTTATTCAGGGCCTGTTGGATAACCGAGCTGGAATAAGGCTGAGAATTTACAGGTAATAAAAACAGGAAGAGGAAAATGAATAATAATAACAGAGTGATAATTTTTATTCTCACAAAAGTAGCTCCGAAGATTAATTATTTAGATTCGTCAATTACTTGACTAAATGCAAATAAATGTAATAAAAAGAATTGGGGTATTGATTTATTCCCGGTTGCAGGCGGACATTAATGTCTACCTACAGGTTTTTCAAAATGCCTTCGATACGTGCTTTCTGACCGGCTATTATCGACACATAATGATGGATAATGTTTCGAGATATTATTTAATCCGGAATACAAACAATTTACAATTGAATCCATATGCGAAGAATAATTGATTCAAAGGAATGTTTTCTACAACAGAATTGTCAAACTTACAAATTTCTAAAATGCAGATTCTGTTTTATTAGCATATTATATTTCGTTATTTTATACAGAGGGCATGACTCTGCATCAAAGCAATCAACTGTAAATAATATTTTTCTATATGTGCGTTCCCAAGTACAACCTGGGAACGAGGATAGTAAATGACCGGAGGCATTATGCGACCTATTTTCACAATAGTTACTTTTATTATAGCTTCATTGTTATTTTTATCCGCATGCTCGGATACCACTGAGCGAAGAGGCCGGTTAAGTCCCGGGGAAAGGACGGCACAACTGACAGAGGACTTGGATTTAAGTGACGATCAGGCGAAACAAATTAAGAAAATATTGACCGAACAACAGGAAAAATTTTCTGAATTACGTAATGAGTTCTCCGGCGACCGGTCAGAAATGATGATGGCTATGCGTGAAATGCGTGAAGAATTTGACGGAAAAATAAAAGAAATTCTGGACGAAGAACAAAAAGAAAAATATGATGAGCTCCAGGCCGAACGTCGTGAACGTGGCCGGCGGTATCGTGACCGGGAGCAGTAAACAATAGGCGATAAAGAATAATCTAAAATCCAAAATCTTTATCTCTTTGTTACTTTGTTACTTAGGGACTATAATTCAATTAGATGAAAATACACATAAGAAATCTTTCAAAAATCTACCCGGGTGATAAGCGGGCACTAAATGAGATTAATCTTGACATCTCAAATGGTCTGTTCGGACTGCTCGGGCCCAACGGTGCCGGTAAAACAACACTGATGCGTATTCTGGTTACACTAATGAAACCGACAAATGGGACGGTAACGATTGACAACCTGGATCTTCAGAAGAACCGGAAGGAAATTCGCAGTTTACTCGGATATCTGCCCCAGGAATTTTCAACTTTCCCTAAAATTAAAACATGGGAGTTTTTAGATTATAATGCCCGTCTGGCCGATATCCGGTCAAATAAAAAGCGCATGGATCTGGTCGATCGGTATCTCGATAAAGTAGGACTATTCGATGTTCGTGATCGCCTGGCCGGCAAATTATCCGGTGGTATGAAACGGCGCCTCGGAATTGCCCAGTCATTAATCGGAGATCCGAAAATTCTAATTGTAGATGAACCAACCACCGGACTTGATCCGGAAGAACGTATCCGCTTCCGCAATCTCCTGACTGAAATGGGTCAGGAGGAGCGAATCATTATTCTTTCCACACATATCGTCAGTGACATATCGAGTACCTGTAATGATATGGCGCTTCTGATTGACGGTGAGGTTGGTTTTAACGGACAACCGGATGAATTAATTAAACGGGCAGAAGGTAAAGTTTTTCAGATTGAAGCGAGCGACGCAGATCTTGAAAAAATCAAAAACAAATATTCGGTAATCTCAACAATACCATCTCGGGAGGGATGGTATGTTCAGGTTGTCGCCGCAGATGTAAAAGATTTTCCGGCAGTGACCATCGAACCTAATCTTGAACATGCCTATGTTCATTTTATCGAAGAACATTACAAATCATCGGCAGAAGAAAAAATATTAGAACTGGATTTTTCGGATGCTGCAATTCAATAAAATCTGGGCAAATACACGTTATGAAGTAATCACCCTGATGCGGGGCTGGTTTTTTAGAATATCTTCGTCATTAACATTGATCATTCTTCTAACCATGAGTATTACTTTACTCAGCAACATAACACCGGTACCACGTACTTTCAAAGGATTTTCATCTTCTATTCCATATGCCAATATTCTGCTACTGAATATCGTACAAATGGTGATTGTCATATTCATCTCCGGCGATTTCTTTAAACGTGATAGTAAATTGAATACATCAGAGGTTTTTTACATTCGCTCCATGTCCAATGCAACATATTTGATTGGAAAAGCACTGGGAGTTTTTCTCTTGTTTTTAGGGATGATAATCATTGTTATTTTATATTCTCTTGTGATTCATCTTCTGTTTTCTGCGACCACGTTTAATATTATTCCCTATTTACTATATCCCGTCCTGATAAGTCTGCCATCTTTCATATTTATGATGGGACTTTCGTTTTTTCTCATGCGACTGATCAGAAATCAGGCTGTGGTAGTTCTGGTATTGCTAGGTTATTTTTCACTTACCCTCTTCTACCTGTCGGTTGAAAACTATTTCATATATGACTTTATGGCCTGGCGGATACCTCTGGCCTACTCTGATTTTACCGGAATTGCCAATCTCGGTCAAATCCTGCTGCAGCGTGGCATTTACTTCTTCAGTGGCATATTATTCATATTACTAACCATCTTGTTTTTTAACCGGCTTTCACAATCAAAATTTTTACAAAAAGCTATCGCTTTACTCTCAGTTTGTCTTGTCATACTCATTTTTTTCTGCACATATTTTTTTCTTGATATTCATGAGCAAGATCAGAACTTGCGAACCAGAATGCATGGGTTAAACAATGAATATCTCAACAAACCCAATATCTCTCCGATCACATATGATATCATTGTGCACCACGAAAACAATCAGCTGATTAATCAATCTTTAATCAGGTTTAAAAATGATACCGCTCAGCCGTTAAGCAAAATTTACTTTAGTCTTAATCCGGGTTTTGAAGTATCTGCTGTGATTTACAAGGGCGATCGGGTTCAGTTTGAGCATAAAGATCATATTCTCGATGTACATACTCCCGGGATTATAAAAGCCGGTCAGATAGATTCCATAATTGTCCGGTATCAGGGATCAATTAACGAAGCGGCCTGCTTCACGGAAATTCCCGAGACAGACCGGAAAGAACCGTTTTCCATCTGGCTATATCAGATTCCTAAGAAACATGCATTTGTAACAAAAAATTATGTCCTTTTGTCTCCCGAGACATTATGGTATCCTAAAATTGGCTTGCCGGCCGGCATTGGATTTCCGGAGAAGATGAACAGACCATTCATCAATTTCAATTTAATTGTGGAGACCGATACAAACCTGACAGCGATTTCACAGGGTGAGGGCAAACTCAATTCTGACGGACAATTTGAATTCTCACCTGAGTATCCGCTTACTGACATTTCATTAGTGATAGGTCCCTATCTCAGACAGACCATTCAGGTTGACAATATCGAGTTTGGATTATATACCCTGCCCAATCATAATTACTATCTCGAGTATTTACCTACGGTCGGTGACACACTCCGTGACATCATCCGGGATACATTTCAGGATTTTGAAGTTCGCCTTGATTTGGATTACCCCTATAAAAGATTAAATCTGATTGAAGTACCTCTGCAATATTACGCTTACCCCAGATTGTGGACTGTGGCTCAGGAAATTGTTCAGCCCGAACAGATATGGATACAGGAAGATGCGGCTTCAATAGCACATGCTGATTTTAAGATGAGCAGCCGGTCTATGGAGCGCCGGCTCGACCGGTCCAATCAAACGCTGACCGAACTTGAGACACAAACGACGATATTGACCAATTTTTTTAATTATACATTTCTGGGAAAAACACCCGGCAGATTTTTCTTTGGTGGAATTCCAGTATCGTATATACCTGATTATAATATTTTCCCGAATTTTTATACTTCTAATTATTATATCTCCGACGACAAATGGCAGATTTTCAATACCGCGCTGGAAGCATTTCTATATGACCGGGTGCGGGCTTCGTCAAACAACAGGCCTGCCTGGCTGATGGAAGGATTATCGGTGGAAGAAGAGGCAAGTATTTTACTGAGAGACCAAAGTTTGTCGGAATTGCTGAAAAATTCTGAAAATCCGGAAAATTTACCCGGTTTAATAAAGCAAAAGGGATCTTTCCTGGTAAAATTATTACAGAACGAATCCGGAACAGAATTATTTAATTCAAATCTGAAAAAAGCAGTGACAGAATACCGGTTTACTGATCTTACACTTAACAAATTTTTTAATATCTTCGGGACAGATAGCCATTCAGAATTTGAAAATTATCTTGAGAACTGGTATCACGGAAAGGTAATACCATCATTTTATGTATACAAAGTTGATTTGTATAAGGTCCTTGATGGCGACCGGATTCGCAGCCAGGCAATATTTACAATAAGTAATCTTGAAGATGTTAGTGGATTGATTGAAGTATCATTCCGCTACAGTCGTCGCGGCAGAGGGATGCCCATTTCAGCATCCGGAGATGAAGAGCCGCCATTATTATATCGAATCGACCCGCAACAAACCAAGGAAATTGGTATTCTATTGGATGAGGAACCTCGCGCGATATCAATCAATTTTTTAATTGCCAAGAATCTTCCGCTGATATATTCAAAACGCTTTGAAGATGCAGAGCTGAACGAAAAGAAAAAAGCGTTCCATGGTGAATCTATTCTTCCTGAGCCGCCAGACATAAGTCTTGCCGGAGAACTCATCATCGATAACGAAGATTCTGGTTTTGTATTATTTAATCCACCCTATGAGAGTATTTTGAAGCAAATGATCCACGCCAATATAAAGGAAGAAAAAGAAATAGAATATAGTCGGTTTGAGTGGTGGAGCCCTCCGCCAAAATGGACTCTGATTAAAAATGCCGCATTTTTTGGAGCATATATACATTCTGCCTATTATATAAGATCCGGTGATGGTAGAAGACATGTCAGTTGGAAAACGGATATCCGGGAATCCGGAATCTATGATATCTATGTTTATATGTTCAATAAGGATAATTTCTGGCGTGGCCGGCGGCATCGCCAGGGTTCGATGTTCGGTGAGTTTGAATATCGTGTGAAGCATGATTCCGGTGAAGAAGTCGTATCGGTGTCAGCCGATGAAGCGCCGGAGGGCTGGAATTATATCGGTTCGTGGTATTTAAGCCCGGGACAGGCAGAAGTAATATTAACTAATAAATCCAATGGTAACATTATTATCGCTGATGCAATGAAGTGGGTTAAAAATTAATTGACAGGAAGTAAATAATGCGAATTTTATATCATTTTCTGTGCGCTGTATTGATTATCTGTTCACATCTTAATTCTTCGGAGGCGCAATCAATAAGCACTCTGACTTTTGATGATGCGTTGGCTATTGCCCGAAAAAATAGCCCGGATATTTTACAGGCAAGGTTGGGATTGACCCGAAATCAAGAACTATTAAATGCCCAGGAAGCATCACTTAAATCATCATTTGGATTTCTACTGGAACCATTTTCATATAGTAATATAAGTGAATTTAATACTCAGTTTTCAACCTGGTTTACGCAGGAAACTAAAAGTTATACCGGGACTTTTATCGTTTCACAACCCATACTGTGGACAGATGGTCTGCTGGTTTTAAGGAATCAGTTCGGGTGGCGTGACTCAAATAGTGATTTAATTGAGTATACCCAGAATGAGAACTTCAGTAATAATTTGTATCTATCATACGATCAACCCATTTTCACATACAACAGACAACAACTGGCACTCGATGAAGTAAAACTGGATCTGGAAAATGCATCCTTAAATTACAGTATTCGTGAACTGGAACTGGAGTTACTTGTCGCGCAAAATTTCTATACCGCTTATCAAAACAAAATGAGTCTGCAGGTAGCCAGGGAAGATTCTCTGAACCGCCGGCAAAGTTTTATGATCATCAAGAATAAAGTTGAGGCAGGTATAGCTGCAAGGGAAGAATTATATCAGGCCGAACTTGATCTCACTACAAGTCAGTCACAATTGCAAAATGAGAAAGTGACTCTGCAGAACTCGCTGGATGAGCTGAAAAGAATACTAGGGATGGATATATTTGATGAAATATCGGTGGCCGCCGAGGTTAGTCAGGTGGATGTAACGGTGGATCTGGAACATGCTCTGACACATGGCTTAACTCATCGCATGGAGTTGAGACAAAGGGATATTAATCTGGCCATCAGCAAAGCAAATGTAGTCAGATCGGCTGCTACAAATGAGTTTAAGGGAAATATCTCTCTCTCATATGGTATAATAGGTCAGAACGAACAATTAAATATGGTATATGAAGTCTCTACAAAAAATCAGAGAGCGGTTTTAAGTTTCGAATTACCGGTTTGGGACTGGGGCGAGCAAAATTCCCGGATTAAAGCATCTGAAGCATCTGTCAAACAAACCGAAATATCCGCAAGTGAAGAACGTAAGATGATACAAATCGGAATACGCCGGGCCTATCGTAACCTGAAAAACCAGGCGTTGCAAATTGAGATGGCCCGCCAGAATGTAAAAGGTGCACAACTGACTTATGATATCAACCTGGAAAGGTATGAAAACGGGGATCTGACCAGCATGGATCTTAACCTGGTTCAGAACCAGCTTTCACAGAGGAAAATCGGCCTGGTAAATGCCCTGATTAATTATAAAATGGCCCTGCTTGATATAAAAATAGAATCTTTATGGGATTTTGAAAAAGATCGTCCGGTAATTTTACTGGAAGACAATGAAAAAGAATAATTATTAAATTGTTGTGTGTTCCCAAGTACAACTTGGGAACAAGAATTGTAATTGTAAAAGGAGAAAAAGCGTGAAAAGGATCTACTTATTTGTCGGTCTGATTCTTTCATTTTGGGGATGTCAGGAGTCGGGTTCCGGAGATGAACTGGAAATCAGTATGCCGGTGAGTGTTCTGGAAATCAAACCCGGTTCGATTGAAGAATTTATTACTACAACTGCAACCGTAAATGCTAGTAAGAATACAGTCCTCTACTCAGAGATTGAAGGCAAATACCGGCTACAGGTAAATAAGCAAACCGGAAAATATTATTCATCCGGAGATCAAATTTCAAAGGATGAAATTATCATTATTCTTGATAATCCGGAACACGAAAATAATATCAAGATAGAATCTCAAAAGCTCAATCTGGATATCTCAAAACGGGAATTTGACAAACAAAAATCCCTCTATGAAAAAGGCGGGGTTACCCTGCGTGAGTTAAAAAACTCTGAAAGATCCTTCATCGAGGCAAAATATACTTACGAAAACGCACTTATTCAATTGCAAAAAATGCAGATAAGTGCACCGTTTTCAGGTATTATCATTGATCTTCCTTATCATACCCAGAACACGAAAATACCGGTAAATCAGGTTCTGCTTGAACTCATGGATTACGATCAGTTATATGCTGAAGTGTTTTATCCGGCCAAAGAACTGGGCCGTATCCAGGTAGGTCAGAATCTGCGTGTTACTCATTATAGTATGAGTAAAGATACCTTATGGGGAGAAATTACGCAGGTAGCGCCGGCACTGAATCCGGATACCCGGTCTTTTAAAGCTCAAATCCTGGTAGCCAATATTCAGCATTTGCTAAGACCGGGCATGTTTGTCAAAGTAGAAACTATCGTGGCCCGTAAAGATAGTGTAATTGTGATTCCCAAGGAAATCATCCTCAGCAAACGCCATGGTAAGACTGTTTATGTAGTAGAGAAAGGTGCGGCATTCAGAAGAATTGTTACTACCGGTATTGAAAATGCCGAGCAGGTAGAAATCATGGATGGACTCAAAGAAAAAGACCGTCTGGTAATTAAAGGATTTGAAACACTACGCAATAGATCGAAAGTAAAAATAGTACGGTAGAGCAGTTAGTAGTGAGGAGTGAGGAATTGGGAATTGGGAAATTTTGAGACATAATGTCATTATGTATAGATTTTTTTTCTTTATTAAAACTATGTCTCTTTGTCTCTTTGTCTCTTTGTCTCTTTGTAACTTCCTATGTCATTCAATCTGATCGAATGACATCAGAACAGGAATAACGGTACAACACATGAAAAAACTCAGTCAATTTTCAGTTAATTATCCTATCACCGTGCTTATGATTGTAAGTGGTGTGATTTTTCTGGGATATATATCATTCTCAAATCTAGGTATGGACCTGTTTCCGGATTTGAATAATCCGCGCATATTTATCGAAATCACTGCCGGTGAACGTCCACCTGAAGAGATGGAGCGTCAGTTCGTGGAGGGGATTGAAGGAATTGCGATACGTCAGAAAAAGGTCACGGATATATCATCCATCTCAAGAGTCGGAACGGCACAGATTACAGTAGAATATGCCTGGGATGCCGATATGGATGAAGCTTTTCTTGATCTCCAGAAAAGTATAACAAATTTCAGTCAGAACTCGGACCTGGATGAAATCACTTTAAGTCAGCATGATCCCAATTCCCGCCCGGTTATGTTGATTGGTCTCGCCCATCCTGAGATTACAGACATGGATGAACTACGGAAAATTGCAGAAAACTATTTACACAATGAACTTACCCGGCTTGAGGGAATCGCGGCAGTTGAGATTATAGGAATGGAAGAGAAAGAGGTCGTAATTATGACATCCCAGTATCTAATGGATGCCCATAATCTGGATATGGCCACAATTTCCGGGAAAATTCAAAATTCCAATATTACAGCCTCCGGTGGTTCAATAGTTGAATTGGGCTTAAAATATATTATTAAAGGTGTGGGCGAATTTAAATCAATTGAAGACATCGGTAATGTTGTGGTAACCCAGAATTTGACCTCTGAGACGGACCAGAAAATGATTCCTGTTTTCCTGAAAGATATAGCAGATATATATTTTGTAAATAAGGAACCGGATAATATTGTCAGAATCAATGGAGACCGGTGTGTCGCACTGGCAATATATAAGGAAACAAAGTACAATACGATTAAGGCGGTTGAAGAATTAACCCGTAATCTGGGTCAGTTAAAAAGAGCGTTACCCGGATACCAGTTTTATATTCTACAGAACCAGGGGGCGTTTATCGAACTGGCCATCAATGAAGTCGAACAAACAGCACTGTTCGGCATGCTACTTGCTGTGCTCATTCTGTATATTTTCTTACGTCGTATTGGTACTACTGCCATCATCAGCATCGCCATTCCAATTTCAATAATTGCCACATTTAATCTGATGTACTTTAACGGACTGTCATTGAATATTATGACCCTGGGGGGCCTGGCACTCGGGGCCGGTATGTTGGTTGACAACGCGATTGTGGTCATGGAGAACATTTTTCGTAACCTGGAAAGTGGATTATCAATAAAAGAAGCTGCCATTTCCGGGACTTCGCAGGTGGCCGGAGCCATAACTGCCTCAACGATCACAACTATCGTTGTCTTTTTGCCGATAATCTATCTGCACGGCGCTGCGGGTGAGTTATTCAAAGATCAGGCCTGGACAGTCGCATTTTCACTGATTTCTTCGCTGGCAGTTGCTATTTTTGTCATTCCAGTGCTAGCGCACCGCTTTTTAAAAAATAATCGCCAAAAAACTGCCAAATCATCTCTCAGCTTTGACTGGTATAAAAAATTACTTGCCCGTATTCTGGAAAATCGTGGGCGGGTAATCCTTGCTGCCGTATTCCTTATTGTAATTACCGCGATCATTTTCCCCTTTATCGGTAGCGAATTTATGCCGCAGGGTGAATCCAAAGATTTCCAGATAGAACTTGTCCT
Source organism: uncultured Calditrichota bacterium (assembly GCA_964445625.1). Classification (GTDB taxonomy): domain Bacteria; phylum Calditrichota; class Calditrichia; order JAJRVZ01; family JAJRVZ01; genus CAVXXB01. Next base: position 15,054 of record CAYULK010000015.1, read on the forward strand.
TGAAGAAGGTACTTCATTAGAACATATGGATAAGGTTGCTCAGGATATCGAAAAATTGATCAGGGGAAAAATCGGAGACCGGGTTGAAAGTATTTACACACGTGTTGGCCCATTAGCCGGGAGCATCGGCGAACAATCGTCAACCGGGCTTCAGGAGGCCAATATCGCAGTATTGTCGATATATCTAAAAACAGATGTTAAACAGCCCACTGCGCAAATCATCGATGATTTAAACGCTTTGTTATCGTTAAACCCGGACTGGGAAATTCGCTTTTATCAGGAGCACTCATCACTACAGGCAACACTCGGAACCGACCAGGCTCCCGTGGTTATTGAAATTAAGGGGGAAGAGCCGGCTACACTGCGATTACTGGCAGAGCAGATTAAAGAGAAAATGGAAAATATTTCGGAACTTGTAAATATAGAATCATCCTTTGATGAAGACCGCCCGGAGCTCAATGTGGTTTTTGACCGCATCCGCGCCGGAATATATAATCTTGATTTTACTACGGTTGGCAACCAGGTCCGTGACCAATTGCAGGGTAAACCGGTTGGTGACTGGGAAAATGAGGGTGAGAGACGGGATATTACACTCAAATTACCGGATATAACACTCGCTCAGCTTGCAAATATCACGATCAACACCGGGCAAAGGAAAATCAGACTGGACGAAATCACACATATCGAGACTACAATCGGAGAAAAAGAAATAAACCGCAGAAACCAGGTAAGAATCGGAAAACTTAGCGGGCAAATCCGTGGTGATGTTCCATTGGACAAAATCGCCGAAAATATTCGTAACCAAATAGAAGGTATCGACTTTCCACCGAACTATAGCTATGAAATTTCCGGTGAGGAACTCAAACGGCAACAATCATTTGCAGATCTCAAATTCGCCCTGCTCCTTTCAATCATCCTGATATATATGGTAATGGCGTCACAATTTGAGTCTTTAATACATCCATTTACTATCCTGCTGACCATTCCCCTGGCCACGGTTGGAGCCATTTTGATCTTTTTTTTCCTGCAACTGCCGCTAAATGTCATGGCATATATTGGAATCATACTATTAGTTGGCATTGCGGTAAATGATTCCATAATTCTGGTTGATGCCATAAATAAGCTGAAAGGACAGGGATTTTCATTGCGGGATGCTATACTGGAAGCCGGACAAAGAAGAATCCGCCCTATTATCATGACCAGTTTGACAACAATTCTGGCTTTGCTGCCCCTGACACTGGGAATCGGTGAAAGCGCATCACTGAGAACGCCTATGGCTCTGGCTGTTATCGGAGGACTTATCACCTCCACATTGCTGACCCTGGTGGTGATTCCCTGTGTATATTATGTATTGGATCAGTTTTCAGTAAAACTAAAATCATAAACACGATATTAAAGGCAATCCAGGTACGATGAATATGAAATATTTGCGTTCCCAAGTACAATTTGGGAACGATGATAGAAATGAAATATGCTTGAATTTGTAATAAAACGCCGCACATTTATCTCGATGATCTTTATCGGTTTGTCGCTGCTGGGATATATTTCTTATAAAAGTCTCGATCTCGAATTATTGCCTAGTGTCGATCTTCCCTTCCTCATCGTTCAGGTAAGCAGTGGACGTGAGATGGACCCGGAGTATATAGAAAAGCAGGCTGTAATTCCCCTGGAAGGTGCGATAGGAACCCTTGAGGGTATTGAAAAATTTGAATCATTTATCCAGCGGCGCCAGGGTCGCATCATGGTCTATTACAATTCCGATGTTAATATAAAATATGCCTATCTAAAACTTCAGGAAAAAGTTGATGCGATAAAGTCATCACTGCCCGAAGAATTTTTTGTCATTGTCCTTAAGATTGACACCCAGCAATTGTCAAATATGTTCATGAACCTTCAAATCCGCGGTGAAGATGGTGTCGATCGCCTGAGAAATATTTTCGAAAATGATATCCGGGAAAAATTCGAGTCTATCGACGGTATCGCAAATGTTGAGGTATTTGGCGGACATGAGAAATCAGTCGAAATTGTATTGAATAAGGAGATAAGTGAAGCGTATAAATTAAGTCCATCCCGCATTCGTAGTCTTATCGCCAGGAATAGCCGTGATAAAATGTTTCTTGGTACAATCGATACATATCAAAAACAGATCCATGTAAACCTGCTTGCAGAATATCGTAAAATCAGCGATTTGGAAAATATTGTCGTCGATCCTGATGTTCCTCTGCTGCTTAAAGATGTGGCAGATATTAGTTTTGATATTAAAGAAGAATCCTCCATCAGCCGTATCAATGGCAAAGATGCCGTCACTGTTCAACTGATTCGTGATACCAGAACTAACCTCATAGAATTATCACACGCCACACGAGATATAATTAATCAATTAAACAAGAAATATTATTCTGAAGATGTTCAAATTATGATTCAGCAGGATAGTGCTGAGATTCTTGAAAATAATTTGGATCTGATTAGAGAACTTGCCCTTATTGGTGGATTAATCGCTATTGTAATATTATGGTTTTTTTTAAGAAACCTTAGATTAGTTATTGTTATCGGATTGGCACTACCTATTTCTGTTTTTAGTGCATTTAATTTATTTTATGCATTCGGAATTTCTCTGAATAGTCTGACTCTGGTGGGAATGGCACTGGCGATTGGCATGCTGCTGGACAATAGTATTGTCGTACTTGAGAATATCTATCGTATTTATCAACAAAAAAGAAATGCGAAGACCGCGGTTATCAATGGTACCAGGGAAATATGGCGATCAATTTTTGCGGCTACTCTTACAACTATTATTGTATTTTTACCATTCCTTTTTGCTGAAAATTTCATGGTACGTATTATTGGTTACCAGATAGGTGTATCAATTATCTCCACACTAATTGTATCTCTGATCGTTGCTCTCATGCTTATACCAATGATTACATACTATATGCTGGAAAAAACAAATGTGGATCAAACCAGAGCAATTTCAGTTCATGGTCTGCTGGTTCGGAGATATCTGTTACTTCTCAAATCCGGGATGCGATTCCCATTACGCACAATTATCACTGCTGTCTTACTATTTTTCATCAGCCTGCTAATAGCGCTGGCTGTTAGTCTGAATGTGCAGGAGGAAAACCAATCAGATGATTTTAATCTTTATCTCACCATGCCCGGTGGAGCAACTCTGGAATCGACAGATCTTGCTGTAAGAGAACTGGAAGAACGTCTGGCTGGGGTAGATGAAGTCGAAGACCTGATCAGTCAGATTTACGAAGAAGAAGCTATCCTGACACTGGTACTTAAAGATGAATACGAATCTATTTCAGGCAAATCTTTATCTGACCTCAAAGGTCTTATAGATGAACGTATTGATGAATTCCGGACAGCTGATATCAGCTTTGATGTACCTGAGTCAAGTGACAGATTTCGTAGTGGTGGAGGAAATATGAGCGCATCCTTTGAGAGGATGCTGGGTATCGGCGGTCAGAATGAAGAACTGGTTATTAAAGGCCGTGATTTTGAAATTATGCGCAGGGTGGCAGATGATATTCAATACCAGCTGGAAGAATTGTCTACCATTGACAGAGTGAGGTCGAATGTTGCATCAAACCGACCGGAAATCCATCTCCTGCTGGATAAAAACATGCTGAATGAATACAATATCAGCATGGCTTCTCTGGCCACCGAACTCAATAGTTTCCAGAGAGAAGTATCAACCGGAATTAAATATAAAGACGGTACCGAAGAATATGACATCATGATTATGGATGAAGTTGAAGAAGACAAAAAAATTGACGATCTCCGAACCCTGCTCATCCCTTCCGATGCCGGAGGTTCCTATGCCCTTGAACAGATAAGTCATATCCTTTTTACGGAGGGAAGATCAGGTATAAACCGAATTAACCAGGAACGTCAGATAAAGGTTACCTATCGTTTTATCAGCGAGGTAACCGAGTCGAAGACTTACCTGGAATCATCGAGAAAAGAAATTGAGCAGATGTTGGCGAGTCTTGAGATCCCTGCCGGTGTTGCTGTTGAAAATGTTGCCGGTGAAGCAGATCTGAGTGATTTTTATTTCCTGATTAGCGTCGCATTTTTATTAATTTACATGATACTGGCTTCGGTATTTGAATCGCTACTAAATCCACTTATCATTATGTTTACAATTCCCCTGGCAGCGATTGGATCACTCTGGGCAATTATCTTTACCGGAAGTTCGCTGCTAAACGCAAACACCCTGATAGGATTTTTAATCTTACTCGGTATTGTCGTTAATAATGGAATCATTTTAATAGATTACACACGCATTTTACGACAGAACGGATTTCGGCGATCACGGGCATTAATTGTGGCAGGAAAGGCGCGTTTGCGACCAATAACCATAACGGCGATGACAACAATTGCGGCCATGATGCCACTGGCACTGGGAAAAGTGGAATATGTGACAACAATTGCCGCCCCCTTTGCGATTACAGTTATCGGTGGGTTGTCCCTGAGTACCCTTTTTACATTAGTACTTATTCCCACTGTATATACAGGACTTGAAAATGTGGTTGACTGGATTAAATCACTCAGCGTGCGAATAAAAATAGTTCAGATTATCCTCCTCGTGCTCGGATGCTTGCTAATCTACTTAAATATTGAAAGTCTCATCTGGCAATTTGCTAATTTATTTGTTCTTCTGCTTATCATTCCGGGTATCACATACTTTGTAGGACAAAGTTTACGTCAGGCCAAGGCAGAATTTATCAAAAAAGACGAAAATATTATTATATCAATCCAAAACCTTTATAAAATATATGATCAGGCTTCAAGATTTATGCGGGAGTGGAATAAAGGGAAGGATGTGGAAAGTCAAATCCGGAATGTTACATGGCTGTCGGTCCTTAACTCCGGCTGGCAGTTCCTGTTACTGGGCTTTTTGACCTACTATACATATTTTTATCTGACCGGTGGATTCTGGGTATTTGTGCTCGTACATCCGTTATATTTCTATTTACTGTATTTGAATAATCGTTGGCTGACAGGTTTAGATTCTACGCGTATTAATAAAAAAAGTCGCCTGCTGAATTGGTTTTTGTCCAGATCATTTAATATAATCTTATGGTCCTTTCCCGGACTAAATTTGATCGTATTCTGGATGCGCTGGCAGGAAACATTTACAACACTATTTATCGCCTCAATATGGTATTTTGCTTTGATAGTATATACTACCTCAAATCGGTTGAGCCATAATCTGGTGGATATTAACCGGCTTTCCGGGCGATTCTCCGGATTGCGGAAGAGATTCTACCGCCTGATCCAAATGATTCCGGTGCTTGGGAAAAAACGGCGGCCCTTTATAGCAGTCAGTGGAATTTCTCTGGATATTGGCAAGGGAATGTTTGGACTATTAGGACCCAATGGCGCGGGTAAAACCACCCTGATGAGAATTATCTGTGGTGTCCTTGAACAAAGTTATGGTACGATTCGCATCAACGGAATAGACGTCTCGGAAAAGAGAGAGGAGTTACAGGGATTAATCGGATATTTGCCGCAGGATTTTGGTACATATGAAAATTTGACGGCTTATGAATTTTTAAGTTATCAGGCTATGTTAAAAAATATAACAGACAAAACAGCACGTGAGAAACGAATTAATTATGTGCTGGAGGCAGTACATATGAATACCCATCGTAATGAAAAGATTGGATCATTTTCAGGTGGAATGAAACAGCGTATCGGAATTGCTCAAACACTACTACATCTTCCCCGAATTCTTGTTGTAGATGAACCGACAGCCGGTCTTGATCCTCGCGAGAGAATCCGTTTTCGAAATCTGCTGGTTGATTTAAGTCGTGAACGAGTGGTTATTTTCTCTACTCATATAATCGAGGATGTTGCGAGTTCCTGCAACAAAGTGGCCGTGCTAAATAATGGCCAGGTAAAATTTCTTGGTACTCCCGTGAAGATGGTAAAAGAAGCTGAAAATCATGTCTGGCAATGTATTATCGATAGTCAGGATTTTGCAGAATACAACCAGAAATTTAAGGTGATTCACCACATAAAAATTGAGGATAAGATCAGACTCCGTATACTCTCGGATCAGTCTCCTCTAACAGATGCAATTCCGGTAAAACCGATGCTGGAAGACGCCTATTTATGGTTGCTGGGTGATGTGAAAGCATTAAGGTGACAAATTTGTCATCCCGAACTTGGTTCGGGATCTTTAATATGTATTCCCGAGAATAACTCGGGAACGAGGAATTAAAAATAAGATGCTAAGAAACTATCTCGTTTTATTTGCACAGTTATTCAGATATAATTTAAAAATTGTGTTTGCAAATAAATTCATATTTTTCCTCCTTGGTGCGTTTGGATTCTATTTACTGATTGCCATAATCAACTTGCTTGACCCGCAAGCATATTTTACCCAGTCGGATGTGTTCAATCTTTTGCTCTTTCCCGGTTTGCTTATCATTTTTTATCCAAGCACTTTTGGTATTCAAAATGATGTAGACACACGCATGATTGAAGTATTATTCGGAATTCCGAATTATCGCTATAAAGTATGGCTTTTGAGACTGGTGATAATCTTTATTGTGGTATACGGTTTTATTATTCTGCTCGGATTTATCAGTACCCTGGCGTTATTGCCCGTGCCGACTTTTGGATTGGGGTTACAGCTCATGTTTCCGATATTTTTTTTAGGTGCTCTGGGCTTTCTTTTATCTACTCTTATCCGGAATGGAGCCGGCACGGCAGCGGTCATGGTACTGATCGGATTAATTGTATGGATATCCAGTGGAATTCTTGGTGAGAGTGAGTGGAATATATTTTTAAATCCCTATGATATGCCGGATTCATTAAGTCCGGTCATCTGGATGGAAATGCTGTTTTATAACCGGCTTTACCTGGTCATAGGTTCTGTTTTGGCTGTCCTGGCCGCGTTGTTCAGATTGCAGAAACGGGAGAGTTTTATGTAGGTCGATATTAATGTCGACCTACGTATTCCTTCGCAAAATAGCAGTATATCGTTCTTGTTTTATATTCATCCATAAAATAAAAATCAAACTGGTCCAGTGGTACAATTTCACTGAAATAAGGCTTTAAATTTTCAAAATTCTTTCCATATTCATACCTGTCAGTAAAAACAAATAACGCATCTTTGCCCTTCAGAGAATCAGGAATTCCCCAAATATCAAATTGGAGAGCCGGTTCGCCAAAAATATTCTGTGCATATACTTCCTGGTCTTCGGGAAGATAAAAACGCAGGAGGGCAGCTGATTTATATGAATTGGCAAAAATAAACGTGTTTTTTTCACCACCCATTTTATTCTGAATATGATGAATCTTCTGAGCTGATTCCTGCCACCCACTCCAGGTATTACCCTCCCCCAGCGGAATATTCGGGATGATTAAAATCAGATGTGCTATAATTAATAAAACAAATGATAATACGATGCCTGTTTTCATCCAGGCAGATTTTACTACATCGTGATGCCTATATATTAAAACCGTTGCAATAATAAAACCGAGATATCCGGGTAACAGCCAGTTCATTTTTACCAGTGATCTTGAACTTACAAGGATAAATCCAAATACAATAAAAACCCCGGTAAGTACTAAATTTCTCTCCAGAATTAAGGAGCGCCAATTTTTGAGTATTTTAATACCCATAGAGATAAAAAGAACCAATATGAGCGGTGTCAGCATAAAAATCTGACTGGCTACCAGTTGAAAGATATATTTTGTTTGCAAAGGTTTAAGTTCAGCCGAGCGGTCTGCAAACTGGAACTTTAATGAAACCCAATCATGGGTCATATTCCAATATATAATAGTAGAGAATACCAGTCCTGTAAAAACTAACGCCAGGTATGGATGTGGCCTTAGAAGAACTTTCCGGTGCTTCGGATCTAATAAAAATATCAGAAATATAGCCGGGAGAATAGCAATTGCTGTGTATTTACTCATAAGACCAAAGCCGAGTGCAATACCCGCAAAATAAATATACTTTATCTTCTCAGAATTGAGATATTTTAAAACCAGGTAAATTACCAGCAGCCAAAAAAACAGTAAGGGTGTATCCGGCACCATAATCAGTGCATACAAATGAGCAAATATGCTCAGATTATAAAGTAAAACAACGATAAGAGCTGCTTTTTTCTCTTTCGCATCCCGGGAATTATTCAAAGCCGTCAGAGTCGTGAGATATAAAAGTAAATTAGTTAGCAGTGACCATATTGCAGCCATAAATTTAACACCGAATATAGATTTGCCAAATAACACCGTACCCAGCCATATAGAATATGCAACCATGGGTGGATGATCAAAATAAGACAGGTCCGGAGTCAGTGAATAATACCAGTAGTAGGCTTCCTGCGGTGTTATCGGAATAAACAAAAAATAAATCAAGCGAAAAAGGGTTAAACAGGCTATAAATACTGAAAATTCTTTATTTTCAGTCATCCATGCTAAAACATTTTTAAGCATATTGATTTATTCCTGTGGGGAGAATATTATCTGCTTATTGTATTA
>CAYULK010000016.1:0-23421 GCA_964445625.1 uncultured Calditrichota bacterium
ATAAAAATAAACCCCGCTGCCGGCTATGCTGCCATGCTGATTCTTTCCATCCCAGGTAACCGAATATTCCCCCGGAATTTTATCCCTCAAATCCTGACTATAAACCACCTGCCCCAATACATCAAAAATCAATAAATTAACCGATGCCGGTTGTGGCAAGTTAAAAGAAATAGTTGTTACCGGATTAAAGGGGTTGGGATAATTTTGTTTTAATTCAAATTTTTTCGGAACTCGTTTCACCACCTCATCATCAATTGAATTGACCTCACCAAATGCAGAATCGGAAAGAATATAAACAGCAACCCCCCAGGGATTAATTACCGGCTGAAAGATCCCCAGAGATTCTTTTGTTACCGAAAGCACCGTATCATTATAAACATCATTCATATAATATTCTCTGGTTGATTGCAGGGAATCACTGAGTAACAAATCAGCTCCTGTAATCGAAATATTTGCCGTGATCGTGAGAGCTGAGAAGTTGACAATTACCAATGCATTCTCATCCAGGTAGGGTCTCATAAATGAATACAAGCGTGCATGGCCATTTGATTCACGATGAATCAGATTCGTCCGCATGGCAGGATATGTTTGGCGGATCCGGCCAAGTTTAATATAATGCACCCGTGTTTCCTCTGCCCCCTCCCGGTTCCAGTCAACAGGACCGCGCCGGCTGGTTTCTCCAATTTCCTGACCGGCATAAATCATAGGCACACCGGGGATTGTCAGCAATAATGAACCGGCCGTTTTTGCCCGCTGTATGGTATACAAACTTGCGATGCGCCCCTCATCGTGGTTTTCAATAAATCTGAAATAATGAGCATTGGGACCGGTATACAGGTTATATTCCCAGGTTGATGAATAGTTACGGACTCTGTCATCCAGACCGGATATGCTACCACCGGTCAGAGTTGATTTAATCTGGCCATATAAGCTCCAGTCATATGCCGCATCCATACCACCACCGCCATCCGCATAGTTATTTTCCGAGCCCGGCCCGGTACCATCTGTTTCACCCAGAAGAAAAATATCCGGTTTTACCCGTTTTATTTCATCCCGGAACGGACGCCACCAGACATTTTTTCCATAACGGCTGTCCGGCCCCCAGTATACATCCAATCGATAGCCATCAACCCCGATATCAACAACCCAGTATTTATACATATTGAGCATATAGTCCCGGGCTTCGATACTGGTGTAATCAATATTGGGCAGGCTCCAGTTTGAATAATGAACATAATGGGTATAATCGTCAATCATCCGTTTAAACTGGCCCATTCCGCGGTCATCACCCAGAATATCTGTCTCAAACATCACACGGTAATTTGAATAATCTTTAAATAGTTCAATATTTTTTACAAAAGGATGATTTGCAGATACATGATTGGGAGTGGAATCCAGAATAACACGCATACCCAGACTATGCGCTTTATCCAGAAAACTTATAAGATCTGCCAGCGTACCTAATTGCGGATGTACCTTAAAAAAATCAATAATATTATACCCGGCATTTAATTCATTTATTAATTCACCATTGTCATAAATCGGCATAAACCAGATGATATTTGCACCCAGACTTTTTATGTACTCCAGCCGGGTTTCTGCAGCTGCAATCGTTCCCTGCGTGGTGAATGATGGCACGTAAATCTCATATACTACCGCATCCTGCACCCATGAAGGATTGCTGTTTGCTGTGGATAATTCTGCTGAACTGTCAGACAATATTTTAAACATTGCCCGGCTTCGTCCCTGATTTTCATCCGGATCGGTAACAAGCAGATCAGTATAATAATCTCCCGGTGTTCCCGGTAGTGGTATGATCACTTCACTTGCCGGGCTGGAAATATTCAAAGGTTCCGGATTTATAGCATCATCAGAAGTCCACTGATAGGTCACCTGATCCATATCCGGATCATTTACCACCGCTGAGAAAGTAATGTTTACTCCATCCTCGCTCATCTGAATCACAGGTTTGGGTGCATGATCCACAAAATAATTAATGCGTAAAACACCTGTTTCCTGCAAATTATCATTACCATCAAGTGTGGTTGCATTAAACTTGTTCTCACCTTCCAGAAGTGCTATAGCTACTGAGAACATACCACTGTCATCAGAAGCTATTTGCTGTGATTCCACGTTTATATGTGCAAAATTGATTGTCAGATTAGGTTCCGCGGTTTTACCCGCAACACTAATTGTTGGTCTTAAATAGCGGTCGTTGGCCTGTGTCAGGAATTGAATATAACCCGCCTGTACAATAAATGCAGTGCTGTCTTCAGAAACTGAACCGGTTGAGCTTTCGGCATATAATTTCAGCTTATGCTGACCGCTTGAAACAGGATCAACAGGTACAAATGTGAATTTCTTTGTCTGCGGATCGTATCCTGCACCTATATTCTCATATACCACATCATCAATCGTTACTTTTATCGAATCTGCATTCACGCCGGATGATGTACCGGGAAATATATATGCACTTATCTCGGGATATCTGGTTGTAACAAGCCCGCTTAAAGAATTGGGCAAAAGATAATGAATCGTCGGATCGTTGATATATAAATAACTGTTATTATTATCCGGCGGATTATTCCTCGGGTTTAACGGATCGACGATCCAGCCATCGGATGTGCCATTCAGGTTAAATTTATACTGATAAGCACCCGGAACACTCACCGGAGTCGGCAGGGGGTCCGGACCGCCCACCCGCAGGCGTTTGGTCTTATACCACACCCCGCTTCCACCTTCATAAGTCATTGGATCGGCACTCAAACTCCATCCGTTAAACTCACCCGGCAAATAAACAATCGACGGATTTCCCTGCGGCGTATAATAAAAAGTGACATCGACTGAATCCTGAGCCAGTATTATACCCTGTGACAATATTATTGACAGTATTAAAATTTTTAAATGCATTTTGCCTGATATTTGCTTCACTTTATTATACCTCAATACTATTTAATGACCCACCCCCTCTATCCCGCTCCCTAAATTTTTTAGGGAGCGGGACGGAAGGGTTAAGATTAAAATTCAATTTCTGACTTTTAGTACTAAAATCTCTTTAGCACTTAGTTTAATATTATTGTTATTAAATTTTACCTGATTATCATTTATCAAATTTATTAATGCTTTAACTTTGATGAATGCCGGAAATTTCACATTAACTGATATATTATCATCCGAAAAATTTAAAATGATGATCAGGTTCTTTTTTTCATCTCCTCTTATAAAGCTAACGACATTTTCAGGTTGGTTATTCAATATATTATGCAGATTACCATTAAAAACGGATTTGTTTGTATATCTGATGTGAATTAGTTTTTTATAAAATTCGTATACCCGCTCATTTTTTAGATTCCAGTCCATTGTACTCTTTTCAAACAAAGATGGTTCTTTATCAAAGCCGATTTCCTGACCATTATAGATGAGCGGTATTCCTTTTACAAAAAATGTAAACGCAGCAAACGGGAAAAACCGGTTCTTACCAAAGGTAGTAATAGTTCTTGGCATATCATGATTTTCTGTAAATTTCAACGGCTGTGTGTTTACCGGATAACCATTCAATAGCTGCTGCTCCCAGATTAGCAGATCCCGGGCTGATCTTTTGCCCCGGTATACTTCTTTCATCAGCAAATATGATGTCCAGTCATAGGTAGAATGAAAAGATTTATTAAGTAATGCGCGATTTTGCCACTCAGCCAGCATATACAGATCCGGTTTGATATTCAGCAATCGTTCAACCGCGTTTTCCCAGAGCTCAAGTGGCACTAATCCGGCCACATCACAGCGATACCCGTCGATCCCATATTCCTGCAACCAGTAGGTCAGGACATCCAGCGCATATGTATTAGTATGAGGCGAATCAAAATTAAATTCACGGACATCGGACCAGTCCTGCGGGCTGCGTACAAATTTTGTATTAAACATATCCGGATTTGAATTGTTTTTAATATGATCCCACGCACCATGATTTAAAACCATATCGATAATAATGCGCATATCATAATCATGAACCGCAGCTACAAGATGCTTAAATTCCTGTACCGAACCGTAATCCGGATTAATCGCCACATGATCCCGTATGGCGTATGGGCTGCCCAGTTTCCCTTTACGTTTTTCTTTTCCGATGGGATGGATAGGCATCAGCCAGATTGTTTTTACACCAAGATTTTTCAGATAAGGCAATTTTTTTTCTGCACCGGCAAAGGAGGCCTTATTGGTGAAGTTCCTTATAAAGATCTCATATAACGGACCTTCGTTTACCCAGTCCGGAACAGTAAGTCCGGGTTGTATGGGCTCAGATGGCAACGATGAATCGATGCCGGACATAGGATAATTTTTCAGGATCTCATCCTGGAGAGGTAGTTTCATATGCATTACCGAATACTAAAACGCCAGGTCCGGGTATTTCTGATGCAGCAGGCGGTCCAGATAATCAGTTTCTCCATTTTGCATGGTTGTTACAATATTATGAACATTCCTTTTAAGACGAATTCCATAAATTGTAATATCGAGTATCATATGGTTCATAGCGATATCAATCAATGCCCGGTTGGAAGTCCAGACAGTTTTTTTCTTTAGATTTTTATCTGCTTCGCCCATCAATAGTTCTGCTTTGTCAACAATTAAAATGATTTTATGGGCCCAGATTTTCTCGAGTTCGCTTTCATCCAGTCCATAAGTAAAATATTTTTCCCCGGGGCTATGATCCAGATCCGTGAACGAGTAAATACAAATATCAACACCGCGTTTTTCAGTACGATTTATATCTCCCTTCAGAGCATCATATTCCCGCTGCCAGACTGAAAGGTGAATCGTATTCCGGGCTTTTTGAATTAACTCGCGTGCCTTTATTATCATATTTTCATAACCCACAATATTCCATAAATGATCAGGAATAATTTGAAATTCGAAATCTTTCAGATCTTCCTTTGCTTTATCTATTTTATTATTGAATTGCCTGCTAAGAAGTTCGAATAACTGCTCCGGCGGAAGAGGAATATATTTCTCGGGTTCAGAAGATTGTGCGCTGACCGCGCCCAGTTCTTCCAGTTTATGAATTACATTATATATGGCTGATCTGGGAACACCGGAATTTTTACTCAATTCATACCTGGTCACCGGGTTATGTTCCAGCAACGAAACATAAGCCATTGCTTCATAAGAAGTAAATCCAAGTTCCTGGATTCTTCTGGTAATAGTACTTAGTTTTGTCAAAACACCTCCATTATTCTAAAATTATCCCTTAACACTTCCCAGTGTCAAGCCTGAAATGAGCCAGCGGCTTAAAAACAAGAACAAGACAACCACCGGAATCGAAACGACAATAGCACCTGCAGAATAAAGCCCCCAGGCAACTTCCATGTTGGATGTAAATTGTTTTAGCCCGATAGGCAAAGTATATAAAGCCTGATCCTGAAGTAATACCGCAGCAACCAGATATTCGGACCAGGCAGTCATAAAAGAAAAAAGTGCTGTTATGGCTATTGCCGGCAAAGCCAGAGGAAGTATAATACGATAAAATGAGTATACCGGTCCGGCGCCATCAATCATGGCCGCTTCTTCCAGGCTGACCGGAATCGTATCATAATACCCTTTCATCTGCCACACGGTGAACGGCAATGCGGTTGCCGAATACGCAACAATCAGACCGATGTAAGAATCATATAGCCCGATTCTGATCAGCATAATAAACAGCGGCAGCAATAACATTGTCACCGGAAACATCTGTGTTGTGATAATAGCAAGCAATGCACCTTTCCGCCATTTGAACCGGTAGCGCGAAAATGCATATCCTGCCGTAACAGCCAATCCTGTACCAACCAGCGTTACTATAAACGATATTAACAGACTGTTGGTCATCCATAACAGGAAAGGTTCTTCATAAATCAGATGATAATACGCTGTGAATGTAAAATCATCGGGAATTATCGACAGCGATTTAGTCAGCAACCGGTCACCCGGCCTGATTGAAATAGAAAAGACACGCAGTACCGGGTAAATTGCAAAAAGTGCAAAAAATGTGAGTGTGATATGAGCTGCTATCTTTCCTTTCAGGGAAAGATCACGTGGTTTTTTTCTCATAATTAATTATATATATTCTCAGCCGCATGCGTACTTTTTATAATACGCCAGCTAAAGACAAAGAGCAGAACAAATATGATCATAGAAAATGCAGCGGCGTAGCCTATCCGAAAATAGGTAAATGCCGCTTTATATACCCAGCTGACAAGTATATGTGTTGTATCGGATGGTTCTCCGCTGTTACTTACCAGCCACACTACATTAAAATTATTGAACGTCCAGATGATGCCCAGAATAATTGCAGGTATCATAATCGGTTTGAGTAGCGGTACCGTAATATGCCGGAACTTATCCCAGGCACCGGCACCCTCGATTTCGGCGGCTTCATAATATGAATCTGAGATGCTTTGCAACCCACCCAGTGCGATAATCATCATGAAGGGAAATCCCAGCCAAATATTTGTAATCAGACAGGCAGTAAAAGCGCCCCATTCGGTTGACAGCCAGGATATCTGAAATCCAAACAGATTATTCATAATCAGATTTACCGCGCCATATTCAGAATTAAACATTCCACGCCAGGTCAGTGCCGTAATATATTGTGGTACGGCCCAGGGCAATATCAGTAATGTACGGTAAAAAGTGCGTCCTTTTAGATCCTTGTTCAGGATAATGGCTAAAAATACACCAATTGCAACATGGAAAATCAGATTCAGGACCGTCCAGAGAAGAGTTTTAAACAGAAAGTACCAAAATAAATTATCACTCAGAACCTGGATATAGTTGCCAATTCCCCTGATCTGCCAATCGCGGAAATGGGTCAGATTCATATTTGATAAGGAAACAAATATGTTATAAGTAAAGGGATACAACACAACCAGACTTAGAATAAGGATTGTCGGAGCCGTATACAGGTAAACAAGGCGGTTATGGTTTGCTGTCTGCAGCATAATTACTCCCTGTTCTCGGCAATCAGCTTTTCAGCCAGGTCCTGCATTTGTTCGGCCGCCTGTGCCGGCGTTACCTGATTGGTAAATATGCCCTGATATGCCGGGCGCATCGCGTCCCATATCCAGCGCATTTCCGTGTTTACCGGCATCGGTTTACCAACCATCATCTGGTCCAGGGCCTGTGTGAACAATTCATTTGATACCAGTTCCGGTGCATTGATCACCTCTTTCCGCGATGGTATAATATTGAATTGCCTGGCAAACTCCAGCTCAATTTCCGGCGAAGTCAAAAACTCGATAAGCCTGGCAACCACTAAAAGTTTTTTCCCGGTTAGATTTGCATTAAAACAATACCCCATAGGAAAAACAGTCGGCGTCGGCCAGAGACCTGTTTCGTCAATTTTTGGGATTCGTGCCAGTCCAATATCAATATCATTTTTAATATATGTTCCAAATGACCAGGGGCCGTTGATGATCATAGCCACTCTGCGATCGAGAAACAAAGCATTGGCGGTTTCATAATCACATTCCCTGGGAATTATCTTATATTTATTGGCCAGATCATAGATAAGTTGCGCTGCCCGGCGGACCGGCTCGGTATTCAATGTCGGGCGGTTATCTTCACTGATAATCCAGCCGCCATATCCCCCGATAAACGGCGCAACAAACGCCGGTTCGGTATAATTCCAGGCCAATGCATAGGTATCCGGACGACCATCCCCATCGGTGTCCTTTACCAGGCCGGAACCTCTTTCGATCAGTTCCGAAATTGATTGCGGCGGCGGATTGATCATTTCCTTGTTATATATCAGGCATAAATGATTACCGACCCGGTCGGCAATTTGATACAAATGTCCCTGAAATATGGTATTGGCCGGAAAGGGCTTCTGGATAAATTTGTCGAGAAAATTATTTTCAAATACAGTTTCCAATGGTTTAATTATCTGTAACTCAGACAGCGGACCGATAAAATCACTGGCACAATGAATCGCTGCCGGACCTTTTCCGGCCAGAGACGAGATGATATAATTTGTACGTAATTCCTCAGGGGCATAAAACAATTGGGTAAATCTGTATGTGGGATATTTTTTTTGAAATTCACCCAGATAGTCCTGTAACAGATCACGCTCAACCGGTCGCAACGATGTCCAGATTATGATTTTATTATCATCAGAGCCGGCACATCCGGAGAAAATAATGGTTATGGTGAATATTGAAATTAATATTAATTTTTTTGTCATGCTGTGAGCTTTTATGTCACCCCTACAGGGTTCGCGATTGTGGTTTAATCTTTACCGTGGGCTTTGCCCACGGCTATTTATATTTAGCCCCTTTGGGGTTTTTTCACTATTATGCCGAATTGTAAATTACCCTTTCTGCACGAGTACTAATATATATGCAAAACTTTGTCACTTTGTTGCTTTGTCGCTAAGGGACAGGATGACTGTTAATCCCAGTTCCTAATTCCCAATTACTACTTAATCTATCTTCACTTCTTTGGAAAGATGTCGGAACCAGTTAAAATACAATCCGGTTGAGAGCAGTATCAGAATTATCAATAACACTCCAAACTGGTCCCAGCGTTTAAATATCAGAGCCATACCGGTTAGGAACAGGACAACCTGCCACGGCACGGCAAAAAAGGTTGAGATAATATCCCGGCGGTTCTCTTTATTAATTTCAGTGATCTTTTCACCGTCAATTTTCTTACGGATCGGTCCCCAAAATCCAAACGGACGGGTTCGTTTATAAAATTCAATTAACACGGATTCGTCAGTCGGCGGAAAGGCATACGTGCCAATGATCATTCCTACCAATGATGATAACGTAGCAATTGTAAATGCAAAATATTCCGGAAGATCGGGCAAAAGGAGTCTTTGAACAATGGCCGCCACCAGACCGGCAGCAGTTCCCAAGGCAAATCCATATCCATTCATCCGCCACCAGTACCAGCGTGTCAGGGTGGGAATGAGTAGTCCGGCTCCCAGGCTTGATGTGATCCATCCCCAGATATCATTAATATTTGTGATGAGCAACATGAAGCCAAGGCCCAGAATAACGATCAGTACCGAAGACCAGCGGCCATGAGAAAGCAACTGTTTTTCAGTCGCCTGCGGATTTATATAGGTCTGATAGATGTCCTTGACCCAGTAGGCGGCTCCGGCATTTACTGTTGAATCAAAAGTCGACATGCCGGCCGCCATTAGTCCGGCTACGAGTATACCTTTGATACCGATCGGAACCAGCTGATTAATTACCACAGGCAATACGGTTTCCGGATCCTCGATCACACCCTGTTGTGATCCCAGTACAATACCCATGATAGCTATAGCCGCGATAAACGGCCACCGGAAGGCCAGTAGAGCTGTCCAGAAAAGCGAGAGCAGGCCTGATTCACGATCGCTGCGCGAAGCAAAGAACCGTTGAATCATATACTGGCTGGTACCGCCGCTGCCTTCTATGGTCACCTTAACCAGGTAAAACAATATGGCGATGCCAAACAGATTATATATGGAATATGCGGATGCCTCGGGAAGATCCAGCGTCCATGAGGGGATAATACTGGTCCAGGCGTCACGCGTGGTATTCAGCACCATAAAGCCACCATCACGCAACGGTACCGAGACCTGAAAATACTCCGGAAGGTTGAACTGAAAAAAAGCCAGCAAACAAATAAATATAATTGTGCCAAATATTAGAAATCCCTGAAACACATCTGTCCAGACCACGCCGTAAAGACCACTGGCAACCGTATATATCATAGCCAGAACTATCATCAGGGTCGCCGCCCAGAATTGAGAGGGGAGTCCGGCAAAATCCGGAATTCCCAAAAATTCTCCGACAAACTTACCCGAACCGATAGCAAAATATGTAACCATGGCAATAGTCATTATGATAATTGATATGGCAGCGATCAACCGGGCCAGATCACCCTGCTTGTCTTTTCCGAATCTGAAGTGCATCCATTCGGCCAGCGTCATTACCAGGGCACGGCGATTCCACTTTCCCTGGAAAATCATCAGAAAGGCCATAATTAACGTGACGCCGCCACGGATCTCGATAAAGAAACCACTGGCGCCCAGGGCAAAAATAAATGCGGTGTTGATCATCGTACCGCTGATATCAAGATTTGAAGACATGCCGGAAGCACCCAGCGCCCACCAGGGCAGATCGCGATCACCCAAAAAGTAAGAATTAATACCCTGTGAGGCTTTTCGCTGAAAATAGACCCCGATAGAAATCATGCCGATCAGATACACAATTACGATACCATAGTCTAATGTAGACATACAAGCTCCTTAACCCATATTTGCTGTTCGGGACAGGTTACAGAATAATGATTTTACAGAATCGAGAATTAAATTGCCGGCCCTCACGGGGAGAGCCGGCAATTTTCAGAAATGCGTTTCAGAAACCTGAGCGGTTATTTGAGCATCACCATCTTCTTGACAGCAATATTATTTTCGGTTACCAGCTGGAAGAAGTACACACCTGACGACAACAGATAACCATTGGCATCTGTGGCCTGCCATGTGTATTCATGATTACCGGCTTTCATATTGCGATCAAATACGGTGACAACTTCCTGACCAAGCACATTAAAAATCTTCAGAGTGGCTTTGCCCGGCTGAGCAAGATCAAACTTAAAAGTTGTGCTCGGGTTGAATGGATTCGGATAATTCTGATGCAGCTGGAATTTATCCGGAATCTGTGCTGCGATATCCTGAACATCCAGTGCAAGATATTTATCATATGAATCATAAGGATCCAGTTCGATGACATTTTTTATCTCCGTATTCGTCCAGACGTCTTCCGGCATTGGCCATGGATTTACCGGGAAGCTGCGTACGGCGTCCTGACCGGCATAACGTACACGATAGGCGCCGGCGCTAAATCCGGAGGGTTCAAATGTCCACGTGCTTTCACTGAAATCAACAAATGCATAGCGATATTCGAAACCGTTAAATCCCGGCTCCATTACTGTCAAAGTCGCAGTATAGACAGTATCGCCATCAGCATCATCAAAAAGCAGTACACGCATTTGGCTATCTTTGTCGTCTATCCAACCCTGGGTAGCGACATACAACGGTTGCTCGGGAATCCAGTACAGGGAGTCTTCCGCAGGATTGAATGGCACCGCTTGTTTGAGCGGATCGATAGCCGGACGCATATCAACCGAGAAAGTTACCTGCAGGTTTATCCCTCCTGTAAGGACATATTCAGTGGAGACATCATCATACGGCACTGCATCCACGGCCTGACTCTGATCGCCATTAAAAAGAACTTCACGGTTTCCACCACCGCGGGTCAGAGGTCTTTCATAGCCATCAGTCCAGATATGATTGGTGTCATCTTTCTGGACAAAGAATTTATAATAGTTGGTCTCACCCTTTGGCGCGTCCACAAACGGTACATTCAGGAACCATTCCGACGGGTCGAGTACATTCTGGTTCATTAACGATTTTGCCGCATCACTTGGGCCCCAGCCGTTAAAACTACCACGAAGCTGCAGAGAATCGTTAGCCTGATCAAACAAACCAAGTTCTTCAACCACGGCCATATTGACAAAGAATTCAATATTTCCGCTGGCAATCTCGGTTACAACAGAATCATTCTTATACCACACAACCGGTAGAACCAGATCGCTGGTACCAACCACGGCTTCACGATTAGGATCATTTTCGTTATTACCCCAGTCAGTTCCGATCAAATGTTTATAGTAATATGTTGTATTGGGATCAACCTGAACGGTTTCCACATAAATGCTGTCGCCGTCGCTGTCATCCATGTCATTAGCGGCAGAAGGTGACCAACCCTGATGACTGCCGGCTGTACGAACCACTTCAGTTGCCGGATCAAAATTACCTTCTAAAATCTGAACACGCATATTAACCTGGAAAGTCAGATTTACCGGTGGTGTATATTCATTGATATTTTCCCAGTATGCTGCCGGGGCTGTACCCGGATCGCCGGTCAGAACATATTCGCGGTTACTAACACCTTCCCAGCTACTGCCATTAATTACAAATTTGTAAAATAATGTGTCACCTGCTTCTTTATTCCGAATCACATCTGCAAAAGATACCACCGAATCAGCGGGTGAGAATGTCCCTTCTGCTGCATTTAAACCGGGATTCCAGTCGTTAAAATTCCCGGCGATAGACACATGATCATTTGCCGGATCAAATTCGCCTTTGATTATTTTAATACTCATATTTACAGAAGCCATCCATTCATTAACCGCCTGGGTTCCCAGGTAGCGAAAATCATTCCAGGTATTCAGACTGTCGGCCAGGTTATAGTGCTCATTGGGGGCAATGACAATCCATTCTGAATTATCGGCGTCGGTTCCGGCCGAAGCGGCCCAGTCCGTATTACCCATCAGAACATCTCTTTTCCTTAACAGAACATGATCTCTGGTCGCCGTCGGCACACCGGCCACATCCCAGCCGCTACCCGGATCTACATCCGGTTCACCAAAAATATCCAGCCAGGTAGTATCGCCGGCTATAATTTTCACTATGGCACGGGCGTCATCACCGTTATGATGTGCCACGCTCGGATAAGATAGCGCTTCATCGGCTAACGACGTATCGTAAAGTGTCGTGTCGACCTGATCAGCGATGATAGTCCATACATCACCGGGCGCTAATGTCACTCCTGCCGGGAAGGTATGCCAGTATTGCCAGCCACGGCCATTGACGGACTGAGCAATCTGATATTCATCCAGATTGGCAGTCGTATTCATCGGATTATAAACTTCCCAGGCCTTGTTACTTCCTACATTTCCTTCAATCATTTCGGAGATATAGAGATCCGGAGTCGTTACTTTAAAGTTGTCAAATACGACCTCGCCATAGCCACTATTGTACTTATATATTCCCGGGTAACCTTCTAACAGAAATGGCGACGGATCCTCAAAGGGACCACCAGGCAATTCTGTACCATCAAGGTATACCCAGAATTTTGCGCCGATTACTTTTACTTTAAAATTATGCCAGCCGGTTTGCAGGGAATCAAAATCAACACCGGGATTCCAGTATTGGCTGATATGCCAGTTTGCGCCGTCATAACCCTGCAGCCTGATCTGACCGTGAGCTGATGATGTTGAATTACGGAATACTACCCGGTAATACTGACCTTCATCATGAGCCATGCGGACACCGATACCACTATAGAGTGGAAAATCCGCGACCGCTTCACCGACTATGTAAACATCAGATTCGATAATATAATTTTGAACTACCAAATCCGCGACATGGGCCAGACCGGTATATCCGGAATCCTGGAAAACGACAACATGGCTGCCCCATGCACTGCCGGTTGAATCAGCAACGCCAATGGTATCACCAACGGCGTGTGACCACTGGTTGAACGCCCATGGTAAGTCAAGCGTACCATCAGTTGCACTTTCTGTGTAAACATCGGCTGTGGCAAAGCCACCGATCAGCAGAAGTGCAGCGATAATAGTTAGAAATTTGTTCATTTGAACCTCCTGATTAATAATTGCAGTTAATTAATTGCGAAAAATTCGCGGTGTAAAAGAAAAATGTTTCTCCCTACCTCCTCCTTAATTAATTGTTCCTGGTTTAGTTAATTGTATTTTGAAAATTTAAACATTCATCATCTTTATATTTGTGACAAATTTGACACTGGATGCTCGATGCTGGTTAAAACTTTGTTACTTTGTTACTCTCAGGTGCTTAGGGACTTATAAAACAACCCCCTTAGTCCCCCTTTGATAGGGAGACAACTTTGTGCCTATGTCACACAGCTTAAAACCGTAACAAAAATCCAAATGAATGCACATCACCGAGATGCACAAAATTCTGGAACGAATAGTCAACCGCGATATCTACAAATTCCAGGCTCTTATAGCGCAAACCGCCGCCCAGAGAAAAATTTTCTTCCTGGTCTTGCATCCACAATGTTTTATATCCGCCGCGCAGGAAGACATGCTCATTAAATAGCGCCAGCTCACCGCCCAGGTTGACATACTCGGTATTATCATTTGGATGCGCGGCATCGACGGCAAGGGTCAGTCTTTGATTTTCCAGAATCTGAAAGTCACGTGAAAATCCAATCTGCAATCTCAGGGGCAGGTCAAACCGGTCTGTTCGGTATGTCGCATCCAGCTTATCATTATTTCCTGCCGCCTGGGGATCGGGGTCATACTGGATTACCAGATCATCACCCAGCATCTGCATTTTTGATCCCCAATTTGTGATACTGCTGGAAAACTTTACGCCCCAGAATGGAGTTAAGAAGAGCGTTCCGATATCCAGGGCAAATCCCTCTGCTTTTGAATCGGAAATATCCTCCCGTACATATTTAATATTAGCACCAATCGCGAATGTATCGTATAGTTTACGGGCATATGACAGACCAAAAACATAGCTGCCGGCAGAAAAAGTGGCGCCCAGTCCTTCGGGGTTAAATTCGGTCGTCACTTCCATGTCATCCATGGAAAGCGCGGTAATACTCAATCCGAAATTACCGGCTGTGCCGGCGGGAATGACTAATCCGATAAAATTAATTTTAATATCGGCAATCCAGTTGGTTTGCGAAAACACAATTTCATTGCGCCCGATAAATGCTATACCGGAAGGGTTCCAGTACATGGCTGTGGCATCATCGGCGACAGAAGTGAATGCACCGCCCATGGCAATGGCACGCGGACCGACACCGACATTTAAGAATTTACTGGCTGTCGTCCCGGTTTTTGTCACTTCACCGGCAGACGTCAGACCGGCCAGAACCGGGATTATAATTATTATCAGAAAATATGGCTTAAAGGAAAACACATTTTTCTCCTTCAGATATTTTAAGTGCTTTATTTTATTATTGCAAACTTGCCTATTTTTTCCCCGACATCCGGAGCATCAATATGATAAATATAAATGCCATAAGAAATGGACAGATTATCTTTTGACAGCAGATCCCAGTAGGCCGTACCGTCAGAAAAAGCATTTTCGTGCTGAATGGTGTCCACCAACTCCCCGTTTAATGTAAATATCCGGATGGTACATTTACTTGGCAGGTGGGTAAAGTGGATTGATCTTGGACCGCGTCCGCTGTTATATGGGTTTCTCGATTCCCAGCGTGCCGATGCGACATACGGATTAGGCACAACCTTGATTTTATCCAGATCAGATTCAGCTATCCGGCGATTAATCTTTTCCGCTTCTGCGGTAAAACGAAAGATATCATCCGCCAGAAAAGGTTTTCGTAATACCAGGGTAGCTGTATCTCCCGGCTGCGGCCTGGATTGACCAAGACTGGTATCCGGCTCACTGGATAAGAAGAACCACCAGGTCCACACCAGTGAATCCTGAACATTCGGCTCCAGGAAAAGCACGCGGTCTTTTCTGGCACCAACCGCCGATAACTTACCCGGTCCG
This sequence comes from uncultured Calditrichota bacterium, assembly GCA_964445625.1. Taxonomy (GTDB): domain Bacteria; phylum Calditrichota; class Calditrichia; order JAJRVZ01; family JAJRVZ01; genus CAVXXB01. The sequence goes on from CAYULK010000016.1 coordinate 15,371, forward strand.
CCATCAGTAGTATCCACCTCTATAAATCCGAATTCAATAAACTCCTGTTTTGAGTTATTGTACACTTTGAAATTTACATCCATGGCCGGAAAATCCAGTGAGCCGATCGAAATATCAGAAGAGGTTCCTTCGCCCACTTCGTCAAATACCAGCTGATAATCATTGGGTCGTTTTTCGCCTTTCAAACCACCGGGAAAAACAAATGGTTCAAAAGTATAAGGCGCAGTTGTTTCATTATTCCAACCTGATACTTCAGTATTTATTGAAACTTTTTCCTCATTTCTAAGCGTCAAACGGAAGCCGTCGGTTAATGGCTGCTCAAAATTTTCATCAAAAACATTGGTACTTTTATTTATCAAAGTATCGCCACTGGTTGAGTCGATCAGGGTGAAATTTTTAGTGGTCAGCGTATCTTCCTCTCCTGATTTTCCTTCGCGAATAGTGTCTTCAAAAGTAATATAATATACATCACTATCTCTGATTTCATTTTTATCAACAATATCATAAAAAACCTGACCGGTAGTGGTCCCCTCTGTCAGATCAATATTTCCCAACGTAGGCGGAACATACCCGGCTGAAGCTGCTTCCGGAGTTACCCGCACTGTATTATTACCGAGATCAACCTCACCACCTTCCTTGAGTGAAATCCGGATCGGACTTTCACTGGGAACAATTTCACCGGCCGGATAACCAAAGTCATAGGCTGTAAGTGCATAATAATAGGTAAAGCCGTTCTTTACTGTGCTGTCGATATAGGAATGACGTAAACCGGAATCATCCCCCAGATAAAAATGTGCTCCGTCGAGGCCGATGGAATCCAGTCCCATAATACCGTCAATCAGGTCAAACTGGGCAATCGGTGTCTTGAAGATCTTTGTCCCGAATGCATCTGTAATATTGAGTGCATCCTGAAAAGCAGGATCGCTGGCCCGGTATATGCGGTAACCTTCAAAATCGTCTCCCCGTCCGCCGATGTTCGCGATATAATCATCAAAAGAACTCTCGGCCACATCATCCCAGTATAAGGTCACTTTATTATCTCCGGGAATCGCAGTCAGAGTCGGAATCAGCGGTGCATTGGCAAACTGATAGTCATTATTATAAGTTTCCTGTGCCCTTATTCGTTTCTTCAGCACATTTTGCTTGCGCAAACGACCTTCGGGATCAGGAACCGGTCCGTTGCCCAGAATCACTGCAAGTGATATCGGTTCTGTTTGTCCGGCACGCAGCGGAAAAAAGCTGGAACTGACGAACAGATCATACTCCCCGGCAATAACCAGTTGTGGATCATAAAATTTTCCGGGAATCATAAAATCAAACCACATCTGCGCGTCACTGTTAATATTGAGTCCACCGGCCGGCAGATACTGGGCATTGGTAATACCAATCTGGTCTGTTTCCGATACATCGGTAAGATCTATATTGGGTTCACCGGGGAATGCCGTACCTGCACCGGTGGTTGGAACGCCATCTCCTTCTCCGGGATCACCTGTATTAGGTACGCCATCCAGCCCGACATCATCTTTAAGGGCATTCCAGTCTTCATCATCATCAATCCCGTTTTCCCGGGATTCATCGATCATTTCATCAATGCCTTCATCAATATATTCATCGATCGCACCGTTATTATCATTATCAATCCCGTCGGCATATTTCATTCCCAGATCTTCGGATTTAACATCATATAGAATAATATCCGTACCGGAGACCTTATAACGACGATACTGATCAGTGGCTGCCTGGTCAATCATGGCCTGTGTAATGACCGGGCTGCCCTCTTCACCATTCTCATTATTATCTATAAAATCAGCATATTGCTTAGCCAGGTCATCGCCTTCAACCATCAGCAAATGCACGGCGCCATTCTGTATCGGATCGGATTCCGGCGCCGGTGGCCAGCGTTTCCATTTATCACCGGCAACCAGAGTAATCATGGTATCAGTTACCAGCGGACTGCCCGCCTCACCGCTAAAATTGGCGTCAATACGGTCTGCATAACCGACACCCACCTGATCCTGAAATGGAATATGTGTTTCATTTTCATCGATCAGGCCGTTATCATTGTCATCCACCAGATTGGTCGGGTCCTCACCTTCCAGCATCTCTTCGGAAACAATCGGTCCAAGGAGTTCACCGTCCCCGTCATTATCGATACGGTCGGTCGCATTGCCCGGAGTCTCCAGAAAAGCCACGCCGACAATACCGACCGGATCCCGGCCAAAATCAGGTGCACGGTGGTCTGCATCCCGGCTCCAGGCAATATCTTCCAACAGGTCAAATTCCGAAATATCGTCATTGGAGTCACCGTTACCGCCGACAAAGTCCGCATGCCAGATTGTGACACCGACTTTCTTAATATCTTTAGTGCCATCATTTTTTACATTATGCAGGATATAAACAACATCTTCGACCAGAACCTGTGACCAGGCCAAAACACGGACATCCAATATGATTCCTAATCCCTTGCGGCTCAGATCAGTTGTATCCGGATAATAAGAATTATATCTGTCATAACGGTCATCGCCTGCTTTATAATAAATTTCCTGATCGGCGTTAAAAATATTCTTGCCGAAAAAGCCATTCCAGCTGCCCGCCCAACCCGGATCGACAGGATCATCAATTTTATCGGGCCAGGATGAAGGCCATGTACTTTCGTCCACACTATTGGCAATACTCAAAACCTCAGGATTAAAATACCCGCCAATGGGTTCAAAATTCCAGCTACGGCCTTCAGGCGAGCTACGATAATTACAGACGTCAATGATCCGCTGGATATCTGAGTTATCATCCACCACTTCACCACCGACAAAAATACCGGTTAATGCCAGATATACTTTGCCGGTATTTTTGGGCCATTCATAAGGCGTTTGCACATTAATTGGTACTTCACCCGTCTCCCGCCCGGTCTGACCATGATTAAAGATACTGGTCCGGACCTGGTTCCCTTCCATCTGGGCCTGGCGGCGAAATTTAGGATCACTCCGTTCCGTGCCTGGCACGTGCTCAAATTGCGCATATACCGCAGCCGTCATGGTGAACAGAGTGAGCACCATTATTAATTTTTGCAGGCTTATTTTCATCTAGCAAGCTCCTTAATATTATAAATATATCTCTAATCCCAGCTGCACTTTACGCGGTTCCACATAATACCAGGGCCGCGTCAGATACTCATCTATTGTATTTGGCCGGCGGTCATCTTCCACCGCGTTTTGGAATTCTGTGGTGAAATCCGGTTTTCCGGTATCTGCAAATACACCGGTGACGGCTTTGGCATCCAGAATATTGAATATTCTCAGAAATGGTTTGAGTTCAAAATTACCCACCTTGAAAATATAAAACGTATGTAAATCTAACAGGAAAGTATTGGGTTTGCGCCGGCTGTTTTTTAACGGCGCCGAGGATATGCCGCGATCCGAAGTATATTGGGTAATAGAAGGTGAGTATGGCAATCCTGTTCCATAACGGCCTAATAATGTTGTCCCCCAGCTTTCGGCACCGACAAAGACAGAGACATTCAGCTGATGACGCTGATCCCATCCGGTAGGCAACAGAAAAATCGTCGGCTCATTGTTACCGCGTTGTGAATAGAACTCTTCTTCGGGACTCGAATTACTGCCCTCGGCTATTTGATAAGTATAATTGACGTCAAAGGCATAATGATCACTAAATCGTTTTTTCAAAGTGAGAGTTACACCCTGAACATTGGAATAATCACGGTTAGTATAAATGGCATATACGCTGTTATTCAGAGTTGTATAGTTCTGAGATGTAATCCAGTCACGGATATCACGGTAAAAACCGGTCACATCGATTAAAATATCACTGGTAAATTCCTGTTTTAAACCAAGTTCATACATAACTGTTTTTTGCGGTTCCAGGTCGGGATTACCAAAAACATCTCCCGGATTCCCGGTTTCCGGTAATTTATAATCACTGCGATTATACAGGTACTGGAATGAAGGCACCTGTAAAAAATGACCATAAGAGAAATGAATTACGCCACTGGCGCTAAAAGGGTAGGCAATACCCAGTCTTGGGCTGACCTGCCATTTTGCTGTGGCATCCTCATAATAAAATGGTTTCCGTTCTTCCAGAGATAACAGATCCATGCCGTCACGCAGCGGAAGATTAATATTCGGATCGGTGGTATCCTTGATTCTCTGGGCATTGGAATTAAAGTAATCCAGCCGTATACCCAGATTAATGATCACCTCATCCATTTCAATTTTATCCTGCACATATGCCGCTATTTCGTATGGTTCTCTGCTGAAAATATTACGGTTCGGCGCCGTTTTATCCGGAATTTCAGGATAAAACGGACCGGTGGGGTCATGATCCGTCGGTGGCTGCAGGTTATAATCATCCAGATCCAGGCGATGTTTTTTCCCCTCAGCTCCAATTTTTAACAAATGTGTACGGGATACCTGACTGTTAAAATCAATCCTGCCGGCCAGAGTTCGGGTTTCACGATAAAACCGGTGCAAATTTGTTCCACGGGTGTAGAACGCCAGGTTGATTGGACGGATCAATGAATCAGGATGCAAATACTGCGTATCCTGCGCATCATCGTAAAGATATTCATTGAAATTCTTGAATAAATATGACATATTTACTGAGTAAAAGGTTTTGGATGACAGAGTGTGATTTAAAGTAACAATTCCGTTAGCACTGCGCGAGAACTTCTTAACATTACCATCGGGATTTAATTTATATTCATGGTCATAATCCTGGAAATCACTTGTGCTGAACAATCCTTCCACATTTATTTTTAATGTGGGAAGTATCGAATATCCCAGTTTCAGTTGTCCCAGATATCGTTTGTTCCAGTTCATTGCTACAAATTGACTATCGCCAGGTGAACCGTCAGGATTATATTCTCGTTTACCATATAAATGGCCATCGGAATAATGATAACGACCCATGGCAAAAAAGGTTAATTTCTTATCCGTGAATGGAACCGGACCGCTAAGATTTGCCTGGACATTATGATTTGCCACCGGATTATAGTCCGAAATATTCATAAAAATATCAGTATTATTACTCACAAAATCATCGGCGTATAATAAAATTGACCCTTCGAAATCCCGTGAACCTTCCTTTGTCACCACATTGATGATACCGGACATGGCATTACCGTATTCCGCATTAAAGGTCCCGCTGATTACCTGCAGTTCCTGCACAGAAGAGTTATCAATTTCAATCCCGGCGGAATTATCATAGACATCGGTCACAGACATGCCATTCACCTGGTAGTTGATCTCCGTTGAGCGTCCGCCGCGAATATGTATTTCACCACCGGCCCCACGTGTCACACCGGCCTGTAACTGTAATACATCTATGAGCTCTGTCACCGGCAGCACTTCTATTTCATCAGACGATACCAAAGCCTGGGAAGAAGTCACATCCTTTTGTAGTAACGGACGGGTTCCTTCCACTACGATTACTTCATCCAGCTCCAGGGTTTTCTCCGATAAACTGAAATTCTGTTTGGTTGTAAGATCAATTGAGACCACAACATCAGTTAATTTCCGGGTCTGGTATCCCAGGTATTCCACCACCATTATATGCTTACCCGGCGGTATATTAAGAATAACATAATATCCCTCAAGATCGGTCGTTGCCCCGAGATTTGTTCCTTCCAGGTAAACATTGACCCCGATCAGCGGTTCGCTGTTATTACCATCCAGAATCCTGCCGGCAATTTTTCCGGTCGTACCGGCATAAAGCAGCCAACCCGGAATAAGAAGCAGTATTATAATAATCCTGGTAGCTCTCATATCCTACCTCATCTCGAATTTGTGTTATTAAATATCACCTCAGAGGCAAATAATTAAAAATTAGAAATTAGAGATTATTGATGTACTAAATGTCATTAGTCTTATCTTCATTTATTTGCATACAAGATTTAAATCTCTCATCTCTAATCTTTAATCATGTGATCGCTCCGCGATTTTAATTATTCATGTTTAATTTATTTCTAATTTTAAGTCCATGAGCAACTGATCATTTACTGAGACCGGGTATTCCGAACGCAGACTATCCACATATGCCGCAAAATTTTCGCGCTCTTTATTTTTCTTTAAAGTCTCAACTATTACAGATTTCACTTCATCGTATTCAAAGAGACGGCTCTCTTCCCGATCAATAACACGCGCAATCACATAGAATTCATCCACTTTTAACGGACCTATAATTTTATTCCGCGGTGCTTCTTTAAAATGTTCTTTTAAATTACCATAGCGTGACAAGGGTTCTAATCCCAGGATACCATCCGAATTTGCCGCGGTCTGACGCAGAGAGATTTTCCTGGCCATAGCAGTAAAATCTGCACCCTTTTTAAGAGAATTCACAAGATCACGGGCTTCTTTGGCAGATGAAACCAGGATTTCCTGCACATTGACTCTTTCTTCCCTGATAAATTCGCTTTTGTTATCCAGATAGTATGCATAAGCCAGTGAGTCAGGAAGTTTTATATCCTCAAAAATCCGGCGTCTTTTAAACTGCAGGAATTTCTCATTTGACCATAATTCCTCTTGCTTCAGATAATCCGGTGCCTTATCGTATCCCATTAATTCTGCATCTTCTAACAACCAATCCTGGACTGCAAGTCCGCTCAGCGCCGCGTTCAGTGCTCTTGCAGACCGGATGCGTCCTTTATTTGATGGGGCCAGGTCGTTTATTGCCGCAAATGCTTCATCGACAGTCATCGACTTATCGCCATAAGTAATGACTATCCTTCCACCGGGGTTCGGCTCGCCACCCCAATTTTTATGAATAGATCCTATACCCAGTTTACCGGCTAAATAGGACAGATTTTGAGTATCAATATTTATATTGATTTTTTCGATAATATCATTGAGCATCTTTTTTTCTACCTGGTTCTTCATGCGTATATAGACCATACGCCGAAGACTGTTTTTTTTGCGGGTAAACTCGTCTTCGGTCAGCAGAGGATGCCGGACACGGTCTTCCAGTTTTATAATGCTATACCCATAATCTGTTTGTACCGGCTTGGAAATTTCACCCGGTTTCAGGCCATATGCCACTTCTTCAAACGCCGGATCCATGTCACCCCAGGTAAAATATCCCAGGTAACCGCCGTTATTTGCCAGGCTGTCATCCTCGAACACCAACGGAGCCAGTTGCTGAAAAGTATACCCATTTTGCAGTTGATTATACAGTTTATCCGCTTCCTCTTTGTTCCTGACAAAAAGATGTCTGGCGCTGAGTCTTTCATTCACATGAATAAATTCTTTGCGCAGATCCGCTTCGCTTATGGATATCTTTTTTATAACTTCCTGTGCCCGGTAATAGCCAAGCAGCAACTCCCTGCGAATTCTCTCCTGCATTGCCTGGTATTCAGGATCATTGAAAATATGCTGATTATCGTTCAGATTTAGTAACAAAATTTCGCCAATCATACCGTCTAATAATTGTCTGCGGGCCGTGGGACGATCGCTGACACCGGTAGAAGTCAGAAATTTCTGATACCTGCTTTGAAAGTCGTCTGTAGTTATTGTAATTGATTCCACCTGTGCCAGGGTTTCCTGCTTTTCATTGCTACATTGCAAAAGAATGAACAAAAATGATGTAAGCAGTGCTACGCTGAGATAATAACCGGATTTATGCATATGGAATGTGTATCAATTTTTCGGGAGAATAATCCTTCCGCTTTTTCCATCTAAGTTCAGGTGCAATGTACTGTCGTCAATTTCATAATTTTTGTTATTCATGATGTCTGTAACTTCCTTACCGGCTGTAGTTACAGATATATTCACTTGCTGTGTTTTTTCTGAGTTATTTATTACAACGATCGCAAAATCATCCTTATACCGGCGTTCCATGGCCAGAACATCTTTTTCATCATCTGTCAGGATCATTTTCCAAGACCCATGTCGGAACACCGGGTATTTGTTGCGAATGCCGATCAGTTTTTTAAAAAAATCAAACTGATCATGATCAAATTCCACACTATCATCCGGACGCTTATCACCAAACGGGTGCGTGGTTTCATTCTCATAGATCATATCCGGCCAGATCATTGGTTTACG
>CAYULK010000017.1:0-22714 GCA_964445625.1 uncultured Calditrichota bacterium
GGTTTAATGTTTTGAGGTGCTCTGTAATTTCCTGTTCAAATACCTGTCACAAATATCATGCCAGAACAATAAATATGTGACAATCTTAAAATAAACAACAGGTTATAGTTTTTTGGGAAAATAAGAAGTGTGAACGATACTTCACGATATGTGAACGATCGTTCCAAAAACCCACCCCTCTTTAAACAAAGTTTAGGGAGAGGGATAGAGGGGGTGGGTTATCATTAGTGACCGGTTCTGTTCTTCGATCTTTCATCTTCTACAGTTTTACCGCTGTTCAATTTTCCGTTGATGGCATCCATACGGAATGATTTGCCGGCATCATAATATTTTTTATTAATATTAACTTCCGAAATAAGAATGCCGGCTTTATTTGGTTCTAATTTTTGAGCAATCAGGCCATCCGGTGTGATAAAATGACATGGCCAGCTGTGGGCGGCCGATGAGTTTGACAGGGACATAATGGAGTCTGTTTGTGTGCTGAGTCGCTGCCAGTTGAGGCTGTCAAGGGATTTAAAATCAACACCTGCATAACCGGATAACGCACATTCCGGAAAATGTATCAAATCAACATTCTGTTGTTTTGCTTCTCGCATATGTTTCTTAATCCAGACCGCATTTGAATCGATATCATGTGACACCGGGAACTGACTCGTGGCGATAAGTAATATTCCCGGATCATTTGCTTCCTGAGATAATACTGAATCAAATTGAAAAAGAAATATGCCGGCCATCATAAATAATGTGATCTTCCTAACCGCCTGCATAGGATAATTCCTTATTTCTACCAGTGATGTCCCTGAATTTCCAAATTGGTAAGCCCCGATGCCCGGGCTGTATTTACTGCTTCTGCGTATTCAGTATGGGTAATTTTTCGTGATATTTCAGGATAATCAAATGCTTTATACATTGGTCTGTATTGGGACATTAGATTCAGATAGGTATCTTTTGGCAAGTTATTCGCGATCCAGCCGATAACTTCGTTTGTCCCGCTTACATTATTCGGCATAACCAGATGCCGGATCATTAAACCCCGATACATCAGACCATCACCGACCGGTTTTGCGGTTCCGACCTGCCGGTACATTTCAAGAATTGTTTCTTTAGTTAATTCCGGATAGGATTCTGCACCTGAGGAAAATTTTTCTGCATTTTTCCCGTCTGAATACTTGAAGTCCGGTAAATAAATGTCAACAATGCTATCAAAAATTTTTAATATTTCAACACGTTCCCAGCCACAGGTATTATAAACCAGTGGAATTTTTAGTCCTTTTGAGGCGGCAATGTCCACAGCAAGAACGATATGAGGTGAGTAGTGGGTTGGCGTTACAAAATTGATATTAGGGCAGCCCATATCCTGCAGATCGAGCATCATATTGGCAAAATCATCTATTCCCCTGGCAACACCATCCCCACCCTGACTGATTTCCCAGTTAATACAGAAGACACATCTTAAGCCACAATTCGTCAAAAAGATCGTACCCGATCCTCCTTTACCAACCAGCGTCTTTTCTTCTCCAAAATGTGGATGATGTGCCGATATTTCTAATTGTGAATTAGCCCCGCAGAAACCTCTTTCGCCCTTGAGTCTGTTTACGCCGCACATCCTGGGGCAAAGTTCGCAATTCGCCATCATACTCCATAATTCTTCTCCGCGTCTTTTCAATTCACCGTGCTTATGCAGTTTTAAATAACCCGGCTTATAATTCGAATCCGTAAATTCGTTTCCTGAAATTTTATTTATATTTAAAAGAGACAAAAATCCTCCAAATGCCGTAAACAAAGAGGATTTAAAAAAACTTCTCCTTGACTCTATCCGCATTTGGATTTCCTCCAGGTTAAATATTGCTAAGTGTCCTTCATTTCATCATACAAATTAAGAGACACTTTCAATAATTCCAAACCTCTTTTTTTGTACATGATTAAGATGTAAACGATTTATATTTCTTAGGGAATGAGTTCTCTGGATGGAAAATTTTTGTAATATCTCTTAAATTGTAATGAGATGGCGATATATGTGGTCAATGTATCAGAGATAGAAACCCTTTCTACAAAATAATTAATAAACGCTGAGAACGCAAAAAAAAATATTATTTATAACTCTGCGGTACTCAGCGAACTTAGCGTCTCTGCGTTAGAAAAGAATTTCATTGTAGAACAACCATATTGTGTCTATTGAAGTTATAGATCCTGAAATAAACTTGTGCTGAACTTGCCTGCCCGCCGAAGGCGTGGTTTCAGTATTCGGGATAACAAAAAATGCTACTTTACAGAACTCTATACCATTCATGACAAAGGAGAATATATGGACATTACCGAACAACGGCATGCGGTTCTTGATCTTAATCCCGATGAATTTCGAAAACTTGGCCATCAGTTGATCGATCAGGTCGCTGATTTTCTCGGCTCTCTTCCCAAGCGACCTCTTACCAAGGGTGAAACACCCTCGGAAATAAGAAGCCTTTTGGGTCAGAACTCCCTGCCTGAAGATGGAACTGACGCCGGGCAGCTGCTTTCTGAGGTTGCTACTATGTTATTCGATCACTCCCTGTTTAATGGTCACCCCAGGTTTTGGGGATATATTACCTCCTCTGCGGCACCAATAGGGATACTGGCAGAATTATTGGCCGCGGCTATTAATCCAAATGTCGGGGCCTGGTCATTATCACCGGTTGCTTCTGAAATTGAACATCAGTCGATCCGCTGGATCGCTGAAATGGTAGGTTATCCCTCTGATTGCGGGGGCCTTCTGGTCACCGGTGGAAATATGGCTAATTTTATCGGATTTCTTTCTGCCCGGCACGATAAGACAAATCAAAAATCGCTTGATGACCTGCGTTCATTGCGTCTGTACGCTTCCGATGAAACACATACCTGGATCCATAAAGCAGTTGATATGTTTGGTCTGGCAAAGGAATCTGTTCGCTGGATTAAAACCGATTCTGAACAAAAAATCGATCTCACAATCCTTCGCCGACAAATAGACAAAGATATAAAAGATGGGCTTGATCCCTTTATGGTTATCGGAACAGGCGGATCGGTTAGTACCGGTGTTGTCGATCCCCTACCTCAACTCTCCCGGATTTGTAAAGATTATGATTTATGGTTTCATGTTGATGGCGCCTATGGTGCTTTTGCCGCTACCCTGCCGGATGCCCCACCGGATTTGAAAGGTTTGAAGTATGCAGACTCCGTCGCCCTTGATCCTCATAAATGGCTTTACGCGCCATTAGAAGCCGGTTGTGCACTCGTTCGTGATGTCTCAATTCTTCGTGATGCCTTTAGTTATCACCCACCCTATTACAAATTCGATGAGGTCAGGGGGGAAGCGGCAATCTCATTTGTTGATTATGGTCCCCAAAACTCGCGGGGTTTCCGGGCACTAAAAGTCTGGCTGGCTCTTTGTCATGCCGGCCGCAAAGGTTATATTAAAATGATCTCGGATGACATCAAATTAGCATTAAAATTATTTAAATTAGTGAAGATGACACCTGATTTACAAGCTTTTACACATAATCTGAGCATTACGACTTTTCGCTATGCCCCTGATACACCAAATATGAATGAAAAAGAACGTGAATTGTATTTGAATGACTTGAATACAACTTTGCTTACCCGTTTGCAGGAAGGCGGAGAAGCATTTGTCTCAAATGCGATCATCGATGGCAAATATTTATTACGTGCCTGTATTGTAAATTTCCGGACAGATCAAAAAGACATTGAAGCATTGCCTGATATTATCATCCGTCTGGGACAGGAGGTAAGGACCGGTATCAAATAGTATGTTATCTTAATTGACAATAATTTTTCGGATAGTCACGTGATTATTATCCTGCCAGGGCCAGATCAATATTAGAATTTCCGAGGAATTTATTGATCCGTAATGGAGAGTCTGATCTCTGCGAATACCACCATGGGATTCTGCGAGTTTCAGAGCAGTAGATTCTTTTGCTGATAATAATTCTTCTGAAGAGCCATTATTTCCCGCCGGACTTATTGGCGAACCAAGTTTCTCAGTTAAAATTTCATTCCAGTCAGAAATATCTTTTTGCAAAATGACGAGCTCTTCATATTGCTCTGAACTCTCACGGATATTTTTAACCGAACTGTATAATTCATTGCTAATCATTTGTTCAATCTTCATAATTTTTCTTCTGCCCTGTTTTCCGTTTCAATAGCTGGTATTATTTTCTGCCCAGACTTCGGATATTACTTAACCTGGGAAATATTAACTTTATTATAGTTGCGACTCTTTTAAATTATATAGAATTATGAGCAAATTAGCGAGTAAACAGCCGGGAGTCAGTGACGCAGGACACGAAAATTTTATAAATGCCCGATTATTCGAAATATTTGCACTAATACTTTGTCAGGATCACCATTTACCTAAATAAACGATTTCCTAACACTTCCTGCAGATCACGTTTTCCGTCGAAGATATTGGGTTTAATCAAGAGTATACGGCATTGTCCTCAGATGAGCTGTCGCACGATATTTGGATGCAAAATCTTTATAGGCTCTCTCCACTGCATCCTCAGAAAGATTTAAAACACCGGCTGTTTCCACGACCGGTATATCATGTTCCCATGCATAGAGAAGATGATCCAGCTTATCAAAGGGAATTCTAAAAAAGAATTCCTGATCACTCACAGGAAGACTAAATGTATCAGGACTTGGCTGGCGTTCAATAATTTCACGGGTTACTTTAAGATATTCGGAGATCTGATATATTTGATTTTTATAAAGATATGAAAGTGGTTCAATATCTGTTCCACCATCACCATACTTACAGAAATCTCCCAAAATGAATTCGGTCCGGTTTGTAGTCCCGGCGACGACCAGACTGTGCCTCTCTGCCTCTGCATACAGATGAAGCATTCGGGATCTTATTTTTATATTTGCGAACGAGGTAATTGTTCGAAATTCATCCGCGGTAAGGCGTTTCTTCTTTATTTCTCCGTCGGGCATTTGGACCTGAAGATTATAAAAACTAATAGATGGCCGGTCCAGCAGATCGGTAGGAAGAGTGATATTATATTTAAAACCGTGCTCAAATTCAGGAATCAGCTTTTTTATGAACTCATCTCTCCAATTATATTGGACGACACTGTCGACGGTTGGCGAAACGTCAATTTCGCGATATTCAATTTCTAATTCTTTGGCGTGCGTTATTGCATAATTACTACTGACGGGATTTGACTCTTTCTCAGGAAGAATCAATCCGGTAACTTTTTCTTTTCCCATAGCATGTACTGCAATGGATGCCATGCACGCTGAGTCTATTCCGCCACTTAATCCAACAATGACTCCTTTTCTGCGAAAAATGGTATTTACATGTTCGATGATAAAACCGGAGAGTTTTTTCAGTTCCACTTCAGGATCAATTTTTAAAATATCCAGATTAAATCTCATATTATATATCCTCGCTCTTTTAAATGACTATTTATTCAGTTCAATTTATATATGCGAGCAGATTGCATACATATCCCATGAAGGGGATATCAGTTAATATTACATTTCATTTTGTTTACCACTGTCAAAAAACTAACTCATAACCGTAAGTTTAGACCATATGACCATGGGTTTCTTTTTTTAGACAAGATAATCACAAAAGGATCACTTTGGGACAGGATTTACTGGATTTTAATTATCAGTAATTTAGAGTTAATTATTAAATACATTTTATTTTTGAATTTCTTTTTTTTCCTGTTTATCCCGTTAATCCTGTCAAATTCTTTATATCCTCAGGTCATATGGTACTATCGGATGAGTATCATTTTGCGGATCTCAGAATATTCACCGGCATCAAGGCGATAAAAATAGGAACCTGTACTATATTTCTCACCACTCCAGGTAATATTGTGATTTCCGGCATTGTATCTGATTTGCTTTATCATCTGATCCACAATCCGGCCCCGGACATCAAATACGGTCAAAGTGACTAACTCGCTCCCGGGCAAGCTGAATTCTATCGTGGTTTGCGGATTAAATGGATTGGGATAATTCTGAGCCAGGTTAAAAGTCGTGGGAAAATTACTTTCATTTTCAGCCAGGGTTGAAACATCCGAGATTAAAAAAGTAAGAATTTTTTCCATCATAATTTTTCGTGTACCGGCCGGATATATAGTTTCAAACGGGAATCCCATATAAATCAGTTTACCCGGTTTGTTGCCGTCTTTAAAAACACCCTCAAAGCTGACAGCGCCAATTGAATGCGTGGTCACATCTTTATAATTTATGATGCCTTTACTCCCGTTCATTGGAATTAATGCATCCGCATATTTTACATTAATTGTTCCCTGAGAACCGTTATCAAAAGTAATATCAGCTATGCCTTCAAATATACCGCCCACACTACCCTTAGCCGCATAATAAGTCCCGGATATGCCACCCGGCGCGTCGGCCGAATATTTTGCTTTCAAATAATCATAGAAAAAAGCCTTATCTCCCGGGGAGCCCTTATAATCAAGATCCCAGGCAATTTCGGCTCCCGAGACCAATAAACGACCGCCCGATTTCAAGAATACCGAAACCAGTGATTGCTCGGCTGAGGAAAATGATTCATCGACGGTTGATTCATCTCCCAGAATATAATTCACGACAAGATAGTCCTGTAGTGAAATCAATCCATCGGTTATGGCATCATTGGTAGCGGATTCAAACGGTGCACCGTTGAATACGATTGCCGCCGCATGCCGGCGGATAAAATCAAACGTATTTCCGGCAGATGTGCGGTCAAATCCGTTCACGATTAAAATTTTGGCCAGACCGGTTGATTGGGGTAAAGCCGCAAGCACCCCGGATTCAACCGAGTAACCAGCAGTATTTTCTGCCCGCAACTTTACATAGACAACCGAGTCGACGGATAAATTCTTTAAAATATATTCATTAGAAGAAAATGTAACCGGCTCAGAAAAATTTATACCATCAGAGCTGATATAAAGTTGGTACCGGTCGACATTTGCGTCCGGTGAAATGATGATTTTAATTTGACTCTCCTCTTCGGTTATCACACCGAATGATGCCGGTTTACCGGGCAGGTCACTGTCCACAATATAAGTCGGCTGGGCCATGGCGCCACTCTCATCGCTCAGCACCTTGTACAGAACCGGATCTTTTAAGATATTTGGTATAGTTTGTACTACTCCATCAACGTCAATCTCAGCATCAAGCAATCTGATACCGTGACTATAATCTACATAGGTATCGACATGAATATTGGTCAGCGGCTGGATCGCGGAGCCATTGAGTTGATGCCAGCCGTAAATGACAACGTGATTGGGACGTGCAGGATCTGTGATTTTGTTACTGAGTACGACATCCTTTTTAGTTCCGCCAATTAACTGCCCTCGCGCAGCACCGGCAGTGATTAACTGGCTCTCGATCGCATCATTATGCTCAACAAATTTTTGCACGGTAGAGTTCTCATCTCCAACCGGAACATAGGTGACCGGCGCCAGTTTTATTTCTGAATTTTGATATATCTGATCGACCAGCTTCCTGGTAGGCATGCAGGCGCCAAAGAAATCCGCGGCCCTCTGGGCGGTTAAAGGGCCCATAGGAATACGGTAATAATTACTGTCCGCACCAATTGCCAGGTAGTCAGGCATCACGCGATATTTTACCTTATGTGCAATGCCATGTGCATCGTCAAATGATGTTTCAAATTCTTTCCGGTCGCGCAAAAAATACGGGATATTACCGGTAAGCAGCTCATGTAGTATAGCGTTCTCGCGATCGGAAAACGACATATTAATCACTGATTGCATAAACTGCGTGCCATTCATCGCATCGGGTGATCGCAACGGAATCTGAAAATTACTTTTTGCCGGTTCATCGGCCTGAACCAGGTCTGAATAAATTCGTTCACCATAATACTCGTAACCATCACTTTCCGGTAGCGTTCCGGTGAGCATGGTATGAATAAAGCCGTTTCGTTCTACCTGCACCGTATGCAGGATTTTTTGTTCGGGATTTTTCTTGAGCAGAATTTTCATCCGGCCTCCCAGCGCCTCATGCCGGATAAATTCATCATTTTCCGAAGTATTAAAAGTATAATAATTTGCAAAATATTTTTGCATTATCCGGCTGCGGTACCATGTACCGCCGGTTGGCGAGACGATTGGTGCCCCGTTATATAATGCCACACTATCATTATAGGCAAGCACACTCAGATAGTGGTCTGAGGAAGCATTCAGCCACTGCATCATCTGGTCTCCATAGGTATGCTCATACCCGTAATTACTGTCCAAAAAACATATCCGATCGACATAATCAGGGATTTCCGGGAAAGCATCCAGGAATGAAAAAATAAACCGGCCGCCACCACTGTGGCCGGTCAGAATCACGAAGGGTCTATAATCCCGGAAATATGACTTGAGATATTCTACCAGCGCTTTTATAATATCAGCGTAATCAGGATTCTGACTTTTCCAGGCCGGCCAGCTTTTTTGTTTCGCTTCCAGGTAAACAGTAACCAGATTGTAGTCAGCTATTTTTTGCCTTAAAAATCGTGTTTGAGCGCCAATATGCTGAATGTCGTAATGCCAGTCATCACCGGCATCCAGTACTTTTCCGACTGTTTGCTCAATTGTGTTTCCATTTGGCAGCGCAAATAAAGCCAGACCAACCGGTTTATTCTCATCAAGCAAACCATCGGATGGCGCATTTATATGTATGCGGATATCAGGGATAAAATTAAAAGTGGTAACTTGTTCATCGTAGTAAGGACTGGTTTTAAATCCGGGCAACTTTTCCGCTTCAAGTTTTATTACCGGTATTGCGAGCAACACCAAAGTCAATAATATTATTAGTCTATTAAATTTCATTATTTCAATTCCAGCAATTCTACTTTGCGAAACTCAAACGGGTGACTTTCGGCCTGCAGGGCAATATATCCTTCATGGACCGGCGTGCCATCTGCTGCCGGAAAATCTTCCGGCAAAAAATCACCGCCGATCACCGGCCTGCTGTAGGTCAATACCGTATCTCCATTTACGATATGGTGCATGATACTGTCATGCCGGACAACCATTTCCACAGTCACCCATTCCGTGCCATGGAAAGTCTTCGAAGTTGATTCAATGCAATGATCAGTTACTACTTCATCATTAATCTGTACATGTGTGCCCGGTGTACACAAATTCGCAGTCGGTCTTTTATCTTTTCCATTACCGCCCAGAAACTGCGCTTCAATCGAAACCGGAAAATCCTGGTTCAGTCCCATGCTTTCAGGGGATTGGGAATGCAACATGGCGCCATTGTTTTTATAGGCCCATCCCGGGGCATCGGCTATTTGTTCCCCAATGATCCGGTATTCCACCCGCAGGATATAATCGGAAAATTTTTCATTATAGAACAGATGGCCGAATTCCCCGTTAAATTCTTCATAATCCACATAGGATACCTTCAGAATGCCATCTTCCACGCGAAAAGTATTGGCGAAATTATCACCTAATGGATAGCCCGAAATTTTAACCTGCCAGCCTGTCAGATCTTTTCCGTTAAATAACTGACGCCATTGTTCTGTTGATGATTTTTTTCCGTCATGACATCCTAAAAGGATGAATGCAATCAGTAATAATATCAGTCTTTTCATATCCTCATACCCCCATTTTATCAGCTATTTTCCTTAAATAGTAAAATAGACATTTTGAAAAGAATTAACGCAGAAGACGCCGAGAAAACAATAGGATGGTCTTTCTGTTTTTCTTATGGTGTTTGTATTTACTTCCTTGATTGAGAGTAATAGTCAAGAAAATGATCCAGTTTTTTCTTTGACCGGAAGGAATTATATTTTTTACCATAACCGTAAGGATTGAATTGTATGATTGTCCTTATAGACTGACTATTGATATCGTTTTCAAATCCGCAAATGATCCCTTTCAAGCTTATGATCCGGTTTTCCGGAATGACGATTTTCAAATCAAGATCAGTTTTTATATGAAGTGCTAGTTTCTCAGGAACGCTGATCGTGCTCTTGGTTATATCAGCAAGATGAAGAGGGCCATGGTATCTTGTGAAATATGTAAATCTGCTGGATTTTTTGTAATATACTTTCGCACCGGGTATCATAATACGATCAATATAACGTCTATCCTTGCTTTCACTCACGACTGATCCTCCTTAGCATTATCAGGCAAATCAAATATAACACCGGGGTACTCAGGTATTCTATCACAATTCGTTCATTTTATAGCACATATGTTGCAAATTGTGAAAATATTCTTTTAACAAAGTGATCCTCGTTCCAAAGTTATACTTGGGAACGCACCTTTTAGTGATTTATTTATTACCGGAAATCAGGATAATGGAAACAAGCCCGCCGGAATGTAAACATTATTTGATAATATGTAAATATTAAAATATGAATAAAAAAAAGGAATTAAACATCCCTGCTATTTAGTTATAAATAATAACCAACCAACAGAGGAGAAAATTCTATGAGCCGCCGCCATAAATCGCTTCGCTTCTCAAAATCTTACCAGAAAAAGCAAATACGAATCAGGGAAAAGCAGGAACTTCGCAAGGAAATTCGACAATCAGGGGATTCACGAAGAGAATATGAAGAGATTCCTGTACAGGCAGAGTAATAATCTGAGAATTAAACTTAAATTATTGTCATCGGTACTTTGAAAGATTGTTTTTTTAGACAGGATAACAGGATTTACAGGATTATTACATTACTCTGACATTCTGATTTTTCTTTTAATTTGAATTTTTTTCGGACCTGAATTAATCAATAATCCGATTAGATATGAATACTTCCGGTTACCTACATAATAAAATATTGCAAATAACCGCATTTTTATTCAATACCTACCGGAAATATTTCCTTATTGTAATAACACCATTTTTCTCACATTCTGAAAATCACCGGCCTTTATCATATAATAGTATACCCCGCTCGCTAGCCGGCCTGCATGCCATTCCACCTGGTGATAACCGGCCTGTTGTCTTTCCGCAATCAGTGTCGCAACCTTTTGCCCATGCAGGTTATATACAATCAATTCCACATCACTGTCAACCGCCAACCGCCAACTGATAACGGTACGCGGATTAAAGGGATTGGGATAATTCTGAGCCAGTTTAAATTCATGTGGTCCGGACGGATCTGAATTTTGAATATCTTCGACATCAGCGACCAGGTAACGACTTCGCAGTTCATCCCACAATTCCGGACGGCTGCCGTCATATCCCAATGCCCACATGCCGACACCACGATATCCCCGCGCATCCGCCAGATCATATTTCAGGCTCAGACTTTCATCCGTATCAAACCACACCTGGAACCACTTGCTGCTTTCCTGGTAGGTATACCACGGCGTGTTGCTTTTTGTATCCCAAAGCAAGCCGGCTGTCTGGCTCTCCGGCATGGCAGAAGAAAAACGCGGATGACTAATATAATCGATTACTGTGGAATAAGGACTGCTATTTTCCGTTTGCCAGCGGCTGCCATAATAAGGAACCCCGAGAATCAATTTTTTCGGAGTCAGAGTAGTCACCTGGCTATACTGGACATCTACCGTATTGGTAATATTATAGCTGCCGCCGGTCAGTGGGGAATTGGGTCCGCTGGTGCTGCTCCAGCTGCCATAGAAGGCATAGCCCATGATAAAAATATAATCACAGGACTGAGCAAGATTCCATAAATCCCAGCCACCCCAATTTACAGCCGGGCCGGCAAAAGAAACTTCTGTACCGATCACCTGTGAATGTATAAATGCGGTCAAATCCTGCATAAAGCCGTTGAGCAGGCTGCCGCGATCTGCAGTATATAATGATTCGAAATCAATATTGACACCATCCAGATTATATGTCAGAAGTATATCCTTTGTATTATTAAAAAAATTTGCCTTTACGGTAGAATCAGTCAATATGATCCGGATTTCGTCCTTCTTAAAATTTACTGCCGTCATGATGACTTTGACCCCATTTTGATGCGCCTTATTGATAATATCGGTCCAGGGCCAGTAAGAAGGATAGGATATTGCACCGCCGGCAGACACTCCAAAATCAAATGCCGCTATATGGGTGAGCAGGTCATACTGCAGATATTGCCGGGCATCTGAATACTGCCAGTCCGGTAAATAACCGAATACATCGGAACTAAGTTCTTTAACATTATCCGGATCCAGGGATATAATATCAACACCGGAAGGATCAAAAAATGATGGTTGCCTGGCTAATGCCTGATATTTTTGCTGTTCATACTGGTGAATGGATATTGGGGTTTGGGCTAATCCCAGCACAGAGAAGGTAACTACTAATATGAGTAATCTGATTAATTTCATCTTGTGTAGTTAAATTATCCTTTGAAGGGGGTAACCTTGATATCGACATTTTGTTCATCAGCAACCGCTTTGAGGTCTTTTTGCCAGCTCTGCGTAAGCTGATCCGGTGGGAGTAAAACTACGGCACTCATTTGGAAGAGTGGTATGCCACTGACCGGTGCTTTTACCATATTTGTATCCATATTCTCAATATTAAAACCATGATCAGCAAAATACCTGGTTATATGATGAATTATACCTTCATGATCCGCACCGGCGACTTCAATCTGATAGGGCATCCAGCCAGAATATTTTTCCTGGTCATCTAACCTGGTGGCGGAAGAAGTTAATTGATATCCTTCTTTAGTCAATACATTCAGTTTGTCATTGAGATTTTCGAGATTTTGATCAGAAATTATAATGTACATCAGCATGGCAAATTCACCACCCAGGTGTGCCATTCTGCCGGCGGCAATATTTCCATGACATTCAACAACCAGTTTGCTCACACGTTCTACCAGACCAATTTTATCCGGTCCGGTTATGGTGACAACAAGATTTGAGTCCATCCAGATTCTCCTGCATATGAACCATATTTCCTGATTTGCTTTCTCCGAATATATGAAGCCGTGTACAACAAATCCAGATTTTATGAATTATATGTTACACGAAGGACGTGAAGAAAATACAAATAGCAAGAAGAGAAACAAATTGTGGATTTTAGATTCTGGATACTCGATCCGCGTTGACGATAATATCGACTATCAAATGATGAATTTTGATTTATGATTTTATTTACACGGAGATCCACCGAGAAATCATGGATGATTTCATCCCGTACGCGTTCTCTGGAAGAGAACGTATGCGTCGGGATGGCCTTTGGTATCTTATTAATCTGATTAATTCATAAATTTTTGCCACCACGCCAGGCGGGCAGGCAAAGACTCTTCCGAAGGAATGCCTTCGGCATAAGTCTCAAAGAAACAATTACTTAATTGTATTGTGACTTTTCAACAGAGTATTTTAAATATGTTTCTTCAAGATACCTTAAATCCCCGATTTTAAAAACTTAGCGCCTTTGAGCCTTGGAGGCTACGAATTATTCAAGTTAAATAATATTTATTATCATTGTACTATTTAGCTGTAATGCTGCAGCACAAGAAGACACACTCAATGTAAAACGGGTAACTCTGAAAGACGGCTCACAGCTCATTGGCCGGATAATCACAGAAGATGCGGACAAAATCCATTTTAAAACATCTGTAGGTGTGGAAATGGAAATTAAAAAAGATCTGATCGAAAAAATTGAGAATGTGGAATCAGATGTTGAAATGGAGGTAGAATCAGTCAATCGAAAGTATCAAATTGGCGACCATGAACTACTCATCATGCCAACCGCCTATACCATGCAAGCCGGTCAGTCATATTTCTCTAACTATGAATTGTTTTTTCTAAACTATAGTTACGCACCGACAAATACCACTCACCTGAGTGCCTTTACTCTATTTCCGATTACTTCTGATTTCGTTGAGACAATTACACTCGGGGTAAAACAGCAGTTTCTAAATTTTGATAATGCAAAAGCCGCATTATGGGCAACCTATACACCCAAACCGAGTCTTGTCTTTATCGGAACCGTCTTTAGCATCGGTGCCAATCCTGATGGACTTCATGTTGGTCTTAGCATCGCGAATTCTCTGGATAGAGATGATAAAAATAAAGATAAATGGGAATTGGTTTTTATGCTGGGTTATAGATTGGATGTTTCAGAAAAAATCGCCATTATTGGTGAATATACAAATTTTACCAGGGCAGTGGAAGAGGATTTCGGTGGACTATTAAGCCTCGGCGTTAGGTTCAGAGGGAAAAGTAATACCTGGGATTTAGCGGCAGTAAGGCCATTGGAAAGCACGGGCGACTTCATATTTTTTCCATTGCTAAAGGCAACATTTTTAATAAATTAATCCTGCGTGCATTCCCAAGTACAACTTGGGAACGAGAATCGTAAATGAAATGTCATCCTATACTTGTTTTCCCGAAGGGATCCCGTCGGGACAGAATCTAATTAAGCACTAACAGTCTCAGCAATCTGCTTCCCGATATACTTAAAAACTTCATTCATGACATTGCGATCGCTTAACACCCTTTTATGTCCCAAACCGGTAGTAGCAAACAGATCGATAGCAGCAAATTTAGCTGACGCGCTTTCTGATTCCTCAAACGGTGTTACCTTGTCCTGTTTGTCATGAATGATAAGCGCTTTCAATTGATATTCATTCAAAAGGCTCTTAGGATTATCTGTTTTCAGATTATAACCATACCTGGTTTCATATTCATAAATTAATTGCTGATGAATATTTTTGGGTACACCATGTATTTGAAATGCCAGATTCAGCATCTCCCTGATGCCTAATGCCGGTGCAATCAGAATTGCCGGTAACCGGTGTTTGTCTTTATGCAGCGCATTGATGATGGCTGCTGCACCAAACGAATGTCCCACAACAGCCACGATTTCATCCTTTGAATATTGATTCAGTAGTGCCCGCACGGTATCAGTCATCTGAAAATAACTGGAAGTATCACCATCGGATTCACCGTGTCCCGGCCCGTCAAAAGCAATTACCGCATAGCCCCGGGCAAGTGATTCTTTGATAAAGGGATAAAACTGTATGCCCCTGCCATTCCAGCCATGTACATAAACAATGGCTGGTCCGCTGCCCCATTTCCAGCAACTGATATATTGATCATTCACCATTATGCGGGATGCTTCGGCCTCCTGCAATAATTCTTTTTCCGTATCAGAGGCCATATACATTCTGGGGGCAAAAAATCCGCGTAAAACGTATTTCTTTACTAACAACGGATTGATTATCCACAACAAATTTGTAATAAAAAATGTAATGGATTTTTTAAATATGTTTACACGAATGTTCGCGCCATTTCTTTGAGTATTGGTATATATATCTGACATTTTCGTCCTTTTCAATTCTACGTGTTCTGTACCTGCCCGACTCAGTCAGGTGATTTTATGTAATTATGCCGTTGTAGCCAACAACATTGTTAATTTAGCAAATTTTTTACTAACCTGGTTAAGTTTTTTTACCGCAAGGACGCAAAGAAAGCGCTATGCCTGAGGCAGGCATGGATAAGACTGATTCTTGTGGAAGCCTCGTTCCCAAGTTGTACCTGGGAACGCCCTATTCTATATTTGAAAACATCCCACTTTTCCTCCGCAGGTATCTCTTTGGGATAATTCGTGAATACATATTATTCATAACTTCGTGAAATTTCAATTCCAAAAATAGTTTCGGCAAATTTTTAAAAATGAATATCTGAATGCAGTGTGTCATTTTCACCATTTTCGGTGCCTGGTAATATTGAATCAAAAAAGGCCCGGTTCCATTTTACCATCCTGATCATGATCGCGGGTAGGCTTCATGGCGCGGGCACAAATGATATTCTTTTACTTTCGATGAACTTTTATTTATATTAAACCACTATTTGACCCGCTTTCCGATTAAAATACTCAATATTTGTACAACCTTTAAAATATGGTTATGGGATAGATATGAAGATAATCAAATCTACTTTGAACAGTCTGATGCTAGTCATTTTTCTTTTTATGCAATATCCCCTCGCGGCGGGACATCCCGATACACCATCCACTGCTGAAATCAAACAGGTACTGGATAAAATCAAAGACCATCTCGTTCAGGTTACGCCATATCATTTTTATGACCGGATTAGCGGTGAGAAAATTACCGGTTTTACCCAATTGTCCGATGCCTATGCTGCTGAACTTCCCGGCGGGCAAAGTATCTGGACTTACGAAGTGGGGGTGATCAATTCCGCGATGGTTTTGTGCACCCGGGTGAGCGGTGATTCCACATATCTGGATTATGCGGAACGAACCTACCAATTTTTTTTCGATCATCTGGATTATATAAAAAAACTACGCCGGGAAATTGAACGGGATCGACGCCGACTTGGTAAGATGGTCGATCCCAGGGAACTGGATGATTGCGGATCGATGGGTGCCGCCCTGATAAAACTAGACCGGGAAAGACCGGATAAGCGCTACCGGGAAATTATAAACCTGATTGCCGATTTTATCAGCAATAAACAGCTGCGTTTAGAGGATGGAACATTTGCGCGCAAGGGATACGGGGACTGGCAATATTCCTTATGGACAAATGATCTGTATATGAGTGTCCCCTTTCTGGCACAGATGGGTCAACTAACCGGAGATAATAGATATTATGATGATGCGGTCAGACAGGTACTCAATTTTGCTGCTTATCTTTTTGTAGATGAAACGGGATTATTTGATCATGGCTGGTTCAGTAATATGCCCAATGATCCCCATATCTACTGGGGAAGACAAAATGGCTGGGCGATGATGGCTATAGTTGAATTATTAAGCGTGCTGCCGGATGACTATCCCGGCCGGGATAAAATACTGGCCATCTATCAGGCAGATGTTAAGGCGCTCACCCATTTACAGGGAAACAGTGGTTTGTGGCATCAGCTGCTGGACCGGACGGATACCTATCCGGAGACATCCTGCTCTGCCATGTATGCCTTTGCCATTGCCCGGGGTGTGAACCGGGAGTGGATAGCACCCCAATATGCATCAGTGGCCTTTGCCGCCTGGAAAGCGCTGGTAGAAAAAGTTACCGCAGACGGACAAATTGCGGGTGTCTGTATGGGCACATCATTGGCCTATGACGTGACCTATTATGTCAATCGTCCGCAGAAACTGACTGCTTATCATGGATATGGTCCGATGTTATCTGCCGGAGCGGAGTTGATGCAACTGCTAAAAAACTTTGACGTACGCGAAAAAAACCGCCTTGATCATTACTGGCGGAAGTGAATTAAGGAGGTTCAATGAAAACTTTAAATATTCTGCTTTTTGTCATTCTGTTTTCAGTCATTAGTGTAAATACGAAGGCGCAAACCGTTAATTACCTGCCGGGGCTGGTTGGTATTTCTTATGACGACAGCAAATTCAGCCGGCCTTTTACCGAATGGAAGATTAAACAATTGACCTCGGACAGTTTGACCTGGCGGGGCAGTAATGACTGGTCCCTGAGAATAAAGGGTTATCTTAAGGCTCCCTTAAGCGGTGAAGTTACAATTTTTGCCGAGTCGGATAATTACATCCGCCTGGATATAAGCAGTGAATACCGGCTGGAAGCAGAAAAGGGGCAGGAAAAACGTTCGATAAAAGTGATCATGGAGAAAGGAACAAAATACCCTCTTGAGATTTGGTACAATCATGATGGTGGTAAATCCTTTATGCGCTTTTACTGGAACTGGCCGCGCCGGGAAAAAACACTGATTCCGGCAGAAGCGCTTATGCATACAGTTGAAAATAAAGAGCGTATGCACAAATTATATCAAAAAGCAAAAGCGGCGATTGTAAAAACTTATCTGACCATACCTAATCCTTCCCCCGCTACACTGCCAACCCTGCAAGCCTGGCAGAAGGGCAAAGAAACCCTGGTCGGCATCACTTTTCCCAATATCCCCGATTTCACCTGTGATACCTGGTGTTATGAGAGTGAAGTCGATCTGCGGGATATCATCTCCCTTGATCAGGGCCGGATGAAATTAATACACACGATCCGTAAACATCCCAACTGTTATCTGGTTACCCTGATCACCCCGGAGCCCGGTGCAGTTACTTTTACGGCATGGATTGAAAAAAGTAAAAATTATAAAGGGTCTCTGCCCGATATTCTCCTGCTGCCCAATATTTGCTGGCAGCTAAAAAATGCACCCGATTTTGCCAGTGAACCCGATCCATACCCCGATTTTATTAAACGTTGTTTTATTATAACCGGAAATGGGCGGACCTTTTTGGATCAAACGGATCGCAAAAAGATACCGGTGCGCAAAGCCGGTGAAGCGGTAAACAATCCTCCATGGATACAAATCTATGTCAGGAATGACCAACCAATACCCGAACCCGATCCAAACCTGTGGGCAGCATACAGCGATACTAAATATACGCACAGTATTATCGGCGTCGTTTCGCGGGATAAAAAATATCTGGCTGCTATTGCCGGCAATGCTTCCGTTTCAATGTGTCAGGCCTGGCACGATTGTATGCATAACAATCCGGTCTGGTTGCCAAAAGATGCCCCGGTTGATCAGCGTATCTGGCGGCTGAAGATCTATGCCATGGAGAACGATGCAGATACATTGATCAAACGGGTGAAACAGGATTTCCCGCAAAAAGACACGCTCTCACCGGACGATGTTAAACGCATAAAGGAGCAAGGCACTTTTGGTACGACCTATCAAACACAGGGAATCATACAAAATCTGCCGGCTTCTTCATACGCCGCCCGGGACAGGCTGTTCTATCCAATGTCCTGGCTATCTCCTAATAGTGGCGACTTTGATCAATGGCGTGAAAAAGCGCGGGATGTTTTTCGTTCAACCTGGCAATCACTCCCGGCAGATATGTCATTTGACCCGGTAATCATCGCTGAGCAGGACCGTGGTTCATACATTGCGCAAAAGATTGCCCTGAATATTACCGCTGATGACCGTATTTTGACCTATTTGCTCAAACCTAAAGGAGATGGTCCTTTCCCGGCAGTCCTGTTGCTGCATGATCACGGGGCTACTTTTAATAATGGTAAAGAGAAAGTGATCGCTCCCTGGGGGATAGCGCCTGAACGAATCCGCTCGGCAAAAACCTATACCGGCCAGATTTATGGAAACCGATTTATTGGTGATGAACTGGCCAAACGCGGTTATGTCTGCTTTGCCATTGATGCCCTGAATTGGGGAGATCGAGGTGGCGGTGGTATGGACGGACAGCAGGCTATTGCCGCCAATATGCTCTTTATGGGTATGTCCTTTGCCGGTCTGATTGCCCACGAAGATGTCCGATCCGCTGAATTTCTGGCCACTCTTCCATTTGTCGCCAAAAATCGTATAGCAGCGATGGGTTTATCCATGGGAGCCTACCGTACCTGGCAGGTGGCGGCTGTCTCGGATATTGTCAAAGCCGGTGTGGCCATTTGCTGGATGGCAACCAACCAGGGATTATTGTCCTGGTTCAATAACCGCTCAGAAGGAAACTCAGCTTACACCATGCTGCATCCCGGTTTGTTTAACTATCTCGATTACCCCGATGTAGCCGGCATGGCCTGTCCCAAACCGATGCTTTTTTATAACGGCGCTAAGGATAAACTATTTCCGGTGAAAACGGTGGAAGAGGCATATGCAAAAATGCATACCATTTGGGATTCACAGTCTGCCGGTGATAAACTGGTAACAAAAATATGGCCTGTACCTCATGAATTTAACCGTGAGATGCAGGCAGAAGCCTTTGCCTGGCTTGACCGGCAAATGCAAAACTTATCAACCGGCGAAAGCAGCGAATAATGAGGTATGGGCTGTATGGGCAAATAGTATGTTTGATTATTACTCTTTTTCTACCGCCTGTTGTATGGTCACAACCGAAAACGATTGCAGTTGATCTGGAAGTAATAACCACCATCGCGGTGCCTGGTGGTGACGGCGGCAATCAATGGGGTGGTCATCAGTGCCGTATAGTTCGTACTGCTGATGGTGTTTTTACCATCTATACCAGTGGTGGTAAGGATCATTTTCAGCGCCGTTGGCATCTGATGCAGCGGATGGCAGAGGGTTGGCGGGAACTGTCCAGCGACAAATCGGGCCGGGAACCGGTCAACCTGATGGCGGGACCGGACGGCACATTACATATCGTTGGCTGGCCGGGATATCAGGGCACTATTTGGTCCGGTAAACCGCAAAATGGAAATATAACTTTCACAACGGAAAAAATTATTGCTGTTCATTCAGGCTCTCATCCTTATAATGCTGCAGGTATTGACAGCGCCGGTAACATCTGTGTGGTCAGCAGCGTTGATGATAATAAAGACGGCGGTCGTTTTCAATGGGCATATTATAATGTGGCAAAGGAGCAATGGCAGGGCCGGGTCACCTTTCTCGACTACCGCCATTGTTATACCTATATATTCCCACAAGTTGATCATTCTGTATTAATGGTATCGACCCGTGATGTGCGCTGGCAGGTGCTGGGATATGAACAACCGCCGGATGCTTTTGCCTATGTCTTTAATGCTTTCCGTTACTGGAAAGCGCTGGACTTCAGCCGGCCATTAGAGGAATTGGTATTCTTAGAAGAAGCGCCGACCCCTGAATTTCCCTTCGCCGATTGCCGGGCCATGAATGATGTTTATCTGGACTCAAAAAACAATATGCATATTTTATTTACCCGTGAGGGGCAGAGCACCGGGGGTGTGTTTAAGCGGTTTTATGCACTGTATGCAAATGACGGAAACGAACTTTATCAAACAGAATTACCCAATCCTAAAAGCAGATATTGCCGTATTTTTGAGGATATAAATCAACGCTTCTTTCTCCTCGAAGACAGCGGTTTCATTTACAATCTGGATAAAGACAGTTACCTGCCAATTGATTCGGCAAGAATTGATTTGCAGGAGTATACGGTCAATTCCTCCGGTTTCGGCCTGGCCGTTCCGCGTACCGGATCAAAACTGAGCAACCAAATGGACGTAGTTTTTCCATCACACAATGGTACTTATTATGTTTATTTTCGGTTGGATGTAGAAGATATTTTTCCGTTAGAGCCCTAACCCTGATAAACCGTAAAACCCAAATCAGCCGTGATCTGTACTATTCCGGACGAACGGATACTTAATTCCTGAATGCCGGCTTCGCCAAAGATAGGTTCAATAAGTTCTTTGAAATTTCTTATCCTGTCTCGCGGCAGAAACACCAGTATAGTGCCGGCGAACCCGCCACCATGCACCCGGCAGGCGCCTGCACCAATATCTGCAATATATTTTTCAGTTAATGCTAACCCCAGGGTCACGCCCTGCTCTTTCACATTATTAGCTGAATATATATTTTGTAGCCATTTTAAAGATGAATTACCCGAATCTTCAACTAATTTAAGGAATTTTTGAAAGTTGCCGGATTCTAAAGCCGCTACCTGAGTTGCTACCCGCTCGTTCTCTTGTAAAAAATGCAAGCCGCGTAAAACAGCCCGATCCCCAACTAGTTTTCTTAAATCGGTTATCCTGTCCAGATATGCATCCATAGAGACGTCACGCAGTACTTCTGCACCAAAAATTTTTGCCAGCGATTTCATTTCGGCAGGCACTGCAGCATAATCAGCGGTCAGGTCAGCGTGGCTGCCACCCGTATCAACCACCAGCAAGCTATACTGCTGCGCATCAAAATCAAAATTGACCCTATTTACCAATGGATTCGCCGGGACTTTAAAATCAATAGAAATAATGCCGCCTACAGCACAAGCCATTTGATCCATCAAGCCGCAGGGCTTGCCAAAATACATATTCTCGGAAAACTGACCAATTTTTGCAATGGTTTCAGCCGGAATATCCCCATTATTAAATAATATATTGAAAATACCACCGATCAGAACCTCTATCGAAGCCGATGAGCTTAAGCCGGATCCCGGTAAGACATCACTGGTAATATGGGCATTAAATCCGCCTGTTTTATATCCCAACTCAAAAAAACGGTAAGCGATACCTTTGATCAGCGCTGTTGTAGTCCCTTTTTCATCTTCCACAATCTGCAAATGATTCAGATCTACATCAAACGGCTCATCATACCCATCTGAAACCAGAATGATCCGGCCTGTATCATTTTTGCTCACTACAGCAATTGAATCCCGGTTAATACTTGCTGCCAGGACTCTTCCGTTATTATGATCAGTATGATTACCACTCAACTCTGTCCGACCGGGTGTGCTGATGATTTGTAACTCACTATCCCCAAAACGTATTAAATGTCTTTGAACTAAGCTCTTATAGCGTTTGTATTGTATTTCAAGTTGCGACGTATCAGGGCCATAAAGCGCTCTAAGTGATTTTGCATAATCTTTGATATTAAATGTCATTTTAGCATCTGAATTTTCTGATAATATTAGCAATTAAAAATCTTTAGTATTTATGTTTATGCCAGGTAGCCAAAAACTTTGTTATTTTAGCAAAGTTTTATGATGAAATTGTTCAAGATCTTTATAACCCACCCCCTCTTTCCCCCTCCCTACAAGCTTGTAAGGAGGGGGATGAAAGGGGGAGGGTCAGTTTGTTTGCAGCACTGTGCTGCGGTATGAATAATACAGGATAATCAATTTTCTATCCGTCACAATTTAAAAAATTACTTTGTAGTAAACCGATAAATTGTTTTTGTTTTATAGGTTTCTCCCGCTCGCAAAATGGTCGACGGGAATTCAGGCTGACTAGGTGAATCCGGGAAATGCTGTGTCTCTAAGCATAGTCCATTGCGGTAGTTGTAAACTTTACCCCCCTTTCCCACATTACTGCCATCCAGGAAATTGCCGGAATAGAATTGCAGACCTGGTTCAACGGTGTAGA
>CAYULK010000018.1:0-21647 GCA_964445625.1 uncultured Calditrichota bacterium
GATGATTATAAGGAGTTGTTCATCCAGGCCGAGCAGGATTTGTCTGATAATAATTATGATGATGCCCTGGAGGCATTCCTGTTAATTGCAGAGGATGATTCCGGTAGTACCTGGGCAGAGAAATCGCGCTACGCCATTGCCTGGATGTATGAGAACCAAATGGACAGCGTTGATGCTGCCATAGAAGCTTATGAAATTATAGTAGCTGAGTATCCCAAAACGGAATATGCCAAAATTGCCCGGAATAAGATAAAACCACCTCCTGTAGAAAAGACAGAGGCGCCAACCGACTCTTTGGCACTGAGTGATTCCGTTAATGTCCAACAAACTATGGATCAGGATATAGAAGCAGATCAGACAGAATCAGGAGAAGATGCAGCGGAAGGTCAGCGCATCGACAAGAAAATTGTTAACGATAAAGTTATAGATGAACCCAAAAGCAAAAGCACAGATAGCGAAGAGAAAAAGACTTTAGACGATGATTAGAAAATGCCTCTTATGCACAATGGTTTCGCTAAATATTTTCTCCTGCTCATCAACTGTTCGATATGCCTCAAACCCGCCACCCGTATACCAGTCCAGCCTAAATAGCAATAATTTTTACACCGGACAAATTATCATCGGTAAATCTTCCTACTATGGTTCTAAATTTCATGGCAGAAAGACTGCAAATGGTGAGATATTTGACATGTATAAATTAACTGCGGCTCATCGTGAATTGCCATTTGAGACTTTACTAAAAGTGACTAATACGAAAAACAAAAAGTCAGTCATTGTTCATGTCAATGATCGCGGACCCTTTGTCTCCGGACGAATTTTAGATCTGTCATACGGAGCAGCAAAGAAAATCGATATGATCAACGATGGTGTGGCAGATGTTATTCTTGAAATCAAGCGTCTTGGTAAATCAGAGTAGTATTTTTTCTTTTTTCATGTTCCTGAGTATTGTACCTTTCAGTTCTGCTCCTTATATTTTACATCTATTATTTGAATGAAATATCAATCTTTTGAGCCCGGAGGAATTAAATGGGAAAATATATTGAAGTGACTGATGCCAGTTTTGAAAAAGATGTTCTGAAATCAGATATACCGGTTCTGGTCGATTTTTGGGCTGTATGGTGTGCACCGTGCCGGATAATCGCACCGATTGTAGAAGAACTGGCCGCTGAAAATGAAGGTAAACTGAAAGTAGCAAAAGTAGACGTGGATAATAATCCGGAAATAGCAATGAAGTTTGGTATCAGATCTATTCCCACCCTGTTAATTTTTAAGGATGGTCAGGTCGTAGACCAGATGATTGGCGCTGTAGCAAAAGCGATGATCGAAACTAAACTGAAAAAAACCCTCACATAATCCGAATGAGGATCCCAAAAGTCCGCTTTGTAAAAAGTGTTGCTAATATTAGGGATTTACCCGCAATACAGCTTCCTGAAATCGCCATGGTGGGAAGATCAAATGTGGGAAAATCCTCCATGATAAATTCTCTGTTTAATCAAAGAAACCTCGCTAAAACCAGCTCGACCCCGGGAAAAACGCGGTTGATAAATTATTTTCTTGTCGATGAAACTTTTTATCTTGTGGATTTACCGGGATATGGATATACAAAAATCTCAAATAAAATTACCAGAACCTGGGAGAAACTGATTACAGGATACCTGGTTGATAATCCGAATTTAAAATGGGTATTTCTTTTAATTGACAGCCGTCATGAATTAATGAATCTTGACCGGCAGATGATAAATTGGCTGACGGAAATCGGTATTCCGTTTGTTGCTGTACTCACAAAATGTGACAAAATTTCAAAGAATCGTCTTTCTGTCCGCTTAAAGCAAATTGAATCGGAACTGGCAGTTATTTCCATTCTGCCATATTCTGCAAAATTGCACCAGGGCAGGGATAAAGCACATGAAATGTTTACAAATTTGACTATTAATGTATAAAATTCTGATAAGTGACAGATTACCCAACAATGCAATTTCTGGAAACCAACTATGTATTTATAAGTGGTGATTAAAAATGCAGGAAAAAGATTTAATTATCATCGGTGCCGGGCCGGCCGGATTGAAAGCAGGTGAAGAAGCAGCTAAACATGGTGTGGATTATCTGATTATTGATAAAGGCGGCGTTGCAGATGCCTGGAGAAAAATTCGTCCTGATATGCCGATGCTTTCACCAAATCATCCGCAACGGGACTGGACTAGTATTTCCGTAAATTTTCCTATATGGAAGCTCGAAGTAAAACGTCCGTATTGCACCGCTGCTGAATTTGTAAGATACCTGGAGGAATACCAGAGCCATTTTAACCTTAATATTAAAACCAATGTGAACGTTACTGCAATTGAGCAGGGTGATGACGATTATTTTTTATTAAAGACAGGTAAGGACGACTTTAGATCCCGCATGATACTCAATACCAGTGGTTTTTTTGGCAATCCATATATACCAAATATCCCGGGAATGCAAAGCAGTCCAATTGTATACCATTCACATGAATATCAGAGCGATAAACCGTTTCGGTCCGCACGTGTCATTATTATAGGTGGCGGCAATAGTGCCGCCGAACTTGCGATTGATCTGGCAGGATATTCTCAGGTATACTTAATCACACGTGGTGAACTGGAATTTTTTAGCAAGACTACAAATCTATGTCATATTCGCGGTATATCTGAGAGTTTATTACTTGAGTTAATATCAATGGAGCTGATCAGATATATTCCAAATGCCGATATTAAGCGTATAGAAGGAAATTACCTTTATTTCAATGATGAGTATCTTGAAGCACAGTTTATCATTAGTGCCACGGGTTACCGGCCTGTTTTAGCACATATTGATCCCCTTCGGATCAAAATACATGAAAAGACAAAATTTCCTATGGTCGACAGGTTTGGCGCTGCCAAAGGTATAAAGAATTTTTATTTCGGCGGACCATTGGGATACAATGGTCTGAGCAGTCAGTTTATTCATGGGTTTATCCGCAGCATACCGCCAACTGTCGCAGAGATAAAGAAAATACTTCAATCTTAATACAATATTTGCGTTCCCAGGTGCTATTTATTTTTCCAAAATCCATCCTCGCTAAATTCTTAGAAACAAGAACGATAAAAAGTCTGTTCAAATATTGGCCGTAAACTATATTGATTTTAGCTAGCCATCTTGCTAAATTTAAAAGCTATGATTTTAAGGAGAACAACATGTTAAATAAAGAATACTTATTAAAAGTAGGCCTGGCTGAGATGCTTAAAGGTGGCGTTATCATGGATGTAACAAACGCCGATCAGGCTAAAATTGCCGAGGATGCCGGTGCTGTTGCTGTCATGGCACTGGAAAGAATTCCGGCTGACATCAGGGCAGATGGCGGTGTTGCCCGAATGTCTAATCCCAAAATGATAAAAGATATTCAAAAGGCTGTATCGATACCGATGATGGCAAAATGTCGTATTGGCCACTTTGCAGAAGCACAGATTCTTGAATCTTTAAGCATAGATTTTATTGATGAAAGTGAAGTTCTTACACCGGCAGATGAAGCAAATCATATTTGGAAACATGATTTTAAGATTCCTTTTGTTTGCGGTTGCCGTGAAATCGGTGAAGCACTGAGACGAATTTCTGAAGGCGCCGCAATGATCAGAACAAAAGGCGAGGCCGGATCAGGAAATATTGTTGAAGCGGTAAGACATATGCGTATGGTCCGGAAAGAAATTAAACGAATTGGAACTTTGGGAAGCGATGAACTGGTGGCTTATGCAAAGAAAATTGGCAGTACTCTGGAATTGGTTCAATACGTTAAAGATAATGGTAAATTACCCGTACCCAATTTCGCTGCCGGTGGCATTGCAACTCCCGCCGATGATTCATTGATGATGCAACTGGGGGCAGAATCGGTATTTGTGGGTTCGGGAATATTCAAATCAAGCGATCCTCAGGCAAGAGCCAAAGCAATTGTTACGGCGACAACTCATTATCAGGATGCCGATGTTGTAGCACGGGCAAGTGAAAAATTGAGCGATGCAATGCCCGGGATTGATATTAATACCTTGTCAGAAGAAGAACTTATGCAAAACAGGGGCTGGTAATTGAAAAATATTGGCATTTTAGCGCTTCAGGGCGATTTTGCCAAACATATTGCCATGGTCGGAAAAACAGGCCATAGTGCTTCTGAAATACGCACCAGTGATCAATTGTGGCAAACTGATGCACTTATTATTCCCGGTGGTGAATCAAGCACATTCCTGAAGATGATCAATCGTTTTAATTTATACACAGAACTGCGTAACTATGCACAGTCACGACCGATATTGGGTACATGTGCCGGCCTGATAATTCTTGCCAAATATGTTGATAATTCAGATGCCGAGCTATTAGGACTTATTGATATTACTGTGGCACGAAATGCATACGGCAGACAGAAAGAATCGTTTATTGATGAAGTATCATTAAGTCTTAACGGGAGTGTAAAAAATATTACCGGGGTTTTCATCAGAGCTCCTAAAATCATCTCGTACGGACCAGATGTAAACGTAATCGGACTAAATAAAAGAGATGTGGTGATGGCCGGGAATAAAAATGTGCTGGTATGCACATTTCATCCGGAGCTGACCGATGATCTATCCGTCCATAAGTATTTTATCAAGAATTATCTCTGACCGTCCGCCGGTAAAAGATTCTGTATTCATGGAAGGAACGGTAATTATGAAGCAAAAACTATATTAACCGCCCCGTAATACGCGACAAGCCGAAACACACCGAACTTTTTTAATATAATATTTATTTTTTGATTGTATCCTTAACTCAGCAAAATACTGGTTAAGTTCAATAATTTTAGTAGATTGCTTCGTCGTTCATTCTTCACTTCTTGCAATGACACTTTTAGCTGTCATTGCTAGCGTTAGCGAAGCAATCTAACATTTTAACTGAGTTAAAGACCTAATCATTTTATTTTTTTCGGCGATATTCGGTGGACTCGGTGGTTAATTAATTATTTTGATTGTCCGAAGGACTCCTGAGAGCAGCACAATGCTGCGCTATGAATAATCAAACATAAAAAATATAGTCTTTCAAGTAATGCTTTAAATATATATGTAAAGTTCTACATTAGATAATCATTTTTTGTTTCGGGTCATATCAGAATTTCCTGGTAGCTAATCTATTGTTTATCAATGTTTTATTTGGTGCGGTGCTATAAATGATGTATCTAAATTAATCTTGATTTAAATATTTCAAATGTGTACACTGAAAAAGTTTTTAAGGTAGAGGATTTATGAAAGAACAGGTGTTTGTTGTATATTGTACTGTCCCAAACGCTGACGAGGCTAAAAGTATTGCCCGGCTCCTTATTAATAAAAAACTGGCTGCGTGTTGTAATGTGATTCCCGGTTTGATCTCCATATATCGCTGGAAGGGGAAAATGGAGGAGGAAAATGAGGTTCTGCTTTTTATCAAGACATCAGCAAAAAAATATGAACAATTGGAAAAAGAAATAAAAATGATTCATAGTTATTCTGTTCCTGAAATTATTGCCATACCTGTTGTCAATGCCTCCCAGGCATATCTGGACTGGATTATTGAAATGATCGGAGAATGAGCGAATTATGGTTTATACACTTGACGATTTTAAAAAAGAGGGTTTTAGAGGTTCATACCGATCTTGTAATCAGGCACTTAAAGTAATTCAGTCATATATTGAAGAATATAGCGATTCTGATCTTGTGGCATTGGGTGAAGAATTAAATAAAATTGCCCGGGGGATCATTAAAACATATCCCAATATGGTGATTTTGCGTAAAAATGTAACAAGTGTCGTGTATTATCTTAAACGCCTGGTTAAAGCGAAGAAGACATATGATGAGGTCAAGAAATCTTCACTTGCTAAAATAAATGAAATTGTTAAGGAACTGGAAGCGAAAAAGAAAAAAATCGGCGAATCGGGTACAAAACTAATTCTTAATCACTCTAAAATACTTACAATCAGTTATAGTTCTCATTTGATCGAGATTTTTAATCAGGCTATAAAATTAAGAAGAAAGTTTACAGTTTATTGTAAAGCCGCCCATCTTTCGAGGGCCGGACTTTTGCCGAAGAACTTGGTGCATTAGGGATTTCATCCCATATTATTACAGATGCTGCCGCCGGACAGGTAATGAAGGAGATAAATTTGGTTTTAACCGGTGCGGACAGGGTATTTGAAGAAGGATTCATCAATAAGACCGGATCATTACCAATGGCTGTTCTGGCAAAAACATACAAAATACCTTTTTATATTGCCCTGGAAACTGATAAGATTTTACAGGAATATGAACAGGCTGTAAGATTTTATCCGGAAAATCCTTCGGAAGTATATCCGGGTAAAAAGAAGAATGTCAGTGTCTTAAATGTATATTTTGATTCAGTACCACTAGATTATGTATCAAAGGTCGTTTGTGAGGATGGTATTTTCAGTATCACCGAGTTTAAAAAATGGTATTTAGAGGAATAATATCATATGAAAACAGGAACCTTTATTACTGAAATTGATAGTAATGGTAAGTTTGACGTACCGGCGGAGATAAAAGACAGGTTGCAACTGGCGGAAGGTGACAAGGTCGAGATAATGTTAAAAAAAATTCGCAGTAAACGTCTGGATGTAAACATTAGTAAAAATCCCTTAAATAAAATACTAAAACTCTCAGAGTCAACAGAGATATAGCATATGTTAAAAGTGTTTATTGATTCGAGCGGCTGGTATGCCCTGGTCAACAGTCAACATCTGAATCACGATCTGGCCAAGGAATACTTTCAAAAACTATTGACCTCAAATGCAAAAATATATACCAGTATACCGGAAGTTAACTCAGCCATTTCTGAAATTAAAAAAAATTGTGGCCTTAATGCAGCCTTTGATTTTTCACGCATAATAGATGAAGCTAATTTATCCTCAAAATTACATGTCTCCTGGTTTACCAGACGACTCCGACGAAGCAGTTTAAAGCAATTCTTCTCAATTAAAAATCAGGAAATAGAATTAAGTCATTGTACCATATTCGAAGATGTCCGTAAGAAAAAAATAAATGTTATTTTTTCTTTTGATGATTCTCTGAGAAAATTTGGTATACCCCTGATGCCACAGGCCTGATAAAATGAATTTTTTCCACGAGGCACTCTTTAAAGATACTGAGAAGGTGATTGCATTTGCCGGAGGTGGCGGTAAATCCGTTTTGATAAATAAAATATGCCAGGAATGCAAGAAATCCGGTAAAACTGTATTGGTTGTCTCAAATTATCCGCTATATGTTCCTCCGGATACAAGTATTTTTATTGCTGAAGATTTAGATATAATAAAATCCCAGATATCACGAGAGATTTCTAAAAACCAGGTTGTTTATCTCGGGAAAGCATATGACGAGAAAAATATTGAAGGATTTAATGATAAAGAAGTACGGGATATTACCGAAAAAGTACTTTGCGATCATGTGTTGATTGAAATTGATCAGACCCAGGGCCGATCTTTTAGCGGCTTAGATAAGGTAAGATTAAAAACTGCTATGCAAACTGACAGATGTGTCTTAATTTTCGGAGCGGATGCGTTTAATCAGCCCAATAGTGAAACATATTTAAAAGCGCAGGATAGCTACTGGCAGGAAAATATGACGTTTGAACCGGTAAAAATTGTGGATTGGCTGGTAAATCATAAATTTTTGAAGAATTTAGATACGCACAAAATTCCACTAACGGTGTTTATCAATAAAGTCGAAAATATTTTTGATAAAAATCTTACCATCAACTTTGCAAGACAACTTAAGATCAACAACATCGACCGCATCGTATATGGCAGTGTGTATAATTCTGAATTTAATTATATAAAATAAGTATGCCGGGGAAAGCAAAAATTTTTATTATTGGTGCCGGGGATAAAGGCACCGCAGCCGCAATAAGAATATTTAGATGCGGATTCCGACCAATATTAGTGGAAAGAAATAATCCTACCGATTTGTATTTCTTCAGAAATCTTTCGGATGTGGTATATCTGGGTGAAAAAATAATAGAGGACATACGTTGCCGGCTATACAATCCGATGGATGATGATCGTTTATTTGCAGAACAGCTGAATTCAGGCCGGCATGATCGCATAATACCCATGATTAAAAAGGAGTCTTATTCAGACCTTGCTTTTTTCAAGCCGGATATACTCGTAGACTGCAGAGGTACTATAGAAGAGGATGATGCGCAGGACTGGAGTGACTATCCCTGTGTTATTCGAATTGGCGCCAATTTTAAAGTAGGGCGGGACGGGCATTTTGTTATTGGGTCTGCCAATAATGAATTGGGCAGAGTTTATCGCCTGCCCACGGATTTAGTGGGCGATCTGCCGGAGAATAAATATTTAAGTAATGCACCTCTGGAAGGGGTATTCATAAGTCATAAAGCGGTAGGTGACAGGGTCTCAGAAAGAGAAAAGATAGGCACATTGAATGAAATCAATATTCTGGCGCCCAGAAATGGTATTATCACCGGATTGTTACATAGCGGACATTTTATCCGGAGAAAACAACCGATATTTGAAATTAAACCGGAGAGTGTTAAAACTGAGGTTAATAAACAGATTCCTGTCAGATGCGTGGCCATTGCCGGTGGTATTCTGGAGGCGATTTTAACATTTCTTTCCGAAAACAGGAGTAAATAGTGTCTCTTGTACAGTATAAAGATAATCAAATTGTGTCCGTGTATGATCTGCACGGCAGTGATGGGCAAAAGAACCTGGAATTCTGGACGGCAAAAGCGCAGGAATATTCGGAAATAAAATCGAATATTCACCTGGGTGGTGGTCTGGCAAACATAGAAAAACAGCATAAAAAAGGTCGCCTCTCGGCACGTGAACGGCTCCGGTTACTTATTGATCCTGATACGAGTTTTTTTGAGCTGGGGACATTTGTCGCTTACGAAATGTACGAAGAATGGGGTGGATGTCCGGCCGGTGGGGTGATATGCGGCACCGGACAGGTGAGTGGTAAAAAATGTATGCTGATTATCAATGATGCTACAGTTAAAGCGGGTTCCTTTTTCCCTATGACGGCTAAAAAGGTAATACGGGCACAGAAAATCGCCTATGAGAATAAAATACCTACCGTGTATCTGGTTGACTCGGCTGGTATATTTTTACCTCTGCAGGAGGATGTTTTCCCCGATACAGACGATTTTGGCCGTGTTTTTTATTATAATGCGATCATGTCGTCGAAAGGAATCCCGCAAATAACGGCCATCATGGGCATGTGTGTCGCCGGAGGGGCATATCTGCCGGTTATGTGTGATTCCCTGTTAATGACCGAAGGAAGCGGATTGTTTCTCGCCGGACCGGCGCTGGTCAAAGCGGCTATCGGGCAGGTGGTTGGTCCCGAGGAGCTGGGGGGAGTCGCGATGCACTCCGAGATTAGCGGTACAGTTGATTTCAAAGAAAAGGATGATCAGTCGGCGATTGAACGCATACGTGATCTTGTCGATCATATCGGGCAGAAAAACCCATTTATATTTAATAAAAAGGAAAGTATTGATCCCTTATATGATATTTCTGAACTGGATAGCATCATGCCGTCAGATTCCGCCATGGAATATGATATGAGAGAAATCATTGCCCGGCTTGTCGATAAAAGTAAGTTCATTGAATACCGGCAGGATTATGGCCGTACATTAATTTGCGGTTATGCCCGGATTGGTGGATATTCTGTAGGAATTATAGCCAATCAAAAAGTACACTATATACAAAAAGACAGACCACCTGAATTTGGCGGTGTTATATACAGCGAAAGTGCAGCCAAGGCAGCCAGATTTATAATGGATTGTAACCAGAACACAATTCCGTTACTGTTTATTCATGATGTCAATGGATTTATGGTGGGACGTGATGCTGAACAAAGTGGTATTATCAGAGAAGGGGCGAAACTGGTAAATGCCGTTTCCAATTCAGTAGTGCCAAAAATCAGCCTGATCATCGGCGGATCCTTTGGCGCCGGTCATTATGCAATGTGTGGCAAGGCTTATGAGCCAAGATTTATTTTTGCCTGGCCAACCGCACGCTATGCCGTTATGGGGGGCGCACAGGCTGCCAATACACTCGTAGATATTAAAATAAAACAAATGGAGCGGTCTGGTAAAGTTCTTTCTGATGAAGAGAAAA
Organism: uncultured Calditrichota bacterium; assembly: GCA_964445625.1. Lineage (GTDB taxonomy): Bacteria > Calditrichota > Calditrichia > JAJRVZ01 > JAJRVZ01 > CAVXXB01. The sequence goes on from CAYULK010000018.1 coordinate 10,145, forward strand.
CTGAGTTATTCGAAACAGTTAAATCAACCTATGAACACCAGACAGACCCCCGCTACGGCGCTGCAAGATTATGGGTTGATGAAATTGTTCTTCCATCAGAAACCAGGAAATTACTGGTAGATACTCTGAAAATTGTGACAATGAATCCGGAACTTAAAGAATTTAATCCCGGAATAATACAAACATGAAACTAAAGAAGTACATTACATTAAAAACGGAAATCAGGGATCGAATATTAATCGTTACTTTAAATCGTCCCGAAGTAAGAAATGCACTTAATGAAACAATGGTAAGTGAATTGACTGAAGTTTTTTCGGATAACGGTGATTATCGCAAGGTGGCTAATATTATTATTACCGGAGCCGGATCATCTTTTTGTGCGGGTGCAGATTTATCTTATTTAAAATCACTCCAGGGATTGACCCTGAAGGACCAGAAACGTGATTCCGAAAATCTTCTGGCAATGTATAAAAATATATACTATTTTTCTAAGCCGGTAACGGCTTTTGTGAATGGACCGGCTATCGGTGGTGGATGTGGATTAGCGGGTATCTGCGATTTTATCATAGCTTCTGATTCGGCTAAATTTGGATATCCGGAAGTGAAGATCGGATTTACACCGGCGATTGTGTCTGTTTTTTTAGTTTATAGCCTGGGATACCGGAAAGCAAAAGAATTGCTTCTTTCCGGTCGCATACTTGATGCAAATGAAGCCCTGAAAATCGGAATGATAAATAAAATTGAAGCGTCTGAAAACCTATTTACCCATGGTATTGCTTTTGTACAGGATCTTGCGAAAAATTCCCCTGCATCAATGGCGCTGACAAAAAAATTCCTTAATCAGATACAACAGGCAAATTCATTAGATGAATTATTGAATGAATCCGCCGATTTTAATGCCAGATCCCGTCTCGAAGATGATTTTATGGAAGGGATTAGTGCGTTTATAGAAAAAAGGTCACCTATCTGGAAATCTAAATAAAAAGAGGAGGGCATAATGCTTGTTCTAACAAGGAGGTTGGGCGAGGCCATAACAATTAGTGATAATATTAAACTGGTGATTGTTGATCTAGATGGAACGCAGGTAAAAATCGGTATCGAAGCACCACGGGAAATAGAAATATTCAGAGAGGAATTATATGAAAAGATAAAAGGAAAACCATTTCCTATTAAAACAGCTAAAATTTCACCTAAATACAGGAGAGTAAGAAACAGGTAATATATTTCTTATTTTACACTTTTTAGTGATATCCGCCATTGTCATCATCATCATCATCAATAAACTTATCCACAAATTTACCACTTTTAGCTTTAAAGTCGTCAAGAAATCTTTTTTTGTATTTTTTATGTAATTTGCCTAATAATTCAAAAGCCTTTTCCGGATCTTTTGGCAATTCTTCCGGATGACATGAAAAATAAATTTTTAAGTATTCAGAGATAAGTATATCTTTATCCAATTTAAACCCCTTCTATAATTTTCTTATGGAATACTTTCCATATATCTCGTTCCCAAGCAGAGATATTTTGTCCTGATTTATTCATAGCACAGCAATGCTGCAATCAAATTATTTAAGTAACACGAAGAACGCGAAGTGGATCCTTCGACCTATAGGTCTTCAGGACAGGCTCCGATCACGAAGTTTTAAAAAACATTTATCCACAAATTTCACGAATTATCACGAATTAAAAAGTATATTATAAAAAATCCGTGGAAATCCGTTTGATCCGTGTAATCAGCGTGCCATAAATATCGTTGCATCTTTGCTATATATATTCTCAGAGAGTAAAAGCTTTGCTAATCTCCCAGGCGATCCGTTGGAAATAACAAAGTTTTTGGCGATAATAGCATAGTGCCGTGTACGATTCAATAATCGTCGAAGTGAATACCATCCACATCGTAATTATTTACAACATCTAAGACCACATCGGTAACGTAGTCCCGTACCATGGGCAGACCAGGATCAAGCATTTTTAATGATCCAAAATCGAGTATCCAATCCGGATGTTGTTTAACAACATGTCCGTCTGCAAGTTCATAAGCGCTCACTCTCCGCTCAGCTCGATATGGATTAAACCAGACATGGACTTCGATGCCGCGTTTGTGTGCTTCCTTAAGCGCGAATAGTAATGGATCATAAAATGGATTCGGCGCCTTGCCCTGAGTTGCGGTCAGCCAATAAGACCAGGGTTCGTAGTTTGATTGGTACAGCGCGTCACACTCAGGCCGGACCTGGAAAACAATTGCATTAATTCCCGTCGATTTCAGGTTATCCGGTAAATTAATCAGCTTTTGTTGCTGCAACGACGGACTGTCATATCGGTACGGCCAGTCGAGATTGGCCACGGACGCAATCCACACAGCCCGGAATTCACGCTTGGGATTTTCTGCCTGAAGCGTTGCGGTAAAAAACACAATTAACAGCAGGAATATGGTTTGAAAGGCGGGACGATACTTTTTCATGTCGAAACCATCCGTATTTATGATATATTGTTGCCGGGCTTAACTTGTTTGGATACTCGCTAAATCCTGTTGATGGGATGTCTATTCACAGAACAGATTACCGGTTAGCCATTTTCCGTGTGGTCTTTAAAAAACAACCCCCCAACCTCTGTCGAGAACCGGATATTTGACCTTTTTTAAGGGGGAGTCGGCCTTTCTCCTTTGGCCTATTTCACCAAAATCATTTTTCTGACCAGGGATTGGTTCCGGGATCTGAGCAGATAGATATAGGTTCCCGATGCCAAACCGGAGCCATCAAATTGCACTGTGTAACTTCCCGCCAGAAGTTGTTTGGACAGAAGCGTCTGTACCCTGCGCCCGGTAATGTCATAAATAACCAGTTCCGTTAAACCTTGCTCAGATATGGTAAACGAAATAGAAGTTACCGGATTGAACGGGTTAGGATAATTTTGATTAAGGCTGAATTGATCCGGCATTACCTTATTTTCTCCCTTAACCGGTGCCGGATCGAGGTATGATTTTTTAACAAGACGCAGGTCCTTAAAATAAACTGCATCTTTGAGAGTGGCCGAAGCCTCATGAGTCATCTGAAAACTGTCAAACCGCAAGTTACCTTCCAGGATGCCGTTGCCGAGCCAAATTCCGGTATTTTCCGGTTTCAATTCCCAACTGACAAGTTTCCAGCCGATCCAGTCGATCACATACCAGGGACTGACTTCGTGATTTTCGGCTGCTGCTACCGGATATTTATCATCAATAGCAAAACGAAATTTATTATAACTGCCGTCGCCATAGACATAACATTGCAGAACATAAGAAGTATCAAATATAACTTCCCTGGCTGATCCACCACCCAGATATTCGCGCAATAAATAGTTACTGGATACCGGATCCCAGCTGTAAGTCAATCGTGCTGATTTCCTCTTAATTGGCCGGTCGGCAGTAGGCAGATAGAGAGCTGAGCTCGATCCAAAATTTGTTTCCGATTCAATAACACCCGTTGTCGATCCACTACCTTCCGGCTCCCACCATTCTCCGGCACCGGAGGTAAAATCATCGATCATTTGTGTCAGCTCATATTGCCAGAATTCAGTCTGAAAATAGCGGATCTGGTTTGACTCAAGCGGGTTACCCAGTGTATCGGTAATAGCAGTGGTCAGATGCAAAGCGTAGATCCGGCCGGGTAAAAATGGCGATTTAGGCTGGACAGACAGTTCAGATCTCTCCTTTTGATCAAAAAGCAGAAAAGCGGCTTCAAGCGTGTCTTCGTTTTGCATAATAAATACTGATTTTTCATTGATGGTGTTGTCGGCAACCTGCTCATCAAATATAACCGAAAGCACACCCTGGGTATCAAAATCATTGGTAGATCCATCGGTGAAGATATTGGAGTAAAGAATACCAGGGCCCTCAATATCTACCGCTTTTGTCCGGAAGGTAATAGTATAGGGATCACCTTCCACTCCGTCACCATTGCCATCCAGTTTCCGGCCGTTAATATCGGTAACATTGGCACCGATGGTTAGCTGATATTCGGTATCAAAAGTAAAATTCCCGGCAAATATGATCGATACCTCTTTATCACCATCGGACCAAACCATAGATTGAATGCTAATTGCCGGATTTGTTTCAATTTCGTCCATGAATCCTGCGGGTTGCATTGTCTTCGAGAATGAAAGCTGAACACTGGAATTAACACTAACCGTATCGCCCTCTTCGGGTGTACTCTGCAGAACCTGCGGGGCAAACGATGGCAGCGGATCACCGGCAACCACATCTGATGGCTGTGATTCATCCCAGTAGCGGTTGAAAGCACCGGCATAATAGTAATAGCTAGCGTTATAATCCTGCAGCCCGGTGAATGTATCGTAGAACTGATAGGTGTCCTGGCCAAAGTGAATATTTATGATCGGATCACTGGCAGGGTCTATTGCGTCGCTTTCAGCCCGGTAAATGGCAAACCAGCCGTCATCAGAGGTAGCATTATCCGGAATGACAGTTAGCTGATATGTGAGTGAATCCAGTTTATTGAGCGATAATTGGGGATTATTGGGTTTTACCGAGGCGGAATGGGTGTTGGTCCGGATTTTTGTTTTATTGATAAAAAATAACCCGGCGGCATCGGACCAGTAGCGATGGCTCTGCCAACTGCTATAACTAAAGAATTGAAATCCGTCGGTCCATGCGACATCGCGTGAGCGCTGAACAATTTGGGGATGCCGGTTCCAGATATTGTTTTCACTTAATATATAAGATCCGGGTCCTACAGTAAACAAACGACCTGCGTTAATACCTTTGAGTATATTCGGCTTCCAGTCATTCTCCAGCATACTGTAGAATCCATCACCGGTAGTCCAGTGATAATGCATTGGCGTTAACTGGTCGATATAACCCTCATTAAACCACAAAGCGGCGTCCTGATAGACCACATGATAGCCATTCCAACCACCCCAGTTATAGCGGCCCAGTGCTGCCGGTGATAACCGCACCCATGGCTTGACAGCCTGGATTGAATCATGGAGCACTTTGACAAAGTCGGTAACCGACCAGCGCCACCACTCTTCCCATGATGCAAATCCCTGTGGAACGCCACCGGAAAAGGGATGATTAATATCATATAGATAGCGGCCGGATTGGGTTCTTACCAGATCCTCAATTTGTATCTGAGGAATCATACCATCCAGGGGCAGATACTTGTCTGATTTCTTTGTTTTTGAATTTATATTGGATTCAGAATATTCATTCCAGCGGACATAATCCAGATGCAGACCATCGATATCATAATTTCTTACAATTTCCATGGCAACCTTTATGAGATAGGCGCGAACCTCCGCCAGACCGGGAGAAAGAGCTATTTTTGCCGGCATCGGTATTCCGCTTTCATCACGGCAAATCCATTCCGGATGTTCAGCAGCCGGCGCACCGGCGATTGTTTCCGAAGCTTGAAAAACATTAAACCAGGCATGAATTTCCATACCTCTTTTATGGGCTTCCGCGATGGCATAGGCAAGATGGTCGTAACCGGGATCCTGATAACCGGCATAGCGGCCCCAGGGTTCATAGTCAGAAGGATAGTATACAGTTCCGGACTGTCTGACCTGCCACAGAACTGCATTCATGTTCGCCTTTTGATGGTTATCAAGAATCTCCCGGACCAGGGCTTTATTTTGTTCAACCGTGTTGCCGGCACTGATATGATTCCAGGTTATCACCCAGGTTGAGCGAAATTCCTGATTTTGACTAAAAGCATTTGAAATCAGGGCAAAAAACACACAAAAATATACAAACGCATTAACGAAACGCATAATCACTCCATATTTAGTAATTAGTTTTATACGGTGTTCCCGTCTACAGGTTCAAAAAGAGTTAACGAATTACGATAAATTTCCGGAAGGTATTTTCTCCTTGTTTGTATAATAGCAGACCCGTTTCCGGATCATTATAATCCTTTGCAACCTCAATATAGGCAATATAAAGACCGCTAACCACCACCTGCCGTGAAGAGGTTATCGAGTTCCAATATTCGTCACCGCTGCCGTCGGTATGGTTTATGGTTTGTATCAGGTCACCGCGCTCGGTGTATATCTTAATAGTGCAATAAGCAGGAATATTCAGGAATCCGATTTTGTCCTGTTCCTGGGGATAATTATAGTCTCGTGCTCTGATATTATAAGGATTTGGTACTATCCTGATATCCTCCATGGAGGATCCGGCCTTACGGCGTAAGAATGCCGGTTCGGTAGTACGTGTATAGAATAGGCCGCTCTGTAACTGTCCGGTGGGATTGGCTGCACCGGTTGTATTATTCGATCCATCACTAAAAGACACCAGATAATAATAATATGAGAATCCGCGAATGGGTGACACGTCGTCATAATTATTTACAATCTGAGGGTGATCGGTACCGGCCCCACAGGCAAATATTTCCTGGTAAGTTGTATCGGGTTTACCGACCCCACGGAATATCCGGTATCCACCAAAACCGGATTCGCTTTCGGAAGGACTCGATTCCCACGATATATTGATGCGGTCTCCTCCTGAATTAATTTGTAATAATGGTGGCGGCAAAGGCGGCTGAGGTATTTGGTAATCCATATCAAAGTTGCGTTTTGCCCGGCCAAAAGTCATCATTATCGAATCATTACCTGTATATGTCCACGTGTTTTTATAGATATTTTTATCAGATGTTGTCGAACCGTTTGGCAAGGTAAATGGTCCGGTATCACTGGGATTATTATAGGCCAGCTTCCAGCGCTCACCTATCTTCTCACACATTTCCCGGTTCAAGCCACTCACTGCTTCCGCTTCAACTATTCTTATGCTTTCACCGGGACCAATATCAAATGGACCGTAACTTATCCAGACATTTGTGCCGCCACCGTCGTTGTGAATTTTCCATGGATCGACACGGCTGGTTATATCCGGCAAATATATTTCGTCAAATTTTTCGTTGCCACCAAGACCGGTATATGGCGTTCCACTGACGAAGGTATATAAAGCCTGCATAGCAGAAGGATCATCCATATTACCTATTTTGGGATAGGTATCTCCGGCATGCCAGCCAAGGACAAACGGCTGATTGGGATCATCGGCACTATCTGCGGCGCTCTTATCCACATGCAGGACTACGATACCTGCATGTTGCGGCGCTGCCAGACGCCCTTTTGCTCTTATATCAGGCGCCCCGATATTATCATAAGAATTTCTCTCGGATTGCCCGGCCCAGCTAAAGCCACAGCGCAGCCAGTCAACAATCGGGTTGCTCTCATCGATAAGATCCCCGGCATGGGCCGGATAGTTTTCACCCCGTTTTGTCACCCAGGAATGTTTACCCCAGCCTTGTTGGTTATCAAACTTCATCGCGCCTTCGCGGGAAACACTGTAACGGATCCCCCGGGTAATATAGACTCCTGTCAGCGGAGCATTGAGTTCAGATTCATCATCGTAATCGACATTCCCGGTGTTGGTATAAATATATTCTTTGATAAAATATTTATCGTGATACTGCTGGCTGAAGGCCAGAATTCTTCTGGTAACGGTAAGGCCCATCGTCGTATTGACTACATTTGTTACAATACGATCCGGGATCTGGTCCGGATCAACGCTGTCAACATCTCCGGCATAAGGCGCGGTTATATTTCTACCGTCAACATATACAATCGGTGGGTCAAATTTTGCCGATTGACTCAATTCAACCGGAAATAGTGATGCACCAACATATGGTTCTTTATCGCCGACATATGATGCGGCAAAATAGACACCGTATTTTGACCAGGACTGCTGGTGGGCATCGGTAAAGTCAGATGTTGCCATCCAGAATCTTTCGATAACGGCATTATCCTGGTAGGGGTAAATAGCCGGCCATTTTAGACCTTCATAATAGCTGTTATTCCAGGCGCGTTCCGACCCATAGGCTGAAAAGCGGCTTTGCAATGATCCGATGCGTATATACTTGGTTTCGGTTGCCTGAATCTGTGCAAGCAGCAAGGAAGTTGTGCATAACATCAGCAGCAGACAGACCATTTTCAATAATACTTTAAGGTTTAGGTTAAACATAACCATTATATTGACCTCTTACGAAATTAAAAATTAATCCTGATACCGAATATATAACTTCTTGGATTGAGAAATGTAAAGGACTCGATATTTGGCATATCAATATAGGATTTATTTTCCTTGCGATTTTGATTACGGGCAGAAATCTCCGGATCATTAATGGGATTTGGTTCCAGCGGATCATATATCACCCCCGCCGGACGATAATCTCCAAAACGGTCGTCGCCTTTTTCATCACCTTCTTCCCAGGAAAAATTAAGCGATTCCAGATAGTTCAGACGATCGAATCTGTCAGAAAAGCCGGCTTCACTCAGATATTTGTTGTTGAATACATTTTTTATATCCATAAAAAACTGGATATTGAACATGTTAAAATCGATCGTTTTGGAGATACGAAGATCGACATTAAACCAGTTTTTCCACTGAACGTCATCGATAATCCCCGGGATATTATCCGGATTATAGGTTTCGAATTCTCCCGAACGCCAATCGCCGAGGAAATTAAAACGCCAGTTGGCCAATGGTTTGAAGATGCCCCATTGGGGTCCCAGGTCGTCCGGAGTAAAAAAATTTAAATTTACGCGGGCATAGGGCATGGGATGCGGACGTTCCTGGTATGGATTCTGGCGCAGATAATCCCTTTGTTCATTGGGATCCTGATAATATCTTAATAAGCCAAAATAACCCGAAGTTCTGACATCGTAGGTGTAGTTAATGAACCCGGTAATCCATCTTCCGGTATTTTTATAGAGGGTAAATTCAACCCCCCGGATATCGGCATAATTATTATTTTCCATTTCATTGTACTGGACGGTGCCATTGATGTTGCGGTAGTATACCCATCCGGGTTGATCGGTAACATCTTTGTAATAACCGGCAATTTTTAGTAAAACAAATTCAGCTATATTCTGTTCATAGCCCAATTCATAGGCGATGGTTTGTTCATAAAGCAAATTCGGATCACCAAGATAGGTTACCAGACCATTTGACTCACGTTGCAGCCGGAAACGGTAAGATGAAAATGGTTCCTGAACATAATGCCCGTAGTTAAAATATAATTTTGCCGTTTCGGTTATCGGATGTGATATCCCTAAACGCGGACTGATCTTTAGCTGGCTTTCGGCCGGTGCAGCCGGTGCTGATTCCTCGATCGAATTGCCATATCCCGCTTCATAGTATTGATCGTAGGGCTCCAGCTGGTAGGCGTTACCATTGGGATTAGAGTAGTCGAGCCGCAAACCGGCATTGGCGACGAAACCTTCAAATTCCAGTTTATCCTGTAGATAGAGAGCAAGACGATATGGGAAAATACTATAAACCATACTTCGTGTCCAGGTTCCCATTGAAGGGCTTTCGGTGGTGGAATTAATACGGTAGTCATTGTAAACAAATTCCAGACCGGTTTTGATCTGGTTATTGGCATCAAGTTGTGCACTCAGGTCAATACCGAATGTTGTCGTCGTATTAGTGCTGTTATCACGACCGAGGTTCATCCAGCCGCCGAGATGCATACCGGCTACACCGATTACACTAGAACCGTAATAACCATATGGCGCCTCATCGGTAGAATAACCGGGAACAATCTGATTGCGGCGGGTAAGATCACGATCAGGTGTTTGAAAGGCCGTATTAAAAGCATATTTATACTGAAAACGGGCCTCATAAAACATGCGGTTGGACAAGGTATGGGTAAATTTCATACCGACTATCGTGCGGTAAGTCGAAGCAGGACTGAAATAGTCGGGCATAAAAGGTATACTCAGGCCGGAATTACTGCTGTTGGTTAAATTGGCGATTTCCTCCTGGCCCCACTTGTCTCCGCGCAGAACATAACCCGTCGGCGTAGTCGTCCACTGGTATGGCGTGACTGAATGGACCTCGCCGTACAATCCGGAAACGACCAGTTTCATATTTTGCGCCAGATCGGATGTAAATTTTAACTGTGTATGCTGTTCGCCGTATGAGTCACGTGAGAGCGGAAAAACGAACATTTCGCGCAGATTATAGTGTGACAGATAAAACCTTAGATTGCCCAACTCAGCGCTGATAAGCGGAATGGGACCACCAAAACCGATATCTATGACATAGTCCGGTTTTACGATATCCCCCTCCCGCCGGCGATACCACTCAAACAACCGTTTGGCGCCTTCCGGCGTCAGATCGTTATCCGGATCATCATCCAGGAGCAGAGCCTGGGATACCGCATTCCAGCCCTCAAAATTGGGGTACTGGCCACGCGTATTATCATCCCAACCACCGCTGTTGGTACCGGTCCACATTACTGCCGGGTCAAAATAGGGACGGTTAAAATAGGAATAACTGTCGTAGAGTGACAGGCCAAAATGCTTTGATTGCGGCGGTTGAATTTGCACGGCAAGCGTAGCACTGTACCGGTCATTTTTACCTTCCTTGGTAATGACATTCACTATTCCGGATCGCGCCTGGCCGTATTCGGCATTAAAACCACCGGTCTGCACCTGAACCTCTTCAACTGCACTCAGACCAACCGCCCGGTAGGGATAATTGGAGCGTTCATCATTGAACGACTGTCCATCTACATTAAATCTTGTCTCGTCGGCGCCACCGCCACGAATGATGATACCCCGCGAGCCGTATTCAATTCCCGCCTGAAGGGTCAAGACGCCGGTTATGGTCTGAACCGGAAGCGGTTCAATTTCCCTGGCATCAATATTCATTTGGCTGTTTGATATATCCCTGACGACCATCGGCCGGTTAGCGACTACCTCGACCGTTTCGGTTTCCAGAATTTCCTGTGCCAGCATGCCGTCGATACGCGTGGTCAGGTCAATTTTCACGGTTACATTGCTTACGGAGTAATCGGCATAGCCGATAAAGTTCATACTTAATGTATATGTTCCCGGGGGAACGTTCAGGATAAAAAACTGCCCGTCCAGGTCTGTACTGGAACCCAGACCGGTTCCTTCCAGCTGAATGTTTACCCCTGGTAATGGTTCACCATTCTGCTTGTCTGTTACTATGCCGGCAATTTTGCCGGTCGTACCGGCCCATACGATTGTAGTTAAAAGATTTAATGTGAGCAGGAATAAAAATAGCTTTTTTTTCATTTTTTTTAAACCCCTCATATTCGTGAGGATAAAATGAAGTGCGAACAAAAAATAATTAAGGAAAAAAGGCCGGCAATACGCTCATTACCGGCCTTTCAATGAAAACACTATTACTTAATCAGTAACATCCGTTTGGTTAATGAATTACCATTGATCTGCAGGTTATAAATATATGCACCGGACGCCAGATTTGTGCCCTCAAATTTAAACTCATGATGTCCTGCGCTCAGTTGTTTGTCAACCAGAGTAGTAACCAGCTGTCCCGTCATATCATAAATCTTTAATACAACCTGGAATTGTTTTGCCAGGTCAAGCGGAATAGTCGTGCTCGGATTGAACGGATTGCGATAGTTCTGATGCAGGTCAAACTCGACGGCAATAATCGGCTGACCGGCATCAT
>CAYULK010000019.1:0-21078 GCA_964445625.1 uncultured Calditrichota bacterium
CAGTCATAAATATTATCAATGGGCTCCGAATCTTCCCAACGTTTGGCCGGGTAGGCATTGTGCAGGCTATAGGGCAGCACCCGTTCATCTAAGTAATTTTGCCAATCGTTATCCATATAATGCCAGCCGCTGCGAAAGGACACCGGGAACACCTGTTCTTCCAACAGAAATTGGGCCAGAGTCACATTGAAATCATCGAGTGATTCCAGAAAAGTTTTTGATTGATTCCAGAAATAGATGCCATCCTGATCGTAATCGGACCAATAGAATGTGTGATAGTGTAACGAAAGTTCATCACCATTCGCCAATACATTTTCTCCGTGATATTTTTTCATAAAATATAAGGTCATAATATTCGGTACCGGCATATTTGTATTCGTCGCATAACGAAATATATTTCCGGCCATCATCCACCAGGTCATTTTCATGGGCTGACCAAAAGAATCGACTAAATCAGCTCTAAAATCAGGATCCATCACTGTAAATGCATTTCGTAGAGGATCTGTATAAAGGGATTGATCATAAGTACAATTATAGCGACCTGTGTTCATTCCACTCCAGATAGCCGTATCCGAACCGATTACCAGATAGACTTTTCCGGCAGAATCAACTCTGCCAATAAAACTAAAAATCAAAGCAGTCGCTAAAAATATTCTAAATAGATTCTGTTTGAACATGTTATTCACCCCATCATCTGAATTCAACAAGTGCGGCACAAATTCTATCCTGAAGCAGGTTTATCGCCGGTGTTGGTACGGTGTAATTGTTCACCAGAATTGAAAAAACAAACTTGTCACCATTCTGAGTTTCAACATAGCCGGATAGATTTCGGGCATATCCGACATAGCCGGTTTTGGCATGCACTTTCCCGATAGCTGAAGTTCCTTTCATACGATATTTTAAAGTGCCATCCACACCACCAATCGGAAGAGAGTCAAAGAAATAATCAGCATATTTGTGACTGGCCATATATTTTAATAACAGGGCAGTTGAAAATGGTGAGATCAGATTTTTCCTGGCCAGGCCCGAGCCATCCTGCATTCGAAATTCGCTCTCCGGGATGCCCATTCTTGCCAGTTTATCGGTTACAATTTTTGTACCTTCATCAGCGGAGGATGTTGCTCCGTATTCAGCAGCCAGAGTCAGTAACAATTGTTCGGCATACAGGTTCTGGCTGCGTTTATTAATAACCATTATGATTTCATGTAGTGGCGGAGAGAAATGGGTGAATACAGTTTTATAAGAATCATAATCAATACCGTCTGCGTCATAATTAGTAACCAGATCTCCCAAAATTTTAATTCCCTTTTCGGCAAGTATCTCAGCAAAAATATGGACAAAAAACTTTGCCGGATCCTCAACTGATATTTCCTCCGAGAATTTCTTATAATTTAAAGGGATTTTATTCTTTATGATCAATTTATTCTGAGAACGCGGCCGGGTGATGAAAAGTGAATTCGTCGAATCCGGATCTGCGGTAATAGCCAGGTTTTCAATTTCAAAATAAGTTTTGGTTGGTTCCAGATGCACAATGGGTTTATCACCTGATTTGATTCCGGGCTTGACAACAATATCGATACAATTATCATTAATTGATAATGCATTCATTTGTGCAGAGTACCAAAAAGGTTCATCATCCCATTGCCAGCCTGACCCAAGCGGAGGATTTTGAAAATATGATGCATCACCGACCAGATCACCGTTAATTTGTGAAATCCCGACGGCACTCAGGGAATCCGCCCAGGACCTGAGCAGATTGCGCACATCGCCATCGTGGAATCTTGCGGTAATGGTAGGATCACCACTACCGCGTATGATCAGATCGCCATTTAAAGCACTATTATTGATATTTGCATTTGTCATGATTTTTGTTTTATAGCGAAAATCAGGACCGAAATTGAGCAGGGCGACAGAAGTTGTATATATTTTCATATTTGATGCTGAAATGAACAATTTATGCTCATTCCGGGCAAATATTATCTCGCCTGATTTTAGCGATTCGATGTAAACACCTACTTGTGCATTAAAAAGATTGGGATCTTCGATCAGGTAAGCGATTCGCTCCTTTAATTGATCCTGATCAGAAATTGATTTTATCTGCATTCTTGAATTGCATGACAGAACAGTTATGATCAATATGAGAGATGACAAATACTTCAGTCGTAACATACTTAAATTCCCGAAGTTTTTATATTATTGTGATAAAATTAATTTGGCGGGCAAAAAAAAAGGGCGACAATAGCCGCCCTTCAATACAAATCTTAATTTACAGTTTCTTTCAATCCTTTACCGGCTTTGAAGACAGGAACATTCCGTGCAGGAATATCGATAGTGGCGCCGGTCTGTGGGTTACGACCCTTACGTGCATTCCTATGACTCACTGAAAAAGTACCAAAACCAACCAGAGTTACACTACTACCACCCTTTAATGAATCCTTTACGCCCCCGATAAAACTTGCAAGAGCGGCTTCAGCATCTTTCTTTGTAATTCCACTGTTCTCAGCCATATAATTTACTAATTCTTGCTTACTCATTTGTTGTTCTCCTAAAATAGTATACGGTTATATTAGTTATTTAAACAATGTACAATTTTTAGATTATTGAAAGGCTTCAGGAATTTCCAAAATGATGTCTTAAAAGTCAAGCAAAAAGTAGTTAAAATCCCATATTAATGGGATTCACGGGGATAGCATAAAAAAAGGGAAAGTCAGGATGGTGATCCCTGCGAAGGCACCTCTTTTTTTAATATTGAAGTCACCACTTCCTCAAGAACATCTGATCTCTCATAAAATTTATTTCTGACCCGAAGTTTGACAAGCGCCAGCTTTTCTTTTTCAAATTCCATTTTTCGCACGGGTTTCTCTTTCTTAAGCTCAGCCATTTTCCAAACACATTAGTTTTATAATAAATAGTCGGAGCAGGAAATTAAAACTTTAATTTTCGGAATCGGATGTATTGAAATTAACTCAAATATCTTTTTGAGAAGGTACCTGTATGATAAAACGGTTTCCGACCGGATTATCGAGATCCATCCACATTTTTCCATGGTGTGCATCAATGGCCATTTTGCAAAAGGTCAGTCCCAACGCCCTTTCTACGCGATATCCGGCATCTTTTATTTCTGCCTGGGAAAATTTTTCGAATATCTTATCGTGATATTTATTAGGAATCTGGGTACCACTATCGTGGATCGAAATCTGTAATTGACCATCGTCGAGCCGGCGGGTTTGAATGTCAACCTGACCGCCGTCGGCTGTATTATTTATGGCAAAGGTAATCATATTTTCAATTATCCTCTCCATAATTGATTTATCAAAAACCATCTCTGAAAGAGATGCATCGGCATCAAAGATAACCTCTTTGGTTCGATTTTCAGGGTACTCTTTAATCTGTTGCGTGATTTCATCAACAATATTATTAAAATTCACTATATCCTGTTTAAGAACAAGATTGCCTTCTTCAAAACGTGATATATCAAGCAGATTAACGACCATCCGCAACAGCTGCTGACTGCTGCGCTCAATACGTTTGGTATATTTTTTCAGAGTTTCTGTCGGGGATTGATCTATGTTCATCGACATCATCTGAAGATTACCCTGAATCACGAACAGCGGATTTTTCATATCATGGACAATCAGGTTTATCAATTCCTCCTTGAATTTATCCATGCGAACCAGTGAAGAATTTTTCTTTTCCAGTTCGGCATTGGTTGCTTCCAGCTGATCATGATATTCTTTCAGACGCAATAGTGATTTTACTCTGGCTAATAATTCGACATTTTCAAAGGGTTTGGATATAAAATCATCCACACCGACTTCAAGTGCTTTGATCTTGTCTTTTAACTCCTTCAACGCGGTAATCATCAGAATAGGAATTGACTTGGTATATTTATCCGACTTCAGATTTTCACAAACTTCAAACCCATTCATTTTGGGTAGCATGATATCGAGCAATATAATATCGGGTTTCTCTTTTTTTACCGCTTCCAGGGCCTGAATGCCGTCTGTTACCGCAGTGAGCCGGTACCCTCTTGGCTTTAGGAAAAATACCAGCAAATCTGTATTTTCCTGATTATCTTCGACAATCAATATCTTTTTTGTGTCTACGCTTGTCATATATATACCTTATTTTGTCTATAAGACAATAAACATTATAAAAATCTGTAGATTATTATTAGACAGAATATCTTTAATAAACACAAAATTTATTAATAATTAACCAAAACTCCGTGTCCTCGGTGGTCTGAATGATCGATGAGTTTTATATCATCGTTTTAATATAATATAATTAAATAAACATTTCCAAATAAATAAAAAAAGGGCTGTGTTTTACTCGCAGAACACAACCCATTATTGAGGAATTTGAGGAAATAGGGGAATTGTAAGGTGTATATATTTATGCGTAAATCATTTTATTCATTGACTTTTTTAGCTTGACCATTGTCTCAGAGTGAATTTGTGAAATGCGTGATTCAGATACACTCAGGATCTCACCAATTTCTTTAAAGGTAAGTCTTTCGTAATAGTATAACGTAATTGCCAGGCGTGTCTTTTCCGGCAATTGCTGGATGGCTTTAAGAAGGACTCGCTTCATTTCTTCCTCTTCAATTTTGTAATCTGAATTTTTTTCTTCATCATCTTCGATCATATCATAAAGATTTTGTTTGTAATTATCATCGATCGGTTTATCCATGGAAAGTACATTGATACTATTGATATCTTTTTTCCAGGTATGTAATTCGTTTACTTCAATATTCAATCCGTTGGCTACTTCAACATCCGTATAGGCACCGCTGAATTTCTGATCCAATTCCAGCGTTTTTTCTTTAAACATATTGGTTTTATTACGCAGGGAACGTGGAATCCAGTCCAGTTTGCGCAATTCATCTATAATCGAACCTTTGATACGGGGAATAGCATAGGTTTCAAACTTAATACCATAATCCTGGTCAAAGCGCTCCAGGGCTTCGGCCAGTCCCAGTGTTCCTATATGATACAGATCGGCTTCCTCAATGGCCTGTGGATAACTTTTGATCATTTTCCGAACAACATATTTTACCAGACCCAGGTAACGCACCATTAATTCCCGACGGATCAGTGAATTTTGATTCCCTCTATATGAATCCCAAAGTTGTTGTGTCGTTAGGTCTTCTTTCATGGCTACCCCATATCTCTTTATTCGTTTGTGAGTTGTGCAGATCGTATGCTTGCACGTACCATGCCAATAATATTCAAATGAGGCTTTGTAATGTTGTTATATAATTGTTTTTATTGATGTTATATGCCGTAATTCTAATATATTGTTTAGGTTTTGTTTGTATAATAATCCCGGTTTGATCAAAGTTTCAACACCCGACTGACCGGATATTCGACACCATGCCCGGGAAAATATTTCTGCAAAAGATTATATTAATCCGCCAGGTTAATAAAAATGGCACGGTATTTGACATATTAATTTCATTATGTATGTAAACATGTACATCGCTATTAAATCATTTATTATTACTGCTGTTCTGGATCTGTTTTTCCCGCCAATTTGCTGGATTTGTGATCAGATATTATCCGACGAAAGAAAAGTTGTCTGTGCAGATTGTTTTGCAAGATTGGAAAAATTCACTAAAAACACTGAAGAGTTTACCGCTGCGGAGTTCCTGTTTGATAACCTCTACATCCTCTTCGAGTTTGATGATTGTATGCGCACACTGGTACACCTGATAAAATATCAGGATTGCCGCAGTCTGGCTCAATATTTTGCCCATGAGGGCTTTAATCACATCAAATCCAACGGCTCAAAGCAGTATTCACGTATCATTCCTGTACCTCTGCACCCACAACGGCTACGGGAGCGGGGATACAATCAAAGTGGTGAGATTGCGCGGCATTTAAGCACATTTGTGTCCATTCAGGATAACAACAATCCGTTATCCAGAATCCGGCATACCCAAACCCAGACAAAACTCAGCAAACATAAAAGAATTAAAAATATTTCGGGTGCATTTATCTGCAATCATAATGTAACAAATGAACATATCTTACTCATCGATGATGTTATTACTACCGGCAGCACGGTCAATGAATGCTGCCGGGCATTGCTGGCTGCCGGCGCCAGGTCGGTGGATGTACTGGCCCTGGCAAATCCACGTCTGGGGAACTAATTATTATCCTGGATCCTGAGTACTCTTATGTAACTACCGATGTAAAGCAGCAGATCAAATAAATACACTCCTGTCGCTACCCATGCTGCACCCGTAATCCCATATTTGGGGATCATATAAAGACCAATTGCAATATGCAAAACCGGTATGGATATCGAGATATTGCGTACCACTTTACCATATTTCCTCGCCATCAGGTACAGGTTGAAAGGTTTACTCAAACCGGAAAATCCAAATGCCAGAGCTAATGGTATTATAATATCTATGGTTGGCATGTAATTTTCGGAAAACAGATATATGACAATATACTTCCTTAGTAAAATAAATATCGACACCGAACTGACAATAAATATGCCATTTAGTATTAAAACCTTTGAATTAATTTTTTCCTGAGCAGAAAATTTTCTAAAAAGCGTGGTCGCCAAAGCTGTGGAAAAATGCGATAATGGAAATGTTATCATATATCCCAATACATAATATGCCATTGATATTTCGGACAGAAAATATGAAATGATAAATTTATCAGCATGGAAAAATATCTCATGCCAGATATTACTCACATACAGATGAATCCCATAGGTTCTTACTTCCCTGAATATTTTCTGACTGATCAATTTTATTGCCGTGAACTTTGGCCGCAATAAAAACAGACTGATCAGCAGGGCCAGTAAAATACCACTAAACCACATATTCAGTGTTGAATTTAATGTAAATGAAGTATTATAAATAATGTAACTAAGCAATGAGATATATATTGCCCGGGGTAAAATTGTCACCAGGGCCATCAGGTTTACCCTACCCCACCCACGAAGCAGGAGGATCAAAAGGCTATGCATCAGAATAAGACCGGCAAATGGGGCATAGATGAAAAGTAAAATACTTATTTTTACAGCAAATATATTGTCTGTAAAAAAAGAAGCCGTAATCAGAACTAATGTTAGCGGAACGAAGAACACAAGAGTCCAAAGGATACTTGTTCCTGCTAATTGATTACTCTCCTCCTTCGATCTCACCTCTGTCATCAACCGTGACGTGCTTTCAAAAACACCAAAGCCAAAAAAGGAACGCGAGAAGAATATAACAATCACGAAGAATGAATACCGACCATAATCAACAACACTCAGATATTCCGTATTTAGTTTGGTGATGATCCAGCCCAAAAAAATATTGAATATCAGCGCCGAATAATATATAGATACATTTAAAAGCGTAGTTTTCTGAGATTTGTTCAGCGCCGGCAAATCATTCTCCGGATAGTTTGTATATGCTGACCTTTGGCCCTTTTATCCAAAAGCCGGGAGAAAATACAACTGTTGGCTTATAATTTAAAAATAATTTATGATAAAAATTATTCGCTGCATCAATTCTGGCGGATACTACCGGCGGATAATGTTCATTCCGCACCTGCTCATACATCTGGTAAAAATCATCTCTTATCACCAGGTAATCTACGCCTTCACGAATAATCCGGTCTAAATCTTTTCTCTTATATTTCGCATGTTCAGATTCATACAAATTTGATCCCATAAGAGATTTAGTGGTATCACTAAAAATAATTGGTACCATGTGCAAATTCCTATCATCAAAGCGATAGGCATCCAGCTTATTTTTTATCGCATCCGGTAGCTGCCTGGCGCCGGCACCATATGATACAAAACGATCAACATCAAATATTCCCAGATCATAATGATGATTATCATAGCAAATAAATTCCTGTGCCGAAACATTGGCAATTAGCCAGTCTGTGGCCATTTCCCTTGTATCATTTTTTAAGACAAGCAACACATGGTAAAGCATGAAGATCATTGCCGGAAAAAATATTATAGTATATACAATCAGAGTGATGTTTCTTTTTTGCTTAAATCTATTCAGAACATTCGAAATAAAATCCGAACTGAGTATTATCCAGGCCGGAAATATTGGAAAAATATAATCGATGCCCTTTTTATTCCAGCTGCCGACATAGGCCAGAGTCACAATTATTATAACAAGAAATGGCAGATATTTCTTAATATCAGATTTGAATGCCCAAATAGTTGCAGCAATGAATACCACACCTATCGCAAGTTCTGTTTTGATCAGCGTCGTAATTTCCCATATATAATTTATTCCACGGTCAGTACTTACCGCTGAGTACATTTGATCTGAAATCAGGAGGAAGCCCTGGTAAAAGTCAGAAAATTTTAAAATCCAGTATGGATTGACTATAATGAAACCAGACACAGCACCGGCGAGGGCCGGCCAGATAGTGTGTTTGTTCTGTTTCATGTTCTGTATATAGACCACCAGAACACCAAGGAATATAAATCCCGCATTATATTTGACACCAGCTGCAAGACCACAGAGCAGACCGGCTATTAAATATTCAATAGTACCGGAATTGTTCTGGAGTCTAAGAATGAAGATAGTTGCCAATCCCGAAATAAATATGAGCAGTGATTCCTGTGTGGCATAGGCACTGAATTCAAAGAAATTAATTGAAAATCCAGCCAGCAGGGCGGCAATTCCGGCATGGGTTTCATCCCGATATTTGCGTATATAGTGATATACAAAAATTATGGTCAACAGGCTAAAAACAAGGCTGGCTAATCGTCCGGAAAAATAAAACCAGGTTGGATCGGTTAAAAATTGTACGGCATAATCATGAGCACCATTAAAAATACCAATAATAGATCCAACTACAAAATAAAATGAAAATATTACCAGAAGAACATAGGCATAGAATGTCGGATAAATATAGATAAGTGGATCCAGTGAGACTCTGGCTCCCATACCGAGGGCAATTTTGGCCAAGAAATATTCAGTTGAATTATATACGGCCGGAAGTCCTTCGAACAGAAGAGGCAGCCGCAGTGCAGCAATTACAAGTAACAGGAAAATCAGAAATTTATTTGATTTTAATAGTGTCATATATATTCGTCAACTTTTCCGCTTCATTTTCCCAGCATAATTCCCTGGCGGCTGATAATGCATTATTGTGCCATATTTGCAGTTGATTCCGATTGCCCGATATTCCTGCCAGACATTCCGATATCGATTGCACATCATTGGGATTGGTCGTAATTCCAAACCTATATTTATTCACATAGTGATCCAGCGTATCTATTTTACTGGCCAGGACCGGTAATCCGGCCATTATATATTCAAAAAATTTATTGGGGAGTGCGTGGGCATAGTTTTGCGAACCAGGCTCGAACAATACGGCCCCGATATCTGCCTGTGCCGCTGTAGATATCAATTGATCGGTTGGGATATATGGAATAAAGGACACTCTCTTCTCAACATTCAGTTTATGCGTCAACTTTTTCAACTCCGATTCCAGTTCACCACCCCCGATAAGCACCAATCGAATTTCTTCGACGCGGGCAATAGCTTCGAGTAATTTAATTAAACCTCTTCCCGGCCGGAAATGACCGTGGTATAAGACGGTCAGCATATCACCGCTTACAGGAATCTTAACCGCTTTAGCGGGGCCGGGTGCTTCATAGGCCGGAAGATTCCGGATCACATTAACGGAAATCGAAAGATGATACCTGTCCCTATACAGTTGTCCCAGAGGTTCTGAAACAGTAATCAGATTTTCAACCCGTCTTATACATATTTTCTCTGCCAAGGTCCATAGTAATTTACGGATTTTTCGTCTGGTAAATATCTCCAGTCCGGGATAATACTCGTGAGCATCATAAAGCAGTGCTTTTTTTTTCCAAACACTCAGGATAGTTGCGGCAGGCAGTATCCAGAGATCATGGGCATGAATAATATCAAATTCATGCTTTATGCCAGCCCACAGCACCATCCAGTTATAATGCAGGAATTTTAACGGGCCGCCTTTGTGAAAAGGTGTTCGCAACGGGATTGGCGTGAAATCCCGACTTGTTATATCCGAACTTTTTCCACTTTCCTCCATACAAATTACTGAAACCACATAAGAATGTTGGATTGCTGATCTCACCTGGTTCAGGATGCGTCTTTCAAGGGAAATGGGATTTATGGTAATATGCAGGATGTTCATTTTAATTGTACAATCTTCAAATCAATTTTGTTCTTATCTGATGTAATAGTATATATACCAGGCCGGATTTCCGCTACCCCATCTTTTCCGGATATATCTAAGCGTAAGTTATCACGCAATCGAATAGAAAATTTTTGTGTTTCTTCAGGTTTGGTTATTCTAATATGATTATGCGATCGCAGGGAGACTTTTATCTTTTCCCGCAGGGTATACCATTTATAATGTCCTTCCAGGGTTTCAATATACGCACCGGACTTCTTTAATTCATTAATCAGTTTATTCCAAACATCATGATAAGGTTCCTGCAAATAATTGCTGGGATGCAAAAGAGCAACTATAAGGCCGCCATAATTTCGGGCCTGTATGAGCAGATCCCTGATATATTTAATGGCATCGATATCTGATGGTAAATTATGCTCAAAAAATGCCAATGAAAATTCAACCAGATCATATGCCTGATCTTTATCATAATCATAGGCATAAAACGGATGCGTGGTTCCGGCCCGGTAACCGGCCTGATAATTGTATCCCAAACTGGCGTCGTATTTAAATCCGCAATTCTGGGAAATATGCCACATGCGGGGGAATTTCCCACGCAAGTAATGTTGACGAAGTCCTGCTACCTGCGTATTAATTGCCTCCTCAAGCCTTTCCTTTTCCGATTTATACCGCCCGGGATGATCGAAGGCATGTAAACTCGAATGCAATCCAATTTCGTGCCCATTTTCGCGGAGTAAACGCAATAATTCTCTGAATTTTTTTGAGTTAATATTATATCTGACGTGCGCTCCTTCCATTATCCGGGTCAGGAAAAAGAATGTAGCCGGTATATTGTACTTTTTATATAACTCTACCAGCTGCGGGTAACTCCATACCTGTGCATCTTGTTCATTCATTTCCTGCTTAAGTTGCCGGCTTACTTCTCCGGCACCGGTCAGACTCATAAAGAATCCATAGGAATTATTCAAAAGCCGGCGCTTCAGGCTGACGGCCCGGGTCAGATCTACATCATGCGTAATGGCAGCACCAAAAGGTTCCGCCCCCGGCCAGGGGAGAATTTTGAGCAGCGTCTCTGGTTTTTTCTCCAACAGGGATTGGAAGTAGTGCAGGAGAATATCTACTACCGGGACTTTGAGATTATGATACCGGGAAAGAATCGATGTGGTATAGTCAGAAGCGGTTTCCTCTGCAAAATGCCGCCACTTTTCCTCATACCGGCTAAGGTGATAAAATATATTAGTCAGAATATCAATTTCGGTCGACCATACTTTACTTCCTGTCTTACGCCAGGTATGATCAGAACTGTTTTTTCGCCATCCGGATGGCGAATCTTCAGATATTCTTTTTCCCAGAACGGGAACTGTAACTTTCTGCCACTTAAAAATATTAATGCTCTGCTCGGCCTGGTCCAGGTCATAAATTTGCCCTGAATTGTAAATATTAACAGCAGAATATCCTAGCAATTTCTCCAGGTCACCAGGTTTTAAAAATGATACAAGAGGTTTGTTTTGGATCAGTTTTGCCGGTGTAGTGATAACCCGGAAATTATAACCAAGCGCCTGGCCGATGAATCGCAGAACATACTCTGCGCGCGGAGACAGATCACTTTTTGTTATGAAAAATTGAACAATCATAATTTTCTGCTACGAATGACGGTTCGTGTTTTCATGCGAATCATCCATGACAGCGGAAATTTTACGGGACTTGAAACACGAAATCCATTCACCAGCTGTCCGCCAAATCCGCGCTTGAACTCTTCAATCAGGGGATGATCTGCACCCAGGAAATCAAAGACAAATTCCTTTCCTGAATACAACTCAAGAATTTTGTATACAAGATAGTTCGACCCATACCCATCCGGGTCATCGCTCCCTGCTAGTAAATCATAAATATGGTTCGTGTCTTCAAGAATAATTCTTCCGGCCAGTATTTTATCTTCTTTCTCCACATAAAATAATTTCACCTGTGGAAGTTTTAACGCCATAGTAAGAAATCTTTCAAGCGTTTTTTCATCAATGAGCGGTTTTAAACCATGTCTATGATAACTATGCAAATACATTCGGATAAAGGAATTTTTTTCGTTTGACTGTTTAAATGTGGTATTTTCTTTCTCCGCCCGGCGAACTTTTCTTCGGACACTCTGGTTAAAATTCTGCTGACAATCCTTCCAGTTTTTAAGTGCCAGTTGATAGGTATAGCTGGGTTCCACCCGGCAGTTCTGCCATTGAAATGACCTTATGTCTTTGATATCAGGGGATATATTGATCATCCAGAAATCAAAATTATTTATAAGGTACTCAGAAATCTGCGTGATGCATTCCAAACCATTGGCAATTTTTTTTTGATATTTTGTATCCCACGACTCATACAGGACAGGACCATTGTAAGGATATAGCGCCACGGGGGTGATCAGGCGATAACCAAATCTTTTTTGAGCAAATACGAGTAATCCGGCAATAATCTGATCATTGTCCCGCAAGACGATAACTTCATATTGACGATCAAATGTATATGATAGTAGATTCGCCCATTCGGTGGTATAAAAAAAAGACCCCCGTGAGGAATTCATAATAAAATCATTCCACAGGGGGTAATCATTTTCATTCAATTTTGTTGCAATTACTGTCATGATAAAGAAAAGATCTAGGCTTCTTCCAGTAATTTGACCGTGATGGCCTTCTGGACATGCATTCGGTTTTCGGCCTCATCAAATACAATTGACTGTGGTCCGTCAAGAACATCATCGCTGATTTCATCACCACGGTGTGCCGGCAGGCAGTGCATCACATTGGCATCCGGTTTGGCATGTTTCATCAATTCTGCATTAATCTGGTATGATTGAAAATCGCGACGACGCTTTTCGGCTTCATCTTCCTGGCCCATACTGGCCCAAACATCAGTATATACAATATCGGCATCTTTCACTGCTGTCACCGGATCCTTCATCACTTCAATTTTACTTAATTTTTCTTCCCGTGCATAACTCAACGTCCGGATATCCGGTTCATAACCCGACGGAGAACATATTACCAAATGAATGGAAATTTTTGCTGCCAGATTTATCCATGAATTAGCTACATTATTTCCATCACCAACATACACAATTTTTAAATTTTCGAATCTGCCTTTGTGTTCAAACACAGTATATATATCCGCCATAATCTGACATGGGTGATTATAATCTGTGAGACCATTAATAATGGGGACACTTGCATACTCAGCCAGTTCCAGAATATGGGCATGATCGAACAGTCGCGCCATAATGATATCATTATATCTTGATATCACCCGGGCAATATCTTTCACAGCTTCTCTGGTACCAACACCGATATCGGTTGGCGCCAGATACAATGCATAACCACCCAGCTGATACATGCCGGTTTCAAAAGATATACGAGTTCTGGCTGACGGTTTGGCAAAAATCATCGCCATTGTTTTTCCGGCACACAGATGATGTTGCTCACGCCGGCGTGTTTTCTCTTTTAATTCTTTTGTCAGATCAAAAATGGATTCAATCTCAGATTTTGAATAATCGGCAATTGACAGAAGATCCTTTTTCATTAATGTTCCTTATATATTTTTCGGTAGTATTAAAAAAAAGGTTATTTAACGCAAAGACGCAGAGAAAGCGCCACGCCTGCGGCGGGCAGGCAAAGTACGCAAAGTTAAAAGTGAATTATATTATTTTGTATTTTTTTAATACAGCATTCTTTTGGAATAATTCGCGGTTATCTTTTTTTTATACGAACTCAGCGAACTGCGTTTATTATATAATCCAAAATTATATTACAAATATATTTTTCATTTATTCATGCAACTTTTGACACTACCTATTTTTCCCTTTTGGCACCTTGGCCTTATAAGATATACTTCGACAAATCTTCATCTTCCACAATTTCAACCAGTCGATCCCTGACTATCCGGCCATCTATTTTAATTTTATCCTCTTTTGTTTCGGGAACATTGAATAATATGTCTTCCAGAAGCTTGGACATTATGGTATGCAAACGACGGGCACCGATATTTTCACTTTTTGAATTTACCTGGGTGGCAATTCGTGCAATCTCAGCAATGGCATCTTTTGTAAAAGAAAGATTCACCTTTTCTGTTTCCAACAAGGCCGTATATTGTTTTATCAATGCATTTTCCGGTTCGGTCAGTATCCTGACAAAATCAGTTTCAGACAGGTTATTCAATTCCACACGAATTGGAAATCTGCCCTGTAATTCGGGAATTAAATCCGATGGTTTAGAGACATGAAAAGCGCCGGATGCAATAAAAAGAATATGATCCGTTTTGATTACACCATATTTTGTTACAACCGATGTTCCTTCAACCACAGGTAACAAATCACGCTGGACACCTTCGCGCGAAACATCCGGACCGTGTCCCTTACTTCCGCCGCCGGCAATCTTATCGATTTCATCAAGAAAAACAATACCTGAATTTTCGACCCTGGTTCTGGCCTCACGCACAACTTCTTCCATATCAATTAATTTTTGTGCTTCCTGCTGGGTTAGAATTTTAAAGGCCTCGGGAACCGTGGTTTTTCTCTTTTTGTGTTTTTTTGGCATCAGACCGCCAAATAATTCCTGAAGATTCATCCCCATTTCTTCAATGCCTACCGGTGTAAAAACCTGCATCATGGGTGTGGAATCCTGTGGCACATCTATTTCTACGATACGATCATCAAGTTTGCCATTAATCAACTGGGTACGTAATTTTTCACGGGTCCTTTGATGCCGTAGCTCCAGTTCATCATGTTCCTGTAGTTCACCCACCGGTTTTGGTTTCTTGCTTATCGGAGGTAGAAGCGTGTCCAACAGCTTTTCTATCGCAATTTCACGTGCTTTCTTTTCGACGCTCTGAGTTTTTTCTTCCCTTACCAATTGTACACTAAAATCCATTAAATCACGGATGATAGAGTCGACATCGCGGCCAACATATCCAACTTCGGTAAATTTTGAAGCCTCGACTTTAATAAATGGAGCCTCAGCCAGTCTGGCCAGACGCCGTGAGATCTCGGTTTTACCCACGCCGGTTGGTCCGATCAGGATAATATTGTTGGGCATAATCTCTTCACGGATATCATCTTTGACCATCTGACGCCGCCAGCGGTTTCGCAGCGCAATTGCCACTGATTTTTTTGCTTTATCCTGTCCGATAATATATTTATCGAGTTCCTTAACTATTTGGGTCGGTGTCAGTTCTTTCATTTCAATTCCAGTTATAATGTTTCAATGGTAATATTAGTATTTGTATAAATGCAAATGTCTGCGGCAATCAACAGTGATTCTTCGACTATCTTTTTGGTATCCAGATCGGAATGTTGCACCAGGCCGCGTGCAGCCGCAAGTGCATAGTTTCCCCCGGATCCGATTGCGATAATCCCATCATCAGGTTCAATTACATCTCCCGTACCTGAAACCAGAAAAGTGTGATCCTTATCAATAATCGCCAGGAGAGCCTCCAGCCTTCTGAGATATTTATCGGTACGCCAATCCTTCGCCAGTTCGACAACCACTTTTGGCAGATTGCCGGAATATCGTTCCAGCTTCTCTTCAAATCGTTCAAACAGAGTAAAGGCATCGGCCGCAGCACCGGCAAATCCGGTGAGGATTTTATCATTATACACTTTTCGTATCTTATTTGAGCGATGCTTCATCACCGCCGATCCTAATGTTACCTGTCCGTCTCCACCCAGTGCAACTTGTCCATTATGATGCACGCCAACAATAGTAGTGCCATAAATGATATCTGATTTATGTTTAAACATATGATTCCCTGTTTTGTTGGAAATTAGTTCAGAATATTTTTGCGTAAACGTGCGACGGGAATATCCATCTGTTCCCGGTATTTGGCAATTGTCCGGCGAGCTATGGGGAATCCATCGCGGGATAGTATTTTAGAAATTTTCTCATCACTCATTGGTTTTTTTGGATCTTCCTTATCTACCATATCCTGAATGCGGCTCTTGATTCTTCGTGTAGATATTTCTTCACCATCGTCTGTTTCGATCCGTTCATTAAAGAAATATTTTAATTCAAATACGCCATAATCAGTTTGGACATATTTGCCATTCGCCACACGACTCACTGTTGAAATATCCATATTTATTATATCGGCAATTTCCCGCATGATTAGTGGTTTTATATGTGCCGGGCCATGTGAGAAAAAATCATACTGTTTTTCTAAAATAGCCCGCATAACATTGATCATGGTAATTTTTCGCTGATAGATGGAATTTATGAACCATTTGGCCGATTCAATTTTTTTTCTGATATATTGCCTGGTATCGCGGTTTGTCTTTTTTTTGTTCTGCAATAACTTCTTATATGTCCGGCTAATACGAAGCGGCGGAATATTCCAATCAGCCAGAGTCACAACAAACTCATCATCCACCTTCTCAACCAAAAAGTCGGGAATGATATAATTGTGTTTCGAATTAAATATTCCGATGCCGGGTTTGGGATTTAGTTTTGATATTTCAGTAATGGCATCCTTCAGCATTCCGTTTTCTATTTCGAGTTCGTTCAGAATGCGGTCAAATCTTTTATTTTTAAAGTTTTCAAACTGGTCACGGATTATTATAAGAGCCATTTCCGACCGATGTTCCATATTAATTAGCTGGGCGAGAAGACATTCTCGTAAATCTCTGGCACCAATCCCGGGCGGATCAAAGTTTTGTATTTTTTGCAGGACAGACTCAACCATCTCAGGTTCACATTCAAAGATTTTTGATACATTCTCCATACTCAATGATTCATCAAGATAACCATCATCACGGATATTCCAGATCAAATACTCTCCTATCCGGAACTCCAGATCGCTGAGAGAGAGGTAATTCAATTGCTCCAGCAGGCGCTCGGTCATGGATACGACAACTGCCTCAGGACGTTCATAATCTTCCTCGTTTTTATCCCGCGGCAACTTATATTCATATGACTCGCCATCATTAATCATTGTATCCCAATCCGTATCTTCCTCTGCTTCTTTGAGTTCCTTGACATCAAGATCCGAATTAGTATCATTTTCAGTGATTTCCAATTCTTTCTGAACTTCCTCTTCCTCCTCCGGAGTTGATTCAATTTCCTCCATATCCAATTCTTCCTCATCACCCTCTTCTAATACCGGATTAAATTCCAGTTCCGTTTGAATCTTTTGCTCCAGACTTAGAATGGGTAATTGCAGCAGAGTTGACAGAAGGATCTGTTGTGGAGATAGTCTCTGCTCCAGACGCATTGATAGAGAAAGTTGAACCATTGACTGCTTTCTTTTCTTAATTAATTCAAATAAATCTTGTTGATTACGTACGAACTGTTACATCTTTCAGTTTTGGCACGATTTATGTAACAAAGTATTGATTTAACCAAAATTTGTCAAGAGTAAATCCTGTATTAGAGAGTAAATTTTAAAATTGCCGGTTAAAGAGCAGGAAGATTAAATCCGGGGGTCAATTGGATAACTTGTTTTGCTCCTGATTTTTTTCCATGCATTCGCTTAACATATCACGGATATCATCGATTTTATCATCCCGATCAGTGATCGTAATTTCATCGAGTAGTACTAATAGATTCTGACATGTGTCCCGGCATGACTGATAATCATTTTTCCGCTTGTAAATTTCTACCAGCTTTAAATGACATTTATAAAGATGATTGGGATTGGGGTTGGGATCTGTCGATATAATGCTATTTAATCTGTTATAGGCAAAAATGGCATTTTCGAAATCGTCACTCTTATCATAAGCTCTGGACGCTGCCCACCACATAAACTGACTATCCGGATATCTTTTGACAATTTGTTCGGCATATGGTATAGCATCCTCAGGATACCCATAATCGCAGAGAATATATATTAGTTGGTGCATGGCCATATATTTACTTTTACTTCCATGTGCAATTGTCTTTTTAATATATTCGATTCCCATGTCACGTTCATCTGGAATAAATGGCAACCAGGAAATAAATTTTAATTTGCTGTATCTCCAGTATTTAAAAATTCCGATTCCCAGATAGACATCATATAATGTCGAGTCAATCACAACAGCGAGATTTAGGAGACTATTGGATTCGAGGCCGTTTGAGAGCGCCGGGAAATAGCTCCCATTACGTCCCTGGTAGAATGCCAGATATCCATAAGCGCTTCCCAGGTAAAAGAGATAATCCGCATGAAGTTTTTGTTCAATGTCGGTCATGCCGGCCAATTTTGATTCGATGATATCGATGGTGCTGTCAATTGCCGACTTAAAATTCTGTTTATCGTCATCATTTTCGAAATGCGTCATTTTTGAACTGAGCGTTGCTGCCAGATAAAAATAAGCACGATAATTTTGCGGGTCCAGCAATAACTGATTATTGACTACTTCAATTGCCTGATCAAACCGGGTGTGGATGGTATGTTCAATACATTCTTCTATCCAGTCCCCGGCCGGCAATGGAGTGATAATTCCAGAAATAGTAAAAAATATCAAAATATGTCTATATAATTTTCTACGCATCGGAATAGTTTAATTCTCTCCCGGCTAAAAAACAAGTTCAGGTATTTTATATAAATCAATTGATTATGTCTTTAACTCAGTAAAATGTTAGATTGCTTCATCCGCCAGCCGGCGGACTCGCAGTGACAAGCCAAGAATGTCATTGCGAGAAGTGAAGAATGAACGACGAAGCAATCTACAATAATCATTCGGGGGACTAATATGATACTCAGGACAAATTATGCAGTTAAGAATATTAACGATGCATGAGCATATTGCGGTAGGTTTTAAAATCTTCCAGGATTATTCTCGTACCTTCAGCAACTGAGAATAACGCATTTTCAGCGATGCTTACAGGAAGAGTTGTTTTTTCACGAATAATATCATCCAGTCCACGCAACATTGATCCTCCACCGGTCAGAATGATTCCACGATCCACAAGATCATTGACCAGTTCCGGGGGAAGTTTTTCAAGTGTATTCAATATTGCCGCAACTATTATATCTGTGGTATCCTGCAAGGCTTCTATAAAAAAACTGTTACTCACAATCAACTGACGCGGCAATCCGGACTGGATATCAAGACCTTTTACTGTTACTGCCTTTCCGTTATATTTTTCCGAAACCGTCCCAAAATCGATTTTAAGTTTCTCAGCGGTTGGTTCACCGATGCGCATATTATATTTATTCTTTAAAAACCTGACAATGGCTTCATTAAACTCATCACCGGCGACACGAATCGTATTATCAAGCACAATACCGCCATAAGCAATGACGGCGATATCGGTTGTACCACCGCCGATATCAACGATCATATGGGCATCTTTGCCCTTGACATCAAGACCAATACCAATCGCAGCAGCCATTGGCTCCGCAATGAGGTAAACTTCCTTGGCCCCTGATTGTTCTGCCGATTCAATCACCGCGGTCTTTTCAACCTCTGTTATACCCGTTGGAACACCCATCACCACTTTACGAATACGATATTTTGGCACAGATGCACTGCGAATAAATGATTTAACCAGTTCTTCGCCGGCTTCAAAATCTGCAATCACACCGTTGGCCAGGGGTCGGATCACCCTGATAAGATCACCGGTTTTGCCCAGCATTTCTTTTGCTTCATCGCCAAAAGCAATAACATCATTTTTATTATTGAACGCAATGACAGAGGATTGATTAACAACAAATCCCTTGGTATCAGCAAATACTACGGTATTTGCCGTACCCAGGTCTATGCCGAGATTTGTAAAGAGATATTTTAAGATTGATAGCATGCAGCGTACCTTTTACATCTAAAATAAACGTAGTACGGGTTTCACTACAAGAAATATTATCGTCTGTAATTTATAAAATATAATCATTTCTCTGTATTTTTTAGGAAAGAAATAACAGGCCGGTCATAAAAACCGGCCTGTTATTTTATTTTTCTTTTTTTTCTTCGGAGTCAGCCGCGTCGTCTTTTTTCTTGGCAGATGTCTTCTTAGCTTTAGGTTTTGTTTTTTTCTCTGTCTCGGGCTCTGTTTCCTTTTTCACTTTCGTCTTCTTCTCTTTTGCCGGTTTTTCCTCGGCAGCAGCCTTTTCCTCCGGCACGTCTGCTTTAGATTCTTTCTTTTCAGGGATAGTGCTGTCTGCTTTTACATCTTCAGTTTTCTCTGTGGCTTTGGCTTCCGGCTCTTCTGTTTTAGTTTCTTTCTTTTCAGGCGTAGTGTTTTCTGCCGGCTTGGTTTTTGCTTTTACTTCTTCGGTTTGATCCGGGACTTTGGCTTTCGGTTCTTCTGTTTTTTTTGACTCTTCTTTCATTTCCTCAGATTTTTTAGCAGAAGTCTTTTCCTTATCTGCTGGTTTTTTTTTGGCTAAATCCTCAGGGACATCTTTGACCAGGTCTTGCAGGGTTGTTTTTTCAACTCCCTGACCGGCGAGATATCCTGCCAGATCTTTTTCTTCTTTATCTTTGAAATAGTTAGTTACCGACAGAACAATCTTTTTATTTTCCTTATCAAATTCAATCACTTTTGCCGGAATCTCATCACCAATATTATAATACTCGGTTGCTTTCTTTAATTTGGGATGTCCAAGATGTGTAATTGGTATAAATCCGTCAACACCCAACGGCAATGTAACGATTACACCTTTATCAATAATCCGGGCCACATTACCCTTGGTTTCAGTATCTACTTTATAAGAATCTTCAAACGCATCCCAGGGATTATCTTCGATCTGTTTATGACCCAAAGCAATTCTTCTCTCATCACGGTTAATCCCTAGTACGATGACTTCAATTTCATCATTTTTTTTCACAACTTCACTCGGGTGACGGATTTTCTTAGTCCAGGACAGATCAGAAATATGCACCAGACCGTCGATTCCTTCTTCCAGTTCAACAAAAGCACCAAACTGGGTTGGTCAAATGAACGGATGTAGACTGTGGATGGAT
>CAYULK010000020.1:0-21045 GCA_964445625.1 uncultured Calditrichota bacterium
CATTTTTTTCTCTTTTTTAGTGAATTTAGTGTTTTTAGTGGGCTGAACTATTACGGAAATCGCTTATGAAAAAAGTACAACGTTTTGTCATTTGGGTCTGCAAACACCTTAACCGCGGACAAATACTCAATATTGTTGATGACATTTACGTTAAACTGCGAAGCAGTTAAAATCTGCCCCGAATTACATTCGGGGTTAATCATATTCAATTCCTTCGGAATTAGATTTTTTTATCTTTATTGTCAATGCCTTCTTAAACGTCTTTTTAATTTTTCTTTAATTTTGCTTTTTGGCAATAATATATATCTGATGCTGAAACAATAAAAATAATATCAGTGTGCTGTATCTGTGAATACCCAATAATTGCTCTTGTCCGTAAGTGCCAAAAAACGGAAACATCATTAATATAATGGCAAGAATAGCAGATAGAACCATGATAAAAGCGATCCAAAAATTAATTTTGCTAAATAATATTGTTTTTGCGTCATCCCATGTTTTTACTGACCTGTTATTAAATGTTTCCCAATCCTGATAATTAAAACGCATATTATGGACCATGAGGAGCACCGAAATGGTAATCGACAGAATAAAAACGGGTGCAATGGTTACGTGAATGATCAGTAAAATGCCACCCAGTTGCTGTCCGGTAACTAGTACCGGCAGGAAACCCGAGACAGCTAAGATTATGAATGAAAGGATTGTAAAAAAAAATGAACCGCAAAAAATCCAGTCATATAGGTTATAATTTTCAGATGTTTGTTCGCTTTTGGAGTTAATCCGGGAGCATTTATCAATTAACCCCATCAGGTGAAAATAATTTTTCCAATCAGAAAGACCTTCCTTATTGTTTCTTAAATAAAGAAATAACACATAAATAAAACTTATCACCGTAATCAGAATCAGAATCCTGTACATGTCTTATTTCCCGATATTTTCAGTTATATACCGCAAAACTTTTACAAAATATATAAATAACACCATGAAAAGTATGAATGTACATGTGATTATAAAGATTTTTAACCAGGGCCGGAACAGGAAGGACATGGAAAAAACCCAGGTGCCGGCTCTGCTCAGATCCATGAAGCCGATATTTTCCAGATTGTTCACGTTTAATGCATGGATTGGTGAATCGATATCCACATCACTATAATAAAAATTTGCATCTCCGGAGTGACAGTCCTCGCAGCCATTGATTCCCAAAGACTGACTCGCGGGACGCACATCATGTCCAAATGCCCAGCTATAAGGTAATGCCATATTGCCGGTCGTTTGTTCCAGAGTACTGTCATTTCTTAGAAATGTTAGTTTACCACCGGCAATTAAAACCGGAGTTTCATTCTCGTTGGCAATTGTTTGTAGTGTGTCAAGAATTTTTATGATTTGAGTATCAGCTAAAGCCGGCCAATTTCCGGTACCCATGGAATCCTCATTCACAATAAACGGCGTAGTGTATGCCCGGATCTGTTTTACCGAAACCGGGTTTACCCGGCTGCTATCCAGCATCGCCCAGTAGGATGGCCAGATCAAATTATGAGGTCTGATGATGCCATCTTTATTGCGGATAAAAACGTTAGCTGAGATGTGCGGAAGTGTGGAATCCGATTTATTTATCCCATGGACACCCAATCCATGTCCCTGTGATGTTTTTATAAATAAGGTATTCCTTTCCGGCCAAATACCTGAATGACATGTAGTACAACTCATTTTTTCAAAATGGATGGGGGGCAATCCGGAATGTAGCGGTTTAGGAGCACCCAGCCGGCCCGATTGCATATGACAACCGAAACATGAAAATTCAGATTTAATATTATTAATACGATCGGATTTGTCTGACATATCATTTTCATATCCGCGTACCATGTCATGTTCTAATCCGTTGCGATGACAATCGATACAATTCAGACCAGCCTTCAGATGCACATCCGATTCGTACATCCATTTTTCCTGCCTGTCAGGGGAGATTATTTTTAATGAATGGCAATAATAACAATTACGGTCAGAGACATTACGAACCACATCAAAATAAACTTCATTTTTTTGGTTAAAACGTGTCAGGTCATATACCACATGCGGCGGTGTTTTCTTTGGTATATCCGGCGCAGTTCCCAGATAGATATCATAATTATCCGGCATATTCCTGGCGGAACCATAAACATTTGCGAATCCGGATGAAGCAGCTGCTACCCAGCGAAAATTCTGTCTGGCTGTATTTGCGGCATGTGCCGCCTGATCGTGGGAGAATTCTGCATCATGACAGCTTAGACAGTTGATTTCCAGTTCACCTGAGACACGCCAGCGAAATGTATTATCCACTGAGCGTAAATTATCATTATCCCCAACACTGCCGCCGGGCATCTGACGGCCAAACAGTTGCAGATAATCCATTGCTGTAAGACCCACATCACCGGGTTTCAGGGTTCCCGGCCAATTATGCAGAGAAATCGGAATTTGTGTTGCACTGGCCTGATCAACGAGTATCCATGGATGCCCCGGCCGGCCGCTAACTATTCCCGAATCACCAGCAGTAAAATGCCAGCCATTTCTGATTTTACTATAATCATGACATTTGCCACACGTATTCTTTGTCGAGAAAGGAAGCATCGGCTGGTCGTCAATACGTACAACGGAACTGTCTTCATCAATCAATTGAATCAGATGAACCGGAACAGACCGGCTGCCGTCACTGATATCGCCAACTTTTATATCTTGTGCGTAACCAGAATAATAGAGAAACATCAAAACAGCTAAGACAGAAATTATTTGCGATAATTTATACATATTTAAATATGAAAATCCTGAGGTTTAAAATGAATTTTTCTGCCCTGTTTTACAGCGTCATTTACTTTAAGTACCGCAACCGCCGTTTCATATCCAATCTCCACCGGACAATTCAATTTATCCTTTCCCCGAATGGTATTAAAGAAATTTTCCAGGTGCGGCATATGATAGGGATCGTTGAACACAATAGGTAATCCATGTTTTGGCGGCGCTACAGTCTCACGCACATCAAGGACGGCCCCGCCCTGTGGTTGCGCTGTTTCCTGTTCCGGAGCAGTGATTATTCCTTGTTCGACCCATTTATCCCATGGCGGTGCCATCTGCTCGCGATAAATACCGGCCCGTCCGGCAGATTCTGATATTTGCAATGTGCCCTGATCACCCATAAAATTCTCAAAATATCCCAGGTTACTATTTGTGGTAATTGTCTGATAGAATGCCCGAACCGTTCCCTGTCCGGTCTTATATTCATAGGTAGCCAAAACATTATCATACCATTCATGGGTTTCCTTATCATAATAATCTGTGCCGCCACTAGCCATAACCGAGACCGGATTTGATTCCAGAAACCAGCTGTATATGTCTATCTGGTGTGAACCAAGATCAACGATTGGTCCGCCACCCATTCCCTTATACCAGCGCCAGTTGCGATATTGGCGCATGGACGAAAATCCATATCTTTTAAGCCTGCTCATCGGAATGGCATATTTCTCAGGCCAGCCTAAATCCGGTTGCACAGAACGATTCCATTGACCATTAATGGTTGTAATTCGTCCCAGTATTCCCGTTTCTTTGATAATTTTGTCGTAGCAATGAATATATCTGGGATTACTCCGTCTTTGATGACCGATCTGAACTACTTTTCCCGACTTTTTAGCCGCCCTTACTATTCTTCGCGCACCTTCAAGTGTATTGGACATCTCTTTTTCACAATAAACATTCAGTCCTGCAGCAAGCGAATCCTCGGTTTGAGAAGCATGCCAAAAATCCGGAGTGGCAATCAATACGGCATCTATATTTCCGGCCTCTTTAGCCAGCATTTCACGATAATCTACATAAGCATTCAGCTCATGGCCATATTTCTTGAGTAGTCTGAATGCTCTTTTTTGATTATACTCCGTCCAGATATCACTGACTGCTTTAAATCGAATATTTTTAAATTTCAGACAGGCATTCATGAGTACATTACCCTGTGCCCCGGCTCCAAGCAGGGCAATATGCAAATCATTACTATCATTTGCTCTGGCCTGTCGCATGATCATCGGTGATAATAACAAACCGGCCCCCGCTGCTGTACTTTTTTTAACAAAACTCCGGCGGTTAATTTTTGTCTTATTCTCTGGTGAACTCATATTGTTTTCCTGGTGAAATTATGTTTCTTAATCGTTTATTAAATCTAAATATTAGCTTGCGGATTTTCAAGGTTATATCATAAAATGTTTGAGGGCTAACTAACCTGCCTTGCGTAGTGCGGAATTTTATGTCCGTACTCTTCAATTTACGACTAACCTTCTTTGTCTTCATTATTTTTCAAATTCCACTGTATCCAGCATTGCGTATAGCTTTTGTTGTAGGAGCGCATCGAGGAGATTTTTCTATTGTGTGTATTCTTTATTCTACCTCTCTAAAAAACTTGCCTGTTCTTTCCGCTGGAGCTAGGATGGCGGAAGCGGTTTATTTCCCTTTTTTATTCTGTCGTGGTTTTTGTTGTTTAATAATTCTATTCTCTGTTTTTAGGGCCTCATCTATGCTGGACTTTTGAACAATTTTTACTTTAGAGCCACCTCTTATTGGGTCTGATGAACCTGGTAAATGTTCTTTAAGTCTTTCTTCTACTCGACCTCTTTTTGCAACTCCAACATAAAGCAGATTTCCCTTCTTATTTTCAATTTTATATACCACAGGTTTATCTTTTGATAAGGATTCTATGCCTTCTTTTGTAAATTTACTGGTTTTATTTTTATTCATTCTTAACGCCCATTTTTAGTAACTGTTTAATTTTTCAGTTAAATGGTAATAAGTTGTTAAATCCGCTGGCTTTTGTATTGGAGGATTCTCAATAAATTCAATTT
Organism: uncultured Calditrichota bacterium; assembly: GCA_964445625.1. GTDB lineage: Bacteria > Calditrichota > Calditrichia > JAJRVZ01 > JAJRVZ01 > CAVXXB01. The sequence continues at coordinate 4,851 of CAYULK010000020.1, forward strand.
TCTCCTTAAATACAGATATTAATCCTATTCCAAAGGATACAAACAAAGCAATATCAACATTTTTAATTTTGTCTGAAGAAAGAGCTAGGAAGCTTTTGTGTGAATAACATTTATAACGAAGTGCCTGATAAAAACCTTCTTTCCATTTATTTAGTTTAGCTTCGATTGAAAATACTCTCTTAACTGAAGGCTTATACAGCTTATTGACAATAAAGTATTCGTTGTTTCGGACTACATAATCACCTTGTACTAGTTTGTCGATAACTGAGGAAAGCGTTCCTTTATCCAATGACTTTTCTTTAATCAACTTATCAGGATAAATCCTCTTGCCTATCCTATTGAAATAATTGGTCAAATAATACATTTCATTATAGTTTCCAATAGTAATATTTGGTTTATCGTTACCATCAATAGTTATAGCCAAATCAGCAATCCCATTACCGGAGTTAAACTCTCTAACAATATTAGAATTAATATATTTTTTCGCTAATTCCTGCTCTAATACAGGAATCATTTCATTTTCATACCTAAACATATTTTTCTACTATTTTTGTAAAAACGTTTTTCCAACGAGATAAATGGCCAAAATCTTTAGATTTAAATACACTTGATAATTTTCCATAATTACTTAATGCTGTATCAATTTTATATGTAAAAGCCTCCACTCTATCTTTGGGTTCAATTTTGATAATATTTTCAATTTCCTGATGTATTAATTCAAGGTAATGAAGTTTGGTGTTTTTTGATTTAATCAGGTCTGGGATTGGTTTTCCATTACAGTATTGGCATGAACATTGACCAATAGCATTTATAATCTGCTGTAACCTAACAGGGTCTTTTCGGGTAATGGCAATCGTTCCAAGAAGTTCAGGAAAATAATATCTTTCATACATATTGAAAGCGTCTGTAGCTGCTTTATATAGGTCTTCATAAAAACTTTCAAATCTTGCAGCGCCCGATGTAAAACCGGTGATCCCTGCTGCAATTAAACCTAAACCGAGAGTATCTATTCTACCTGCAATAACAGGCTTACCTGAATATTTTTTCAACTCCAATAATGTTGTGATGTAGTGGTACAACGTGGCTTCCGTTGTATTTTTATCAATACCATCTGCATATATTAAAAAGCCATCACTATCTATTGCAGAATATATGTTTAGAAAATCTTTTTTATATTGAACGTCTGATAAGCTAAGAGCATTTATACAAATGCCAGCAAATAACGGTTTGGAATTAATTGCTTCTGTATTGTTTCTGTACTCTAATGACTCTTGTAACAGTTTAATATCTAGGTCAATCCACTCTGTAACCGGGTTTCTCCGAGTTGTAGGAATGATATTGGTGTTATGGGAATAGTGATAAGGCGATGTTAAAATATCTGCATTCAATTTTACTTGTTCATCAATAACAAGTTTGACATAGTTTTTCTGCACTTTATATGAGGAAAGATTTCCAAGAGTAATAATTGCATAATCTTTTGGACAATAAGGCAATTGCAATAAACCCTTAACATCAGAATACGTGTCATACGCAAGCCTGATTGTTGCCGGATCGATAAGCGTCTCATGTTTATCGCTTTCTGTTATTTTCAATAAACCTTTTTGCCGGAATTGATGATTTGCTGGGTAATTGAAATAAAGTTTTTTATTGGGATGGTCTTTTATGTATTGTTCCAAAACAGATTTTTCATCATAAGTTCTTAAAATAAAGCGAGGTGTGGTCTTTACATTTATTTGGGTTTGTATATTTCTAATACCTAATTCAGAAACTATTTCACCTACATCCTTAAAACGCTTAAAAGCATCTTTTTCGAGCAGTTTGAGAATAATATTTTCATGCTTATTCGAAATATCTCTATTCCATTTTCTGGGTGGGATTGGTGGTTCATTTTTAACCTTATCAATAAATTCAGGTACTGTCTGTGCTGTAAAAGGAAGATTGCCCGTTAGAGCTTTATAAAAAATTACCCCAATTGAATACAAGTCACTTCTAAAATCAATGTGTTTGCTGTCAGTAATTTGCTCCGGTGACATATATGCAAATGTACCTAATATATCACCATTGCTTGTTATGCTTGTGTAGTCGATCATCTTTGACAAGCCGTAATCAAGAATTTTAATATCACCATTTTTTAATACAATGATATTTTCCGGTTTTAAATCACGGTGGATAATTTTAGCAGAGTGTAAAACTTCTATGCCTGAGAGTAATTTAGTAATGATACTTTCTGGTTCTATAATACTATTTGATTTTATTTTTTTCCCTAATGTTTCTCCCTCAATAAATTCCATTACTAGAAATATTTGCGGAACATTCAATAGCTCATCTGAAAAAGATTCTATATATTTTACAAGTAATGGATGATTCATTTTTTGCATTATTCCAATTTCACGAGTAATGCGGTTATCTTTTCCTTTTCTAAATTCTTCAAGAATATATGATTCTCTAAATATTTTAACAGCATAAAATGTATCATCTTTTTTTACTTTGTAAACGGAACCAAAGCCGCCTTCACCAAGAAAAGAAATGAATTTGTAGCCATATATTGATTCGCCGATTAGTCTCATATTTCGCCCTTATTTTATCCAAATAAAGTTTTCTTTTTCTGTCATTTCATACCTTTATATTAAAGCAGTTTTTAGTTGCTTTATCAAATCGATTGTTTTTATAAGTTCCGCTCTAAACTGTGGCTTATTAATATCATAATGAACAAATGGATTTATAACCAATGTCCGCTGTGTTTCAAAATCGTTTTTTAGTTGTTCTGCAATTATTCTTGAACCCCTCGTTTTTGTTTGTCTTTGACGGCATCCCAAAAATCAGAAGCTGGCATTCTGCTCCGAGTCCCAATTACAGTGCCAAATCCAACCTTCTGATCCTGATATTACGGAACCAAACCGGGTGGCCGTGGTATTGAAATCCGATATGACCTTTACGCGGCATATCTTTATATGCAGTTTTAAATTTGTTTGGTGAGCCATCCGGATTTTTTCCGGCATCGGTCCAGAGATTCAAATCCATATCAATAATTTGTTCACCATTAAGTACAACATAGATTTTGTTACCCGTGCACGTTATTGTATACTTATTCCACTCACCTGGTGGATTCACCATATTTTTTGTCGGTTCGAGACAATCAAAAATGGCACCGCAATCATGTTTGCCTGCTTTTTTATTATAAGAATCAAAAATCTGGACTTCGATAGCGGTATGCAGCCATTCCACAATATCACCGGTACGCAGGAAGATTCCACTGTTTGTTTCCGGAGCCAGTTTAAAGTCCAAATCGAGGATAAAATTACCGTATATATTTTTTGTCCAAAGATCGCCATCACCTTCAGCGGATATAATTCCTTGCTCATATTTCCATGATCCCGGATCGAATTCACAATTTGTAAGATCATCATTTAAAAGATTTTGCCACTGGAAGGGAACATAAGTACTTGCGATAGTATAGTAAGTCCTGATATTTGTTCGTAACTCGGACATTAGTTCATCAGTTTTCCGTTCATATTCTATTGAAATCACACCCTGATATTTCCTGTTTTTTAGTTCTTCAATTACGAGGTCAATGTCTGTAATTCCCTTACCCCATAATACATCTTCCGCTTTTGGATTCCTGAAATCTTTAACATCTTTGAAATGAAATGTAAGAATCCGGTCATTCAACTTTTTCATAGCCACGAGGGGTTGGATACCCGAACGAATCCAATGGCCCAGATCCGCACAGGCACCGATATATTTACTCCGGCCGTTAACAGCAGATAATACAGAATCCGGATTCCAGTAACGAGAGGGTTTGGGATGGTTATGTATTGCAACATTTATATCATAAATCTGACACAGACTATCAATCATCGCCATGGATTTCTTTTCTGGTTCAGATATTATTGTTTTTATTCCCATATCCCTGGCAAACTCGAATATTTGACGACATTTTTCTTCATTATCAGGTAAGTGAGTCACGCCGTAATTAATGAGGCGTAAGCCGGACTTTTTTAATCTTGACTTTATTTGTTCACGATATTCCGGCGGTAAATTTTCGTCAAATACCAGATTTTTATTATCTGCAAAAATCTGCTGTCCGGGATATGCTTCAATCCATGACAAACCAAGTTCTGAAGTTTTATTTATGGCTTCAAAAAATGAGAATTTATTAAATGTCCAGAATTGCATGGCCAGATGCCAATCATCTGTCAGATCAGTAGAAGGATGTGAAGTAACGGGAGACAATTTTTCCTGTGCCATAATAGACGTAAAATTCAAGTAAATAAATATAGGAATTAGAATTCTGATAAATCTAATCATTGTAACACCTTTATGATAATATTTTTATATTCCACTTTGGATCCGTGCGCCTGTAAACCGATAAAACCCATTCTGCGTTTAAGACCCGGGTGACTATCTTCCTGCCACATATGGTCGATAAGATTTGCATCAATTATCCCGGTTCCATTTAAACTGACTTTGATATCAGGACCGTCGCAGATTATTTTCATTTTTTGCCATTGGTTCGCTTTATATGAACTGCCTGATTTGGCAGACACTACACCATACAAGCTTCCGGTATATTGCCAGGATTTTAAATTGGCATATTTTTCTGCATAATCATCCAGAACCTGGATCTCAATCCCGGAATATGCCGGATCACCTTGATGCGGAGCCCGAATAAAGATACCGCTATTCCCTCCTGGTGATACCCGAAACTCAAACGTCAGTTCAAAATCCTCATATTGGCGTTCGCTAGACAGCCAGCCGCCGGAAAAACCATCGGTAAATAAAATACTATCAGAAACATGCCACGAATTAATATCCGAATGGATAGCCTGCCAGCCACTCAGGTCCCGGCCGTTAAATATTATTTCTTCCTGTTTATCCTCTGCCGGTAGTTCTTTTATAAAAATATTTTTAAAATAAAGTGGAGAATTATGTGCCTGGAGTTCAATCGGACCTGTCTCATAGGCATCTCTGTCTCTTTCCCAATAATTTTCCAGACGGATATTATCCACCACCAACCGGCCATTTAGAGAAACAGTTACTTTACTCCCTACCATAATAATATGAAACCGGTTCCATTTTCCCGGTTCCCGGTCGGCTATTTCCAGCGGCCACCTCTCACCAATTTTATTGTTATATAATCCACCGGACCCGCCCTGGGGCATATATTGATCCTTTATCTGAACCTGCGGCATTCCACGGAGATAAATGCCACTGTCTCCATTTTTTTCTATTTTCCAATCGACCCACAATTCAAAATCGTTGAAATCTTTAATTGTGCATAAATTAGCGCCCCTGCCGTCAAACCGCAAAATTCCATTCTCAACATACCAGTGCGAACGCATTTGTTCATCTGCAATTTTCTGCAAACTATCCGGCTGGTTGTTTGACATCTTTTTTCTGCGAACGGGATCCGCAACAAGGCCTTTCCATCCGGAGAGATCAGTTCCGTTAAATAAAGCAACAAAACCCTCGGGCGGCTGATTCATATCCGGATCGATATTTTCCCGGAAAAACTTTTGCAGACTGTCCTTAGGAAAATATGCCAGCATCAGATTCTTAGATATTGACACCGCACTATGTTCAGAATTTCTATCCCCGAGCATCCGGACGACTGCGTGTATTGCCGTTTCCCGAAGATCAGGATCATACAGCTGAACCATGATAAAATCTAACGCTTCAGGAGAGTGGATTTTCATAACTTCAGCCAGAATCATTTGCTTTTCTTCCGGTCTGGAAGCAACAGGCATTAAACTACGGTAGTATCTTAGTTTAGTATATTCCGGGAACTCATTTTCTCTTAAAATATGCAGACAACCTCTGATTGATTTGACTTTCTCCCGTAATTCAGTCGATTCTGAGGCAATAATCATTAGAGTATCCAGTGCATAGCCGTCTGGCCATATATACAGCATCTCTAGCGCCTGTTCATTTTTTCCTTTTTCAGGATTCTGAATTTCGTGTTGCAGAATTTTAAATGCTTTAAATCCGCCTACCCCCTTCAGTATTGCAAAATAATCATCCAGGGAATTTGGATTTAAGTTGACTCTGTTCGGCTGAAGATTTGCCAGGTACCAATCTCTTTCCGGACTAACTCGGAGCAGACGAATTATGCTTTTGACGGCGATATCCGATTCCTTTTTATCTTCAATTTTAAAAACTGTATCGATTAACCTGCCTAATGATAACCCGTCATCCAGAGTCGTCACCGTTGTCATGGCTGCTATCCGGACATCGGTATTTTCATCTGATATTAATGCACGAACAAAAGCAATTAATACATTCAATTTACGTTCTGATATTATTTTGAGTATGGCAATTTTAAATTCCGGTGAAAGCGATTCCCGGGGAACAGATATAATGCCATTGATAAGGTCATTTTTATTTATATATTTCAGCTCATCTGCCAATTGTTCGCATGTTATTTTCTCTTCACAGGATCCCAGATAACGGATCAACTGCTCATGATCGTTCAACTTCCGGATGGCGTGAATGGTCGCTTTCTGTACTTCGTATGAAGTATCCATAATCATAGCAGAGAGAAAAGATAAAGCATTACTGTCACCCCGTTCGCCAAGCGTTTGGACAATTTCCCGCTTTATAGGTAACTTTTTTGCCTGCGCGATCAGCCACTCCGTCATTTCACTTCCGTTGACGGATTGTGTCATGCGCAGAGATTCCTTTGTCAGTTTTTGATTATTCTCTTTTAACAAAAGGTCAAGATAGGTATGTAGATCACTGCAATGCTTATTGACACAATCATTCATAAAAGTTAATCTGTGATGTTGTGAGAACAGCCCCTCTTTATTCTCGATAACTTCTGTCACCAGAGATTTCCTTTTGCTGTCGTCGTTCAGATTTTCAACCCAGAGAATAAAATTAGCCACACCATTGGCTTGTTGCTGTCTTATATCAGATTTCATCTGGCTGCGAATAACAGATTCTGCAGGAATATATCCCATATTTGCCAGGGAAAAACAGGCTATTTGCCTTAATTCCAGATTTTTTGATTCTGTGTGTGGTAAAATTATATCAGCTGAGTCCCGATATTTCAATTCACCGAGAGTTTTAATAAAAGCCGGCTGAAATCTTGCGGGGATTTTATGCAAATCACGGGTTAGAATTTGAGCTGTTTTTTGCGCATTTATTTGCACCATAGCACGGATCGCGGCATCTGACACCTGATCCGCATCCAGATAATCAGTCAGGAATTCCAGTGATTCATCTGTTCCGCATAATTCCAGCTGTCTTATCAGCAGATTTGTGGTAGAGATATCCTGTGAAGTCATGATTGATTGATGAATAACATTACAATATTCCAGGGTAAATTCTGATTCTTGAGATCTGCCAAAATGATCGGTTAATAAAGAAATGGCATATTGCGCCCGAATTTTCTGATCTATATCTTCACTATTGAGCAAAGGTATTATTTGGCGAAATGAAGAAGGCGCCTGCCGGATTATCTCGGCCGTGACCAGCTGCCCTGTAACGGCATCTTGCGCCGGCAGCTGCTGCAACAGATCTGCTATATCTATAGAATTTTGGGTCTCTGAATTTTTCAGAGCAGGACTGCAATTTGTAATCGATAAACCGATAACTGACAGCATGCATGCATAAGCGATTTTCCGGATTACATGTACCATGGCGACCTCATAGGCTGATTAATCAATCGGTTCGCTTCAATATCATCAATAAAAACCTGCTTATCCGGATTAAAATGTAAATTTCTGCCCAGGCGCAATGCAATCTTTCCCAGATTTACCAGCGTAGCTGAGCGGTGTCCATTGCCTTCATTCAGAGCAAATTTTTTGCGGTATCTAACTGCGTCAATAAAATCGGAAACCTGCTCTTCCGGCTCCGGATATTCAGATAACTTTTTTCTGATATCAGGTATGTCGGATTTGAAGCCTTTGAACAATTTACCTTCAGGCCCCTCAATAAAAGGTACCCGGCTCTGTTTCCGAGTTGCATCGAGTATAATTTCGCAGCCGTCATCGTAGCGCATTCTTATTTTGCGCCAGCTTCCGACCGCATCAGGATGGGATTGCAGTGCATCCACCTCCACGAAGGAAGGGCCGGTATCATCTTTATTTAGCAGGTACTGCACCGGATCAAGATAATGCTGGCCCATGTCCCCAAGACCGCCGCCATCATAATCCCAGTAACCGCGGAAAGTGCCATGTACGCGATGCGGGTGATATTGTTTGTATGGCGCCGGACCAAGCCACCGATTGTAATCCAGCGTCTCCGGGATCCATTGCGCTCTAAGATTAGTCAGACCTTGCCAGTAGTTCAGTTTCCAGTCAAAACCTGTCCGGGAACCGATGGTAATCTTTAAAGGCCAGCCCAACAGCCCGCTATTGATTAGTTTTTTTACCGGTTTGATTTCTGTACCAAAGCCATAGAATTGTGAGGCAAACCGGAACCAGGTATTCACCCTGAATATACTGCCATTTTTTTGAACCGCTGCGACGACTTTCTGCCCCTCGCCTATTGTTCTGGTCATCGGTTTTTCACACCAGATGTCTTTTCCTGCCCGTGCAGCGGCGACTGATATCAATCCGTGCCAGTGAGGCGGCGTTGCAATATGTATGATATCAATATCATCGCGCAGTAACAGCTCCCGGAAATCCAGGTACCCCCGGATATCCGGCCCGCTTAACTCTATAGCATGCCGGAGATGATTCTTATCGACGTCACAGACGGCGAGTAATTTTGAACCCGGTGTTTTCAGATGCCATTGTCCCATACCGCCGACACCGATCACCGCTTTAGTCAATACGTCACTGGGCGCGGTAAAACCATTACCTCCGAGAACACTTCTCGGAACAATAGTGAACAGCGAAATGCCCGTCGCTGCTTTCTTAATAAAACTTCTGCGATCCATAACTTATAAGTATCCTTTTCTCAACTCTTCTCAGTCTCTACAGATTCATTCTTAAACATAAATATAAATAAGAGCGAAACGACGGCTGCAAAAATAGCCGGAAACCACCAAATGGATGTCCAGTTTTTTACACCTTCGAGAGTGAACATATCGACTATCTGACCGGAAATAATTGAACCAACACCGATACCAACTCCGTAGGTAAGAAATGCAAAAAATCCTTGTGCACTGGCCCGGATTTCCTTACCGGCTTTATTATTAACATATATCTGTCCGGTAACAAAGAAAAAATCATAACAAATTCCATGCAATATGATACCCATATATAACATCCATACCATGGCTCCCATATCGCCATGGGCAAATAATATATAGCGCAATATCCATGACAACATCCCAACCAGCAACATCCATTTTACGCCCAGCCGCTTAAAGAAAAATGGCATAAGCAGCATAAATAACACCTCAGACATTTGGCCCATGGATTGCTTTGCAGCGACGCCCTCCATACCAAGATCATTTAAAAACATATTGGTAAAATTATAATAAAAAGCCAGAGGAATACAAATAAGAACAGCTGAGATGACAAATATTAAAAAATTACGTTCTTTTAGCAAACTTAGTGCTTTAAATCCTAATATGTCACCAATAGTAACCTTCTCACCAGACTTTTGTGGTGGCGTATGTGGCAGGGTAAATGAGTATATACCAAGTATGATAGATGCAGCCGCGGCTAATTTCATGGGAATCGGGCTGGCTTCTATCTGGGTAAAATAATTAAACTGAATATAGGTAATTAGTAGTCCTGCCACTATCCAGCCGATGGTACCCCATACACGAACCTTTGGGAATTGTGCATCTGGCGTTTCCATTTGGTTAAAAGATATGGTATTGGCTAAGGCAACGGTTGGCATATAGAATAAATTGTATAGTAGTAATCCAAGTATGAGTGGTGTTACACTGGTTATGCCCGCAACAAAATAGATAATTACGCCACCGGCAATGTGCAGGACACCCATGACCCTTTCTGATGCAAAAAACCTATCTGCGATCATACCAACAAAGAAAGGTGAAACAACTGCGGCAATATTGTTCATCAGATAGGTATAACCGACATTCGCGCCTGAAAAATTTATCGATCCCAAATACGTACCTAGGGTAACAAACCAGGCACCCCAAATGAAAAACTCCAGAAACATCATCACACTGAGTTGGGTGTAGATTTTTTTACTCACTATTCACTCCTTGATATTTGGTCGATCCTATTGGGATCAAAGTTTTTTTATTCTCTCGTTCCCAAGTTATACTTGGGAACGTTCAATGCTATAATCGTAAAATCAAAAAAAATAACCCCTTTAATCCCCCTTTTATAGGGTGAGAAAAATATAGACCTGTGTCTCTCAGGGACTGAGGGACTTAGGTACTCAGAAACTTATGGACTTAATTGACCCACCCCTAACCCCTCCGAGGAGGGGAATTAACTCTGTGCCTTAGTGCCTCTTAACTTATTCATAACTCAATTATCTGCCCCGTCCGCACCGATTCATCTGCGGCCATAACGATTTTCATGCTGTTTATGGCATCTTCCAGGTGGTCCGTCAAATCCAGATTATTCCGAATTGCCTCAAGAAAATATTCCTGCTCCCTGTCACATAAACCCTGGTGGTCAGGTTCATCGGAAGTATCAATAATTTGATCATCACGGACATATTTTCCATTTGCATCAAGTTCGGAATAATGGAGCAGAAGACTATTTGTTTTTGTGTGGCCATCAATATCTGACGAATCCACATTCCGGTCTGTTTTCGGATCCATGATACTGACACTTCCCTTTCGTCCGATAACATCTTTGACAAAAAATGCAGTTTCACTCATCATCGGTCCCCAGCCGGCTTCATACCAGCCTACCGAACCATCCTTAAAAACTACCTGTAACTGACCGTAATTATACATTTCAGGATTGATTTCGTCACTTAGCCGGGCACCGATTGCCTGAACCCGGATTGGTTTACTTCGTGTCATCCGGCACATGACATCCACATAATGCACCCCACAATCTACAATAGGTGACATTGAATTGAGTATGTTTTTATGGGTTGCCCATTCAACACCACTGCTCTGTTGATTCAGATTCATGCGCATGACAAGCGGCTTGCCCAGTGACTGTGCCAACTCAGTGAATTTTTGCCAGGCCGGGTGATGGCGCAAAATGTATCCCACAACTATTTTTCTGTCAAGTTCATTCGCTTTCCTGACAATTTCTGTTGCCTCAACAACTGTTTCAGCAATCGGTTTTTCAACAAAGACATGTGCACCAAATTCAAGACTTTCCAGGGTAAATTTATAATGAGTGTCAGGATAAGTACACACAGCCACAGCATCCGGAGCACTTTTTTCTAGGGCTTCTTTCAGAGAACTATAGTGACTAGTTATCCCAAGTTCGTCAGCCAATCTTACTCTTTTTTCTTCAGAATGGTCAATAATTGCGACTAAATCAGATCCCGGATTTTTAGAATATGCACGGGCATGGGAAGATCCCATATTACCGGCGCCGATAACGACAACTTTTATCTTGCCCGCCATTTAGAGACTCCACCCCGTTCGATATTCCCGGCGTACCATCTGATTAGCCTCCTCATCGTTTGTGATTTTCATGTTTTCATAATCCCACTCAAATATCTTATTTTTACCGGCATATTTCAGTGCAATATTACCCAACAACATAGATTCGGTTAACTTGCCGGCGTACTCAAAATTTGATGTAGGCATTCCGTCATTTTTTATAGCCTCGATCCATTCTTCCCTGATTCCCGGTGAGCGTGGGATCGTCTTCTCCGGTTTTTTGTATTCTTTCATTTTGGTTTCCGGTATAAGACGGGGATTTTCTCCATAAACACTACACATAAGTTTTCCCTTATCACCTACGAATATGACACCGCCTCCTCTGTTACCCAGCATGCGGCCCTGTTCCAGATCCGCAGGCCGGGGTGGTAATAATCCACCGTCATACCATTTAAAAGTTACCGGCGGCATATCTTTCCTGGCCGGGAATTGATAGGTGATCACAGAAGCCATGGGGAAAGTCTCGTCATTGATCGCTGTGGAGGTGGCCTGGACCGATTCCGGATATTCCAGTTTAAGCGCCCAGAAGGGATGATCCATAATATGCGCACCCATATCACCGATGACGCCGGTACCAAAATCCCACCATCCGCGCCAGGTAAATGGCGCATAGGCAGGATGATAGTAACGCCAGGGTGAAGGTCCTAACCAGAGATCCCATGCCATTGTTGGTGGTTTGGAAGGCGTTTCCCGGGGACGATCTATGCCCTGCGGCCACACCGGTCTGTTTGTCCAGCAATGTACCTCACGGACGTCACCAATTGCACCATCCCAAATCCATTCATTAATCAGGCGGGCACCCTCACCGGCATGTCCCTGGTTTCCCATCTGAGTTTTGACCTTTTCATCCCGTGCGGCTTTTGCCAACATTCTGGCCTCATAAATGTCATGAGTCAGTGGTTTTTGAACATAGGTATGCTTACCCATCTTTATCGCTGTCATGGCAATGACCGCATGGGTGTTATCCGGTGTGCTGACTGTAACTGCATCAATATCATTATCCATTTTATCCAGCATAACACGAAAATCTTTAAAACGCTTCGCCTTTGGAAACAATTTATACGATGCTGCTGCACGGTCGTCATCTACATCACACAAGGCAACAATATTTTCTGTACTAACTCCTTTTGTATCATTATTTCCCATTCCTCCGACACCAATACATGCAATATTCAGTTTATCACTGGGTGGGGTAAATCCCGGACCACCAAGCACCGAGCGCGGAACGATCATAATTCCCGCGGCAGCGGCGGTCGACCTGCCGATGAATTGACGCCGACTGATTTTATTCTTCTTTTTTTTTGATGTCATGGTAAATTCCTCCGGTTATACTTATTTATCTATTAAATTTGATATACTAACTATAGAAATACTAATTTCTTAATCCCTGAATTATCTGGATAAAAGGCCATAGGCACAAAATACTTCTTAATTCAACATTTAAAATTCAATATTCTTACTTTTATAAGTCCCTAAGCACTTCCCGGAACCGGAATCGCCCTATCAACATCAACCTTACCCAGACTGTATTCAGTTGGGCCAAGCCGCAGATCAGAATTCAAGGCTTCATCCCAGGTAACTTCTTTGCCGGTATAGGCAGATATACGACCCATAATCGCAGCCATGGTTGAAACAGCGGTATTTTCCGCTTCAACATATGGCGCATTGTTCCGGATAGCTGTCACGAGATCGATATGTTCCTGAAGATAAGGTGAAACTTTGGGATATTTTGTCGGTTTACCTTCTTCATCCAAAGGATATTTGTATTGCCAGATTACACTTCCGTCCGGGCTATTGATTGTATTTCTCGCATTACTGAATCCTTTCGTACCCTGAATAAACTCAGATACATTATTTACGCAATCGTTTATTTGCCGGCACATGCTGTGTACATGCCTGCCCTTCTCATATTCAAAATCAACACTAAAAAAATCATATTGATTTCCAGTAACCCGTCGGTGACGTGCTCCAAAGGCAACCGCTTTAACCGGATGCAAACCTGTAAACCAATTAATCACATCTATATTGTGTACATGCTGTTCGACAATATGATCTCCAGAAAGCCAGGTCCAGTTTACCCAATCGCGTATCATAGATTCCATTTCAGTCCACTGCTTTTTGGGCTTGACATGCCATAACTGACTCTGGTTCCAGTAACAATTGGCGGCAACTATGTCACCTATTTCACCTTCATATACATGTTTATAGGTTTCCACATAATCCCGCTGATGCCTTCTTTGCGTCCCGGTACCAACACACAGGCCCAGGGATTCGGCTCTTTTGGATGAAGCAATTATGGAGCGTGCGCCAACGGGATCGACAGCCACCGGCTTCTCTAAGAATACATGCTTTTTTTCGTTTACAGCAGCGGCAAAATGCTCAGGTCTGAAATGTGGTGGCGTGGCAAGCACAATAATATCGACGCCAGAAGCAATTACTTTTTCGAAGGCGTCAAAACCGACAAAACATTTTTCATCAGCAACTTCATTCTGCTTTTCCTCCAGAATTTCTTTCCGGCATATATCAAGTCTGTCCTGAAAAACATCCCCCAGGGCTGCGATATGCAGATTCTTTCCAGAACTTAAAAAGTCGATTGCAGCACCGGTACCTCTGCTCCCACATCCGATCAATCCGGCCTTTAATTCAGGACCATCCGGCGCCTGATCCAGCCATGCAGGTACGGTAAATGTTTTTCTGGAACCAGAGGCACATCCGGCTAACACACCCGCTGCAACTACGGTACCCACACCGATAAATTCGCGCCGATTTAATTCCTGTGACATGACTCTTCCTCTCTCAAATATGATAGTGCAAAGAATAACCACTGAGTAATTATTTAATATTTATTGGCCGCACTTCTTCTTACAGACATTCTATTCATACAAACAAGAAAACAGCAAGTAAACTACAGATTATATCCCGGTGTTTTCCATATCATAAATAACAATTCTACTAATATAAAATTTATTTATCAAAATAATTATAATCACAGACTACCCGAAATCCCACATCGTTGCAATCTGAAAACCACCACTTACTTTTTGGAATCTGAGGATCTGTAAGCATCCAGCTGTCAAACCTGGTATGATCACGAGTGGCCACTCTCAGATAGGCCGCATCACTGCGATATGAGCCACCACGTATGACATTTGCTTTTCCCTCATCCGGACCCCGCGGATCAATAATCTTCTCACCGGATGTATATCCGGTATAAGTATTTTCAGAGTAGAAATCCGAGCAGAATTCACGCACGTTTCCCAACATATGCACAAGACCAAAAGCATTTGGTTTAACACTGTCCGGTTGTTTCGTCCTGCTCCTGCTATTCAGATCGTAAATTACATATGAATTAATAATGGATGTATCTGCACCAAAAATTTTGTTAAAAAAGGTATCAGAAGAATAATCCTCCGGAATGCCGGAAAAAAAGTATGGTCCGTCTGTACCGGCCCGGCAGGCATACTCCCATTCTGCTTCGGTTGGTAATCGATACATCCTGCCGGTTTTTTCGGAAAGCCAGATACAATATTGTTGCGCTGCAAAATGTGTCATGGTGATCGCCGGCCTTCGGCCACGCCCCCATCCCTGGTCAGGATTTCCATATGGTGACGTTGGCCCGGTAATTCCGTCCACCTTCAGATTATTTAGATTGTCTTTTGCTGATGCATATAGCGGTTTTTCACTATGTGTCTCGTTATAATATGCTTCATATTCTGACCAGGACACTTCTGCTTTTGCCATCCAGAATGAACTGATCGTTACTGCGAGAACCGGTCCTTCATCCTTGTTTCTGAAGGGTTCACTTTCCGGGCTGCCCAGGTTAAACTTACCACCCGGAATGGCGATCATTTCGAAGCCGACAGTTGTTCCCGGTATTTTTTCTGTAAAATTTTCAAATGAATCTATTTCTGCCGGTATCTGATAGATTTCGTAATGTTCCATCCGGACTATTTCTTCTTTCTTTTCGCGATAATGTCCAACATCGAGATGACAATTGATACATCGTAATTCATCCGGCCGCTGATCATAATAGAGATGAGCATCTTCTCCCTTTTTGGATAGATCCTGTGAAAATAAATTTTGATGACATTTAACACAGGCTTCTTTATAAACATGGTTGATAGCTGCTTCACGTGTTGATTTTTGTAACCAGTCAATTTCATCTCCATCTTTTACCAATGTACCCCATAGATCACGTAATCCGGTTGTTGCTTTCGCTGAAAGATGCGGAATACCTTCAGGTGGAAGATGGCATTCAACACAATGTACGATGATACCGCTTTTATTATCAAAATGTGTACTTAAGCGCCAGTTTTTGGTAGCATGGGGATGCATATGGCACGATTCACAGAATTCATCAGTCGATGTATAAGTAATACCCTGATTAAAAACAAGAACCATACAGCCGCCGGCCAAAAAGAATAAAATGCCCCGGATACTATTTATTTTTTTCACAAGGACCTTAACTTCCCTAACCTGATTATGTCACGAATATGGGCCACTCCCGAAGGGATCCCTTTGGGAGAGTCTTAGTCACTATGCTATCGTAGCCAAAAACTATGTTATTTCCAACAGATCGCCGGGGCGATTAGTAAAAATTTACTCTTTGAGAATATATATTGCAAAGATGCAATGATATTTATGGCACGCTGATTACCCCCCGTAATACGGGGTCTCACGACACGTAAA
>CAYULK010000021.1:0-20651 GCA_964445625.1 uncultured Calditrichota bacterium
ATAAAGATGAACTAGCAAAAATAGACGCTTATATTAGTACTATTGGAGAAAAGAAAAGCAATTTAAAAGCACTTCGCCAAAATATCTGGGAAAATTTTAATCACAAGGCACATGAAGTTAAAAATATATGTGAAGGAATTATTCAAGTCTACCGAATGCACAATCGAAGACGTCGATCTGATTCCACGCTTCCTGAGTCATTTAAATCATACCCTGATATATCTATTCCGATGGCATTATCTGAATTGGATTGGGATTGTGGCGAACACGAAGACCATGAATAATTTTTTAAGAGATATGATTAGCAGAATTTTTATATTAAATAAAACTTGAATCCACAGGAGATTTAAACATGGTTATAATAAAATGCATTTTGATATTGATTATCCTCCTTGGTGTATCAGGATGCAATAGCGATTCTTCACCGAAAGTTGTATTTGTTCTGTTTGATCTATCAGGTAGCACAAAATCGGGCAAAATTCGCGAGCAATATTTTAAGGATTATCAGACTATATTGGCTCATCTTAATGACGAAGATAGGATTATAACAGATTTTATCAATGATAATCCCTTAGCCCAGGCCAGTTTTCCAGTCAATGAGAAAATTAAAGGTTTCAATATGTTGCTCGATAAAAAACTCGAGTATGAAGCTGCAAAGATAAAACGCGATAAGGAATTAATCGGGATTGTTGAAAATCAAATATTGGATATGAATATAAAAACGAGATATACAAAAATTATGGAAGCTGTTTTGTTGGCTGAAAGAGTATTCAAAATATATGATGAACCGCGAAAAGTTTTGGTACTTTTTTCGGATATGATTGAAGAATCTTCGGAGTATAATTTTATGCGAGAAAAATTAAGCGATAAAAGGGCGAATAATATCATTGAAAAACAGCGAAAATATAATACTTTACCAAAGTTAAGTGGTGCACAGGTATATGTTGTTGGTGCAGGGGCCAGAATTCAAGGCGGTTTGGATGCAAAGAGATATATGGCACTTAAAAATTTTTGGAATAAATATTTTGCGGCTTGCGGTGCAAAATTGGTTGACTATGGAGGTCCATTAATAGGATTTAAAGAATAATCCAGTTCAAAAGGAACAGGAGTGTCTAATAATCAATTGGTGTATTAGATTAAAATCGCTGGGAAAAACCTTATAACAAATTCATTAAAAGAGTATAAAAATAATCATGCGGACAGATACAAATAAAACTTCAATTTTTGCTGAAGTCGTAGTTGTTCTGATCTTAGTTGAATTTACTATAAATTTTGCACAAAATATTCCTGAAAATTACATATCTGTTTTGGGAGTACTAATGATTGTGGTGATCATAGGAATTGCTCTTCAGATAAAATTTTTAGGCGAATTTTTATCAATAGTCGCCATCATACTTTTCTTAATAAAACTGGGTCAAACAGGTGGTCCGGTCGTTTATCTGATGTTTATAGCTATTGGTGCATATTTTTTTCTACATTATGTATCGAAATTTTTTAAAAAATAAAATATAAAGATTTAATATTCCCAGTGACCAATCCGTGAGAGATTTCTAATTTAAAGTCTGGCTCAAGTTCGCTATACCATTAATAATTTCGCGATTTTTTAATTATCTAACTTCAATAAAAACGACTATTATCGTTGGTATATGCGGGTTGACCAAATTGCCATTATTGGAATGATTAGCGACATTTATTTTTCCTGCTTGACGATAATTAAAATTCCCGTTTTTCACGAGGATTAATTAAACTCTCAAGATCATTAACCGGAGGATCTGGATGGTATCAGACAATCAAGTGAGGATAATTGTTGTGTATGTTTTGCTTCAGATGGAACCGGACTTTTGGGTGTACTTCAAAAGTAAATATCACCGACAAGGAAGTGGATACCTGAACTAATAATGATGATTTAATAGTCGTAACAAAAGACTCGATACACTACTATTTTGACGCTAATATGTACCGATTTGAAAACGATTCACTTGATGGTATAGCAAAAATAAATGGTGATGAACGAAAACAGCGGGTGAAGATAGCACTTGAGGATATTGTGAGAACAGGAGAGGTGATTAAGAAAATTGATCCATTCTGGGGATTAATTGGGGGAATAGTAGGAGGAACAGTTTTATTATTAGCTGTTGGATTTTTAATTGCTATAAATAGATTCGCCCAAACTAAATAGCGTCTTAGAATCGATTCTATGAAAGTAAAAATAACAGCCTGGAAATATATTCAGGACGATCAGGATTATACGATTGAGATTGAAACGAATCTTTGGACACAGGAAGAGTTTGAGAGAGCAATGATGCCTGCAGATCATTGAGCTCTAAATGAATTTTGTTGTTTTATTACTTTTGCTTAGTTTCATTTATATTCTAAATAGAAATTATGGGAACTAAAATCAATGCAAAATCCTGATGCTCATAAAGATGAAAATAATACAGTACATTTAACTTTAACCGAGTATGAAATTACATTTGAGGCGGTTAATCCTCCTGGTCTTAAAAAAATGCCAAAGGAACTTCATACTCAATATCAAACTTTGCATGATTTAGCTCAAACCCAACCACAGAATACAATTCCTGATTTAAAAAAATTACTAAAGAAATATCCAAATGAGCCAAGACTGCTCAATTTACTTGCGAGTGTCTATTCAATGGTTGATGAGATAGATGAGGCAAAAAATCTGGCTTATCAAAACTATAAAAAGAATCCATATTATTTATTTGCAAAAATTAATTATGCTCACTTTTGTATGAAAGATAAAGATTTGGATGCAATCCCAAAGATATTTAAAAATAAATTCGACCTAAAAGCTTTATATCCAAATAGAAATAAATTCCATATAAGTGAATATATAGGATTCGCAGGAGTTGCTGGTGAATACTTTGCGCGGATAGGTAAAAAAGATACTGCGATGATATTTTATAAATCACTAAAAAAAATTGCTCCTAAAAGTAGGAGAACTAAATTGTTAAAAAATTTATTAAAGCCGACCCTGAAACAAAGAATTCTTAAAAAGGTGGATGAAAAGCTGCAAAATTTTGAGAAAAATATGATTATGGCAAAAAAGGATTGAGTTGTTTATCACTAATTACATAATTTGATATTAATCATTTTAATAATAAATGTTTGCGACTGCGGCTCTGCCTGCCCCACGCCTGCCGGCGGGCACGGCGCCTCTGGCGTGGCGCAGAGATAATGAATAAGTAATTTGGAACTTGGAACTACATGAACGATAGGCGATATGCAATAGGCCATGGCTTATTGCCAATCGTCTATTGCCTATTGCCGACTATAAATGCTAATTTGCAGAAGTCTGGGGAAATAAAAATTTATGGAAAATAACAAGTATATAATATCCCATGATCTCGGGACAAGTTCAAACAAAGCCATTCTGATATCAGTACATGGTGATATCGTGGGCATGGAGCGGCAGGAATACCCGATACACCATCCGCAGCCCGGATTTGCCGAACAGGATCCGATGGACTGGTGGCAGGCGGTATGCACCACAACCAGATCCGTAATTAAAAAGACAAATATTGATCCCCAAAATATTGCCGGGATTACTTTTTCATCCCAGATGCAATGTCTCATCGCGGTTAACCGGGATGGAGACGCCTTATATCCGGCAATTTCCTGGCTGGATGGCCGTGGATTGCAAATTATGCGTGAAAAAGTGTGGACCATGCCCCGGATTCAGGGTTATAATATCTTCAGATTATTAAAATTCATAAGAATTAACGGCGGTTCTCCGGGACAGGCCGGAAAAGATCAGATTGCTAAAATTCTGTGGCTGAAATATAATAAACCGGAAATAATCAGCCAGGTATATAAATATATCGATGCCAAGGATTTTATCATTCACAGGTTAACGGGTAATTTTATTACTTCTGTGGATCTGGCTTTCATCTGGTGGCTTCTCGATACGCGTAAGAATAAAAACCGGTGGCATCCGGGATTATGCCGCATGGCTCAAATATCTCCTGACGAGCTTTCCGAGGTTAAAAACAGCTCGGATATTATCGGTACAATCAATGAAAAAACAGCCGCCGAAACAGGATTGTTGCCCGGCACGCCGATAATAAACGGCGCCGGCGATATGACTTCTTCGGCCCTCGGTTCCGGGGCTATCAGGGAAGGCGAAATGCATATCAGTGTTGGCACCAGTGGTTGGGTGGGCGGACATTATTCTAAAAGAAAGATAGATATTGCTCACTATACGGGTTGTATAGGCAGCGCTATGCCGGAAAAATATTATCTGGGCATGGCGCATCAGGAAACTTCCGGATTGTGCCTGGAATGGCTTAAAAATAATGTCTTATATCATGAAGATCAGTTGCTTGCGGAGAGTAATGTCAGCAAAATATATCAATTGCTGGATGATCTTGCTATGGAGTCAGCGCCGGGCGCAAATGGTGTCATATTTACACCCTGGCTGTTTGGTGAACGATGTCCGCTGGATGATGATTTTGTGCGTGCCGGATTGTATAACCTGAGTTTGCGAACCAACCGGGCCGATATTATACGGGCGGTATTGGAAGGCGTCGCATTTAATACACGCTGGGCGATGCATACACTGGAAAAAATGTATCATCCGGTAAGTGAACTTAATATCATCGGCGGCGGGGCAACAAGTGATATATGGTGCCAGATTATGGCGGATGTTTTAAATCGAAAAATAAATCAAATTGAAGATGCGCAAAATGCCGGCGCTAAGGGCGTGGCACTTCTGGCCGGTAAAAGCCTGGGATATATCAGTACCTATGAGCAAATCAAGAATTATATCAGGATAAAAAAAGAATTTATACCTAATTCCGATAATCGTACACTCTATGACAATTTGTTTAACAAGTTTAAAAAAATATACAAAAATAATCATAAATGGTATAAAGACATTAACGAACCCACCCCTTCTTTCCCCCTCCCTAAAAGATTTAGGGAGGGGGATTAAAGGGGGAGGGTCAGTAACACTTGAGATAAGGTCTGCTATGAATGATGTAAAAGATTTTTGTGCTTCCGGCACGAATTTTACGGAAGAAATGATTCCGACTGCGGATCGGGTGTCTCTGCGCGTGATTACCTTTTCCGGACCGGCTGAAAAAAAAGGACCCGATATTGTATTTGTTGCCGGTTGGGTATCCCTTATGGAAGGGTGGAAAGAAATACTAATTGAATTAACCAGGGATTTCCGCGTCATTTATATCGAAACCAGGGAAAAAATTTCCTCAAAGGTTAAAGGTCGGGTCGATTTTGATGTGGGGTCGATTGGCGATGATGTTGTATCAATTATTAACCACTTTGATCTAAAAAGGGGCAAATATCTGCTCCTTGGTAGTTCACTTGGCGCGACCGCTATTCTTGACTGTTATCACAAAATTCCGCAAAAGCCACAATGTTTAATTCTCGTTGGACCGAATGCGGTTTTCCGTATACCGTTGACCTGGAAAATAATAGTTAAGTCATTCTATCCTGATTTTTATAAGCTTATAAAACCAACAATAAAGTGGTATTTGAGAACCTTTCGGCTGAATATAAGTACAGATTACGAACAATATGAAAAATACAGTCGTGCGCTTGATGCCGGAGATCCGTGGAAATTACGCCCGGCTGTTCTGGCGCTGGCCGGTTATGAAATCTGGGATGTATTGCCCGGGATTGATTGCCCGGCATTAATAATCGGTGCCTCAAAAGATAAACTTCATGAACCGGAAAACCTGAAAAAAATTGTTGAAATGTTACCTGATGCAAAATACGTGGACATGGAAACGAACAAAAAAACACATAGTAAACCGATGATTTCGCATTTAAAATCATTTCTCGAAAATTTAACCTGAATAATTTACAAACGTATGCCACAAAGACTCTAAGTCTCTAAGAAATAAACACTTAGTTATATTGTGATATTTCAATAAAGTATATTAATTGGGTATTTTCAAGATACCTTAAATCTATGAATTTATTAACTTCGAGTCTTTGAGTCTTGGTGGCTAAGAATTATTCAGACTAAATGAATTAAATATCATAAAAATTAAATACCAATAAATGGGGAATCGGAAACTATGCATAAAATATATCATATTTTTAAAAAGAGTTTTATTATTTTTGGACTGTTAATTATCATAATACCGGAATTATCGTTATCCCGGTTGATGTTTGAGGTTTCGTTTGATGCAAATTTGCAGAAAAATACAGTAGACGGTCGCATGCTGCTTATGATTTCTAAGAATCCTGAAAAGGAACCACGGTTTCAAATAATGGATCGATTAAAACCACAGCAGATTTTTGGCATCGATGTAAATTCTCTTGCTCCGGGTAAAAAAGTAGTCTTTGATTCCGATGTCTTCGGGTATCCATTATCAAATATTACTGAAATTCCTAAAGGAGAGTACCTGGTGCAGGCCCTTTTGCACAGATATGAGACTTTTCACAGGGCTGACGGGCATGTGGTTCAATTACCCATGGATCGTGGCGAGGGACAGCAGTGGAATAAAGCGCCCGGGAATTTATTCAGCCGGGTTGTAAAAATTAGCTTAACCGCTAATACCGGAACCGTAGCAATAAAGCTGGATAGCATAATTCCGGAAATAGAGCCTCCTGCGGACACGAAATACATCAAGCATATCAGGATGAAGAGTGACCTTTTGAGTAAATTCTGGGGACGACCAATGTATCTCGGTGCCCATGTACTCTTGCCTGAGGGTTTTGACTCTCATCCCGATGCGCAATATCCTCTGGTGATTTTTCATGGTCATTTTTCACATGACTTTGAATCTTTTCGTGAAGAACCTCCGGATCAGGACCTAAAACCTGAATACAGTGAACGCTTTCTGATGGAAGGTTATAACAGAACAATGCAGGAATATACCCACCGGTTCTATAAAGACTGGACAGGACCTGATTTTCCCCGGGTTATCGTGATAGAGATTCAGCATGCAAATCCGTATTATGATGATTCTTATGCGGTTAATTCGGAAAATTTGGGACCCTACGGCGATGCTATTACATATGAGTTAATTCCCTTTATCGAAAGGAAATTCCGTGGAATAGGCCAGGGATGGGCACGATTTCTGTACGGCGGCTCCACCGGTGGCTGGGAAGCGCTGGCGGCTCAGGTATTCTATCCTGAGGAATATAATGGCTGTTATGCCGCCTGTCCGGATCCTGTGGATTTTCGGGCATATACTATTGTTAATATCTACCAGGATAAAAATGCCTATTTTAAAGAAACAGACTGGGGCAAGATACCAAAACCGGCCGCACGTAACTATCTTGGTGAAATTTTCTCGACGATGCAGGATGTCAACCACCGGGAACTGGTGCTTGGTACAAAATCGCGTTCCGGACGCCAGTGGGATATCTGGCAGGCGGTTTACTCTCCGGTAGGCGATGACGGGTATCCAATACCGATTTGGGACAAGTATTCAGGTGAAATTGATCATCATGTGGCGGAATTCTGGCGCGAAAATTATGATTTGAGATATATCCTGGAACGTGATTGGAAAATACTGGGACCAAAACTGGCCGGAAAAATTAATGTATACTGCGGTGATATGGATAATTACTATCTTAATAATGCGGTGTATTACCTGGAAGAATTTCTGAAGAATACAAAAGATCCATACTACGGAGGCGAAGTTGATTATGGTGACCGTGCCGAACATTGCTGGAACGGGGATCATACACGCCCTAATGGAATTTCCAGGCTGCGTTATCATCAGATGTTTATCCCAAAAATTGTTGAGCGGATCAGGGTTTCCGCACCTGCCGGTGCAGACACAAGCAGCTGGTGGTATTAAATATGGATTTTGATTACTTGGAAAGGCAATAGGCAATAGGCCAAAGGTTAAAGGCACAAGGCTCAAGGACCAAGGATTCAAACCCCAGAAAGTCATTCTGAAAGAATCTTTATACCTGGGTAATTTGAATGAAAGTAAAAACCGCAGAATTATGAATGTCGCAAATTAAAAGTACTTTTTACTTCGAAATTCGGCATTCGATATTTTTACTTATATAGGCTTGGATCTCTGGTCATTGAGAGTGTCGGAGGGATCTTCGCTTCGCTACAACCAGCATCGAGAAAATTATTTGCAACAGAATCTTACCACGGTTAAATTTTCTGTTAATTTGAAATAATGTTCTTAATGAGGGTAAAATGAGAAAACGTGTACTGGTTTTAACCGGCGGGGGTGATTGCCCGGGGCTTAATGCGGTTCTTAGGGCGATTGTAAAACGTTCTTCACGTGAGCGGGACTGGGAAATTCTTGGTAGTTACGAAGCTTTTAACGGAATATTACGTGAACCAATGGAATTGATCGTTCTCGATGAAAAGAAAACTGCCGGAATTCATGTTCAGGGTGGTACGATTATCGGAACAACGAATAAAGGCGGGCCTTTTTCCTGGCCGGTAAAAAACAGTGATGGCTCATGGGGTACGGTTGACCGTTCAAAAGAATTATTGAGAAAGCTGCAGTACCAGAATATTGAAGCCGTTATAAGTATTGGTGGCGACGGCTCACAATCAATATCCCAGAGGTTGTTTGAGATGGGTTGCAATATAATCGGTGTACCCAAAACAATTGACAACGATCTGGCGGGTACGGATTTTACTTTTGGATTTCAAACCGCAGTTGAGATCGCGACCGATGCGGTGGATAAACTGGTGACAACTGCTGCCAGTCATAACCGGGTGTTTATACTCGAAGTCATGGGACGCGATGCCGGATGGATCGCATTACATGCCGCTGTAGCCGGCGGTGCTGAGATCTGTCTTATACCCGAGATTCCCTATGATATCAATAAAGTGATTGATCGGATTCATAAGCGCATCACTCTTGGCCGCGGTTTTGCGATAATTGTCATGGCTGAGGGCGCCAAACCCAAAGACGGCGAGGCCTTATCGCGGGAAAGCAATGAAGTTGGATATCAAAACGTGCGTCTGGGCGGTGCGGGTCTGCGACTTGAAATGGATCTGAAAAATGCCGGGCTGGAACAAGATGTTCGTACGACCATTCTGGGACATCTGCAACGCGGTGGTGCGCCTAATGCATATGACCGCGTTCTCGCTGCACAGTTTGGTGCCAAAGCCTTTGAAATGGTCTTAGGGAAAGTTTATGGCAAGATGGTTGCTTATAAACACCCTGATATTGTAAGTGTTCCTATCACGCAGGCGATATCTCAATATAATACAATTAAGAAGGATGATCGGTTATTACAAACTGCGCGCGGAACCGGCATCTGCATGGGGGACTGACATAGCTATTTGTACAAGTTGTGATGAATAACGAAAGACTGAACGAGATATTCAGAAATGTACATATAACCCATTTTCCGGGAAGACTCCGCAGGATTAAAGCCGAATTTTATCCCTACCGCAGTCTGAGACATACGGTTGAGTGGAATGGAATCCGGATAAAAGTAAAAGTATCAAGACTCTTTAGTGATGCACCGGTTCATATTCTGGAAATAATAGCACTACTGCTTCTGTCCCGCGTATATAAAAAAAAGATAGACGGACAAACCCGCAGCACATATAGCGCATATTCCAAACAGCTCAACTATAAACGGCAAACCAGAAAGATCAACTATGAACCGGGAGGTAAACACTATAATCTTAGTTTGATCTATCAACGTCTTAATATAATGTACTTTAATTGCGATCTTCAGATCACGAATATTGGCTGGAGTAAAAAAAATAGCTATACACGACTTGGTTTTTTTGATAAAAGCCGCAATTTAATTGTCATCAGTAAGATATTTGATTCCCCGCTTGTTACTCTCCGTGTACTTCAATACCTGATGTACCATGAAATGTTGCATGCCAGGTTTCCGGAAAAGACAGTTAACAACCGCCGTCGAATTCATACATCACAGTTCCGGGCTGAGGAAAGAAAATTCCCGGATTTTGATGAAATTCAGAGTTGGATAAATATAAATACCCGTCGGCTGGCAAGAAATCTAAACTAACTTTTCAACTTCAACCCGCGCATCATTAAAACATGCGCCACCTCCCACGATGTTAACATTGGCAGGAGTTAGTGCGGTGGCTGTCGATCCGTTGATACTTGATTTGCGCCAGGCTCCTTTCGGTAGTACAACCACGCCTTCTCTTACTTCTCTGCTTATCCTGATCTTACACAATACTTCACCCAGATCATTAAAAATCCTCACTTTACAGTGGGAGTCAATATCCCGTTTCACTGCATCTAATGGGTTAATCAGGGCAAACTGTTCCGGCAAATTATATTCGCCCATGGTGCTGTTGATGGTTTTGTTTGTGGCCGGGGAAATCAGAGTCATGCTGTACTGACCGGATTCATGTGGGATATATGCAAACGGGTCTTTACCTAATCCATCCGGACAAAGATTTATTTTACCGTTAGCTGTGGCCGGAAATACAGATTCAAACAGAACCGGAGTAAAGCCGGAACCGTCGCCGGCATTTTTATAAAATTGAAAATCTGATTCAATCTTTTCAGCCAGGAGAGCGTCATTTTCCTTAAAAATTTCATCCTGCCAACCCATGGCACGCCCGAGGGCAGAGAATACCTGATGGTTAGAGCGGGATTTACCGGCAGGAGCAATCACCGGATCAATTTTTCCATAGTGATAAGTGCCATATGAGCGCCGGAAATCATGGTGTTCCAGAAATGTTGTTGCCGGTAGTATAATATCGGCGAATTGAGCCGAATCTGTCATCACCTGGTCAAATACTACTGTAAATAAGTCATCCCGCTGCAATCCCCGGATGATCTCGTTTTGGTCCGGAACTGTAGCCACAGGATTTGAATTATAGATAAATATTGACTTTATCGTGGGATTAAGGGATGAATCATTCAGAATAGCACCCAGTCGTGTCATATTTAACATGCGCGTTCCATTCTTGGGCGGTGTATACCGCTTGCTGCGGTTGTATATTAAAAAACCGCTGTTGCTCAGGGTGTATCCCCCGCCGCGAACACCGAATTTACCCATTAGTGCAGGTATGGCAAGGATTGCCGCAACAGCCTGTCCGCCGTTACGGTTGCGTTCCAACCCCCAGCCACAGCGGATCAGGGCTGGCGAGCATTTGGCGTATATATCGGCCAGTTGGTGGATATCATATGCCGGGACGCCACAGACCTCAGCAGCGCTCTCTATAGACCATTTTTTTGCTGTGCAAAGCAATGATTCCTCATTGCAGGCAAATTCCCGGATAAATTTCTTATCTAGCAACCCGTTTTCAGTCCAGTAATTTATCATAGCCAATGCCAGCGGAAGGTCTGTGCCCGGTTGCACCGGTAAATGAAGATCGGCCTGAGCGGATGATGATGTCTTAACCGGATCAATATTGGCAATAAATGCACCGTTGCTGCGCGCTTCTTTAAGATAAGGCATCAGGTGTATATGAGATTTACCCGGGTTGGCGCCCCAGATTATAATTGCTTTGGAATGGATAAAATCTTCATACGCAACACCGGGCATTTTTCCATACATGCCCGTGGCCACAAGAGTAGTTGGTGCAGCACATAGTGTTTTTTCCAATTGTGAGGCACCCATCAGGGCAAAAAAGTAGGCATCGGTAAATTCATCGCTTAAAAAACCATTCGAACCGCCGTAATTGTAAGGCAAAATGGCTTCGCCACCCCATTTTTCGCTGATATTTCTGAACCGGCTGGTGATCTCTTCAATTGCTGAATCCCATGAAATTGTTCTAAACTCCGGTGCTATCTTGGTACCAAAGTTCCTGAGCGGGGAATAGAGTCGCCCGGATGAATAGACGCGCCGTGCAAATCGTGATAATTTGGTGCAAATAAAGCCATTTGTGTTCGGATGGTTATTACCGGCCGAAATCCGATCAATTTTCCCGTCTGATACCGATATGCTGAGCGCACAGGTATCGGGACAATCCATCGGGCAAATAGTCTGATGTACTTTTGTTGCCATATCAACCTAAACGAATTATTATTTTGCTTTAATCCAGCGCATTATTTCCGGGAGGGTCGGCCGTTTACCATACATGAGGATACCCAGGCGATATATCTTAGCCGCGATCCAGGTAATGATCAGAATTGTCACTAACATTAAAATAAGACATATCAGGATCTCATAAAACGGCGGTGTGGATATATTGATACGTGAAAACATGAGTATCGGTGAGAAAAACGGAACCATTGACAGGACAATGGAGATAGTGCTATCCGGATTCTTTGTCAAAAATGTCATCATTATCAGCGGTGCAATCAGCATAAATACCACCGGAAATGACATCTGCTGGGCTTCCTGATCTGAGTTGGCCAGAGCTCCGATTGACGCGTAAAGAGTAGCGAACAGAAAATATCCCAGTACAAAAAAGATAATGAAATAGATAAATACTTCAGGAGACAGACTCAGCAATGGAGATTCAGCACCGGTAATCAGATTACCGTATTTAATGATCAACACACCAAATACAGACCAGATAACATATTGTGTCAACCCGGCTGCACCGATGCCCAGGATCTTTCCCAACATCAACTGGAATGAACTTGCACTCGATAGCAGAATCTCGATGATCCGGGTATTTTTTTCCTGGATCACTCCGCGCATAATACTGGCGCCATATAGCAGAATAGTCATATACAGAATCATTACCATGGCAAATGTGCTGAGATAGTCCTTTAAAAAACCTCCTTCTTTTTCTTCTGAGGACTTGGTGATTTTTATCGTTTTCAGGTCGATCCAATGTGTCAGTTTATTCACTATTTCAGGTTTAAGACCGCTTCGGGTAATCCTGTAATCGGTTATTATTTTATTTATTGAAGATCGCAACTGGCGGTTCATATCAAAATTTCCCGTATTCCTGGCATATAATGCAATTGGATCTGATTCAGTTACTGCTTTGGCCGGAATTACGATAAATCCATCAATTTCTGCGCGACTGACCTTGAGTTTGAGCTCTTCCTTTAATGTTTCCCAGTCATTTGTAATAAGATCTACTTTCCGGAATATATATTTCCTCGAGCTGTCCGGCAATTTGTTATCCAGTTCCGTAGCGAGACGGTCATAAACGATTCCGGAGTGATCATTAACAGCAAATATCTTCTGCTCCTCAATCTCAACCCGGCTCAACAGGGCAGGCGCAAAGATAAAACTCATCAGTATAACAGGCGTAAGTATTGTGGATATGATAAAACCTTTTTTATACACATTTTCTTTGTATTCACGGCGGATAATAGTTAATATTTTACGCATGATTATCCCTCCCAACCAGATTTATAAATATATCATGCAAACTTGATTCCTTGGTTTGCCAGCGAATAATATCAATTTTCTCAACCAATACCTTAAGTAATTCCCGGGGTTCATGATTTTCCTTGATCTGAATTTCTGTATAATTTCCAAAATCGTTAATTTTCTCAATCATCGGCAGGGATTTTAGAAAATTACCATCTCCCGCATATTCAATTTGAATCGCGTTCATACCCTGGTCACGTTTAATTGTATGAATTTCGCCATCAAGAATTTTCTCCCCGTGGTTAATAAGCATAATATCGTCGCATAATTTTTCAGCAGCATCCATCACATGGGTTGAGAACATGATGGCCTTTTCTCTGGATTTCAGCTCCAGTATAATATCTTTAATCAGTTGGGTATTTATCGGATCAAGACCTGAAAATGGCTCGTCGAGTATAATCAGATCCGGGTCATGCATAATTGTGGCAATAAACTGAATCTTTTGCTGCATGCCTTTGGATAACTCTTCGACTTTTTTATCCTTCCATTCCTGCAGTTCCATACGATCCAACCAACTTATAGCCAGGTTTGTGGCCTTTTTCCGGCTCAATGCGTGTAATTCACCCAGAAAAACCAGCATATCGACAACGGTCATTTTTGCATACAGGCCTCTTTCTTCCGGCAGATAACCGATTTGATTCTTGAGATTCTCGTTCATTGGCTGATTAAAAAACGAAATATCACCATCATCGGGTAGAATAATGTTCATAATCATGCGTATTGTTGTCGTTTTCCCGGCACCGTTGGGCCCCAGTATGCCATAAATCCGGCCTTTTTGAGCAGAGAAAGAAACGTTTTTTACCGCATGAACTTCTCCATAGGATTTTGAAATATTATTTACATTTAACACATCCATAATATGCCTCCCCTTTTTGCTTTACTACTATATACAATTTTGATAATCGATTTATTCATTTTCTTGTTCTGTATTTTTCAGTGGTGTCAAAAAACGGTTATTTATCGTGAAAAGTCCCTGATTTTATCGGGATGACACTACCTCCTAAGACCATCAGTCCCTGAAACGAGTATCGAGCATCAAGCATCGAGTATCATATCCATCTGCTTAATCCCAAATTAACAGAAACAAATAAACAGTTAATTCGATTTAACAAAAGAAAGTATAGTATCTGTAAATATAATTCAATTGATATTTTTTCTAAGAATGTCAATGATAAAAGCATTGAATAACTCATTGATTTTATGTAATTTCAGCATTAAAAATTTGTGAATTATGCAAAGACGAAATTTTCTTAAATATGTAATCCCGCTGTTTTCGGCCTTCCTGTATATCCCGGAATCGGTAAAAAGTGCTGTACGCCAGGTATTTATGAAAAATACTAAAAATATCCGGATTTACTCAGCGGCAGAAAAAATTGATACAGTGATTCCTTTCATTCGTGAGTGGGGTCATATATTTATCCCGGTGGAAGATTTTGCTCAGGCGATGCATTATGGGCTTTATACTAATGAAGAAAAGAAAAAATGCGTACTCTATATTGGCAGAGATCGCCTCACATTCACGGCTAATAATACATTTATTAAAGTGAACGATGAATTGGTTCAGGTGCCCTTGGAATCAATCTGGAAGGATGGAGAAGTCTGGGCACCGCTCACATATTTTGTTCCAGTAATGAGTAAATATTCCTCATTATTTCTGCAATATGATGAATCGCGTCAAAAAATAAGTGTCGAGCCAAATGATATTAATATCAGTGGGGTTCAGATTTCGGAAAAGGAGAATGGGACACTAATTCGGGTAAGTGCATCCAAAAAGTTCTCCGAAAAAGATATCGTTCTGGATATCAGAAATAATTATTTCCATATAGATGTATACGGAGGTAAGATCAGTCCGGATAAGTTTGCGACTATTTCCGGTGCGGGCATTATCAGCAAAGTGGAAGGCATCCAACTTGGCGAGACCGCCTCACTCGTCTTTAAACTCAGAGGAAAGATATTATCACGCGATCTTGTTTTAAATGAGGATACAAATGATTTTTATGTCAATCTCAGAACCCGTGAATCCTTGTCGCGTGAAGAAAGTGATCGTGAGAAACTCAAACAGGAGCTGGAGGCGCAAAGGAAGCGTTGGATGATTGATACGATTGTTCTCGATGCGGGGCATGGCGGAAAGGATCCCGGTGCCATTGGTTATAGTAAATCCAAAGAAAAGGACCTGGTGTTACCAATAACATTAAAATTAGGTAAAATTATTAATAAAAATATGCCGGATGTGCGTGTTGTTTATACCCGGCAAAAGGATGTCTTTATTCCTTTATGGAAAAGAACCAAAATTGCCAATGATGTGGATGCCAAGTTATTTGTCAGTGTACATTGCAACAGCAATAGAAGTAGCCGTCCCAATGGCTTTGAAACTTATTTTCTAAGCTCGGAAAAAGATCAAAAGGCAAAGGACGTCGTATTAAAAGAAAACTCCGCAATAGAATTTGAAGAATCACATGATCAGCAGAGATATGAAGGGTTAAATTTTATCCTGGCGACCATGCTGCAAAGTGTGAATGTCAAGAGAAGTCAGTTCCTGGCAACAAATATTCAGACATCATTGGAATTGAAACTAAAAAAACTTGGCATGTCCAACCGGGGAGTAAAACAGGGACCATTTTGGGTACTTGTTGGTGCGACAATGCCTAATGTTCTTGTCGAGTCCGGATATATTTCCAATCGCCATGAAGAAAAATTAATAAAAAAGAATACAACCCGGCAGAAAATAGCAGCAGGAATATTCGCCGGTATTCAAAAATATAAAGCAGAAATAGAAAAGGCCAGCTAATTTATATGGATAATCCGATTGGCATATTTGATTCGGGAATTGGTGGATTAACCGTGGTTAAACAATTACTGCGTTTTTTACCAAACGAGAATCTGGTGTATTTTGGAGATACGGCCCGGGTTCCATACGGTACCAAATCAGAAAAATTAATACAGCAATATGCACTTGAAGATGCCGCATTCTTAAATCAATTTGATATTAAATTGCTGGTTGTGGCCTGCAATTCTGCATCGGCAACGGCTGTCGATCTTTTAAAATCAACACTTTCTATTCCGGTTACAGGTGTTATTGATCCCGGTGTAAATGCCGCTCTGAGAAAAAGCCGCTTAAATCGTATCGGTGTCATTGGCACAACCGCAACCATGATGAGTAACGCCTATCATGACTCAATTTTTACACTCAATGATAATATTGAGGTGTTTGGACAGCCTTGTCCGCTGTTGGTTCCCCTGGTCGAGGAAGGCTGGATTGATGAGGAAATAACCAGGTTAACTATCCGGAAGTATCTTGATCCCATGCTGAGTCAAAATATTGATACACTGATCCTGGGCTGTACGCATTTCCCGGTCATCAAAGACACGATTCAGAAAGAAATCGGCTTTGATATTACATTGATTGATTCCGGGGAAGAAACTGCAAAATTTGTCCGAAAAATGCTAAAAGATCTAAATATTACACGGAATAAAGAGACAAAAGGACAGGTTGAATTCTATGTGAGTGATATACCCGGGAAATTTGACGAAGTCGGTACCAGGTTTTTGGGCCAGCCGGTAATTAATGCAAAACGTGTTGATTTTGATCAATTTTTGATGAAACAGGGCGATAAATTAAATAAAGCATTGAACTTTTCATCAGGTTCTTTGTAAAACTGATTGTCGAAGACGAGATAACCAATGAAAAAAATTATTCTCTTAGTTCTTAGTTTGCTGTCATATCCGCTTTATGCCGGCAATGGAACATCCGGATTTGAGTTTTTAAGGATTGATCTCAATCCCAGGTCCAGCGCGATGGGCGGCGCTTTTCTGGGCATGAGAGGTGATATCAGTGGTATTTTGCATAATCCGGCCGGTATGTCTTATGCCGAAAACAGGCAATTTAACTTTAACTATGTTAATTATCTGCTGGATATCGGTGGGGGACAGGCGGCTTATTCTCAACGTATTCCGGGCTATGGACAGATTAGTGGTATTATTTCGTATTTCAATTATGGCACTTTTGAAGAAACAACCGAATTTGCCAATAAAACCGGTAATAATTTCAGCGCTCTTGACATTGCATTTGGCATATCCTATTCGGATGTACTTGAAGAGATGTTCAGTTATGGCGTGACTTTAAAATATATTCATTCAAAAATAGAAATGTATACTGCATCCGCTTTTGCGGTTGATTTTGGCTTGCTGTATGAGGCACCATTTGAACAGGATCTCTTTTTCGGAATATCGCTCCTTAACCTGGGACAACCGGTATCTGCTTTTATTTCAACAAAGGAGTCGCTTCCGCTTAGTTTAAGATTCGGAATTACAAA
Source organism: uncultured Calditrichota bacterium (assembly GCA_964445625.1). Lineage (GTDB taxonomy): Bacteria > Calditrichota > Calditrichia > JAJRVZ01 > JAJRVZ01 > CAVXXB01. The sequence continues at coordinate 17,568 of CAYULK010000021.1, forward strand.
GAAACTCGCACATTTGCCGCTGGAACTAAATATTGCTCTAAATGATTTGAATGTAAAAGAGAGCAATTTTTGGGATAGATTGAAAAAATTCTCAATTGGCGGCGAGTTTACAATATCCGAACTAATTCGTCTGCGCTTAGGATATAATAACGATATTCATCAGGGACTCGACACCGGCACCGGAGCCGGATTTTCCGGTGTCGCGGTTGGTTTAGGAATTCATGTAAAATCTTATAGATTTGATTACGGTTTCTCTTCATTTGGTGATCTGGGTGCAACTCATCGTATCGGATTATCCGGCAATATCTAAAATATATCTCCATCCCCATATTTATTTTTTTGGCATTCTTTTTGCGATATTAGTTTTAGTTCCATAAACATAACCCCAATCTTTGATATGTAATCAATTTTAGATAAGGCAAGATTCTAAATGAAACCACAGAGGCCAGCAAGAACTCAGAATAAACTGAATATCCAATATCCAACAAGGAATATCCAATGTCCAGGGAAAGAAAATATAATTTGCAAGAGCGTTTGATTGATTATACTGTCAGGATTATCAAACTTTCTGAAGCTTTGCGTGATACGAAAGCTGGCAAACATGTATCTTCGCAAGTTTTGAGGAGTGGTACCTCTCCAGCTCCAAACTACGGAGAGGCGCAAAGCGCAGAATCTACGGCTGATTTTATTCATAAGCTCAAGGTTGCGCTCAAAGAACTTCGGGAAACAGAGATATGGTTAAAGATCATTACGAAAGCAAAAATGATCAAGCCTGCATATCAGCTGACTCCGCTTTTGCAGGAGACAGATGAACCGGTTGCCATCCTGTTTACGAGTATCGAAACGGCTAAAAAGAAGAAGGGGAAATAGTTTGTCTTACCCTTGGAAATTGGATTTGAGTGTTGGATATTGGATGTTGAAAAGGGGGAGAACTCCGGTTTTTTCGTAATCTCCTAATGATTTTCAACGTGGAGCGTCAAAAGGTGGTCTAAATGGTTTTAAAAAAAAATAACAGCCTATTGATTTGGATTCAGGATATATTACTTGATTGATTTACATTTCCAATACAAATTATTATCTTTGATAGTTGGTTGTTTTAGCACAAGTGAGCGTTTTTATGTTTATTGATTACGTAAAAATATTTGTCAAAGCCGGGCAGGGCGGCAGTGGGTGTGTCAGCTTCCGCCGGGAAAAATTTGTATCAAAAGGTGGGCCCGATGGTGGTGACGGTGGTCGGGGTGGGAGTATTTACCTGATAACCGACTCCAATCTGCATACCTTGGTAGACTTTAAATATCGCCGGCATTATCATGCAAAACGCGGACAACATGGACTGGGTTCCGGGAAACATGGTAAAGGTGCACCGGATACCATAATAAAAGTTCCCCTGGGCACGTTGATCAGGGATACCGATACCAGTGAGATTCTGTACGATATGGTTGAGAATGATCAGAAAATTGAAATTGCCAAGGGGGGAAGAGGAGGCAGGGGCAATGCCCGTTTTGTAACTGCAACTAACCGGTCTCCCAGGGATTGGGAAGTTGGATATCCCGGCCATGAGCAAAATATTTCACTTGAGCTGAAAATAATTGCCGATATCGGGCTGGTTGGATTTCCAAATGCCGGTAAATCGACTCTTTTATCACGCATTTCAGCGGCACATCCTAAAATTGCAGATTATCCCTTTACAACATTAAAACCAAACCTGGGAATCGTAAAATATCATGACTTTAAGAGCTTTGTTGTTGCTGATATTCCGGGCCTTATTGAGGGATCACATGAAGGAAAAGGTCTGGGACATCAGTTTCTGAAGCACATTGAACGTACCAGGGCCCTGGCGTTTCTGATCGAATCAACCGCTGAAAACCCGTACGAGTCATTCAAAATATTATATAAGGAACTTGGACAATTCAGCAAAGCACTAACCAAAAAGCCTTACATAATTGTGCTGTCGAAAGCAGATTTAAATGATCCGTCTGATCAAAAAAAGAAATTCAATAAAAATGAAATCGTTGTCCCGGTTTCTTCGGTTACGGGCAAAAATTTACAGAAAGTAATTGATTATTTTTATGAATTGATCCAGAAGGCTAAAGATAGTGAAAAAGAGTGAATGAAAAAGATACAATAGAATTGTTGCGGCTTTATTCTATTCCGGGTATCGGTTCTGCAAGGTTTCGTAGTCTGCTCAATGTGTTTGGTACACCTCAAAATGTGTTATCCGCACCAATGCAACGTCTGACGGATGTACATGGCATCGAAAGATCTACAGCACTGAAAATAAAAAATGGTGTCAGTGAAACTTACGTACATAAACAACTCAGGTTTTTAAAAGATAAGCATATTAAAATTATTGCCATTTGGGATCCCGCCTATCCGGCAATTTTAAAAAAAATATATGATCCGCCATCGGTATTGTTTATCTCAGGCGAATTTAATAAGAAAGATGAGCAGGCAATAGCCGTTGTAGGTACAAGAGAGCCGACCTTTTATGGCCGGTATACAACAGAAATGATTTCCCGTGAGCTCATCAGACAAAATTTTACGATTGTAAGTGGTTTGGCCCGGGGTGTTGATACCATTGCACACCAGACAGCGTTAAAAAATGGGGGGCGGACCATTGCAGTTCTTGGCTCCGGGATGGATATACTTTATCCACCGGAAAATGCCAGACTTGCCGTAGAAATCGCCCGTTCCGGAGCTGTCATTTCTGAATATCCGATAGGAACAATTCCCGACCCCGGAAATTTTCCACGTAGGAACAGAATTATTAGTGGATTAAGTCTCGGAGTTCTGGTCACCGAGGCCGGAAAAAAAAGTGGCGCCATCATAACCGCATTTGAAGCTCTGGATCAGAACAGGGAAGTGTTTGCTGTGCCAGGTCCCATAAACTCCAGGCAAAGCATTGGTACAAACCGTTTAATAAAAGAAGGTGCTAAACTGGTTCAGGTACCGGATGATATCCTGCAGGAATTGGTTGCCAAGATCAAGATAAAACAAGCAGATCATGAGAATTTACCTGAACTTGATGACAAGGAGAAGGATATATATGATCGTCTGACGGAAAACCCGATTCATATTGATCAA
>CAYULK010000022.1:0-3933 GCA_964445625.1 uncultured Calditrichota bacterium
TCCATGAACGATGCTCATAATGATCCATTCCCAATTCGTTTTTTCCTTCTTTAAAAAGAGAATCCAAATAGTTCATGCAATGATAGATATAGTAATGATGACTATATAAAGAGAAGAAAAGCACTTTGTCTTGATTCATAACAAACGCTCCTTTATAATTCCTTAGTGATAATTATCACTAAACTGCAGTAAATCCCACTTGCTTAAAAACAAAGCCGCAATTTATGTAAAACCTGAGGTATATGTATTTGGTAACTTAATACCGGAACAAGTAGTTAATTCAACCAACGTAGTGCGAAACGGTTCCGGCAAAACCGGCAGAATGCCGGCTATAAGTAAAAAACTTATTCTGGTCAATCACACCTCCTGTGCATCTATACACAAAACAGGCAGTTACAAGATTGTCTTATACTTTGACCTCTGGCGAACAAGTTTGATGAGAGTCGATGAGAGTCGATGAGAGTCGATGAGAGTCGTTAAAAATATATAATTTAATAGTGTTAAATACAAGTATTTTCTGTTTTTTAAAACTGGGAATATTAAGCACTTATTATTAATTCTCTCTGAAAACTGAACCTTAAACATCGTTATTATTTTTTACAGTCTAATAGATAGAATTCTTCTTTAACTATAGATTTATCATACCGCAGAGAAGCAGCTCCCAAAGGGATGCCTTTGGCAAAAGCCGCAAAGAAAAACATTATTTTTAAAAGAATAATAAACTCTGCGATCCCGGCGGTCTCAGTTTTTAAGTAAGAATCTCTTTTGAGCAAATAAAAATCTGTAGAAGAGAGTATTGTTAAAAGTAAAGGATAATTCGCAAGAACTTTAGCTAGACGAGAGCACAACAGATAAGCTGAATCCCGATTTCAAAAAAAATACTTGACAGGCTGCCAAAAAATCGCAACCTTTTTTAATTCCCAATTCCCAATTCCCAATTCCTATCGTCCATCATCCACTGCTCTGACATAGGCCGGCACCAGATACAAATTCGCTGCGAGCCTGCCAATGATTAACGCAAGTGTCGCTGCAATCGCACCAACCATATCCAGATAAGTTATCCCAATAAACATTACGATGATAATGCCGATAACCTCCATCGCTGTTGCCATGGTGATCGGGAATGTCTTCCGCGTGACAACCAGCATTGCCCGCTGAAGAGAAAGTAATACTGATAATCCGGGCATAACACACATTATTTGCAAAGGGATTATTGAGAAATTAGTCAGATCCTTGGATAGACCGGATATCGAATGCAGCCATAAGGTTGCCAGCGGTGAAAATGCAATAGCTGATAAAATAAATACCACTGTAAATGTCAGAAAATATGCAAAATTCCTTACCGTTTTATAACCCTCAAGATTCTTACCAACCAGCGAAATTACAACCTCCTGGTATGACAATCCGATGCTGCGGAAAATAAATACCAGTGAGGTTATTACCGGCAAAACCGCCAGTGATTCAAGAGCATATTGACTCTGACCGACAAAAAAGATTACCATTGGATGTACGCCCAGGGCTAAAATAGAGGTCATAGCTAATGGATAATAAAATTTGGTGATGGCAGGATAGGTGAGTGGGTTAGTATCATCAATCTGTCGGGGAATATTTTTTACAACGTTAAAACTCATCACACGGCTTGCGATAGCTTCGAATATCACACCGACAGATAATGCGGCCGCACCGACAATCACTCCGGGTACGTCTCCCAACTGATACAGAATAGTGGCAGTAAACGTCATAGATGTAAGGCGGATGATGGTGCCATACGCCACCCAACGTGTATAATTGTTGCGGATTAAAATACCCTGGTAAAATCGACGGTAACCGATTGCACCAGGCCAGGGCAGCAATACTATTGTAGCCTGATAGGTCAGGTGTGCAACCTGCGAGGGTAATTCGATCAGATCCATGGTAATAAAATAAAATATATCGGGAATCAGGAAAATGAGCATCAGGAAAGTGATGCTGCCATTAAGAAAATATGTATAGTTACGTAACTTTACAAATGATTCCCGGCTCTCGACCAGAGCAGTAGAGGCACTCATAATCATGATAATGGGTGCTTCGATGATCAGGGCAAAAGAAAATGCCACACCATACGCCGCCAGATTAAATTTTGGTTCTGCCAGCCGGGCAATTACAGCAGCAAGAAAAGGGCCCTCCACGGACATCATCAGCCATGTTGCGGCCAATGGCAACCAGAAAACAATGATTTTTTTATAGGTAACTTTTTTCATATTGGTTTCAAAAACCTCGTTCCCAAGTTGTACTTGGGAACGCCCGGTTTCTTCGTGTCTTGTGCCTTGGTTGTTGGGTATAAACTCGAATTTAATACAGGCATACAACACAATCAAAAATATGATATTGTGACATAAAAATTTGCCAACATGACATATAGGCAGATATCTGTGTCAATATGACCGCAGGTGATTTTGTGCTGTATGGAGTTATAACTATATTAAATACAATAAGTTGTGTATATATAAAATTTTTGGCACGGCGATTGTATGTATTAAAAATGAAGTTTAAAATAATAACAAAAACAAAATAAAGGAGATACAAAATGACTTTAGTAAAATGGAATCCAACCAGAAGTATGTGGAACTTGAATGATGATGTCTTCAAAACTTTTTTTAACGAAGACCGTTATCTGACCGGAAATCGTGATGGCTACTACCCGGCAGTAGATATAGAAGAAAATGAAGATGCATACCGCGTCTCTATAGAACTCCCGGGAATGGAAAAGAAAGATATAAAGATTTCTTTTCAGGATGATGTTCTGACCATTAGTGGTGAAAAGAAAGATCAGAAAGAGGATAAGGACAGGAATTATCATTACTTCGAACGCCGCTTTGGAAAATTCGAACGCTCGTTCCGGATTCACACTGATGTGATCGAAGATAAAATTGATGCTGTTTTTAAAGACGGTGTACTGACTGTGGATATGCCCAAGGCAGAAATCGTAAAACCTAAAGAGATCGAAGTCAAGGTTAAATAATCCGGGCTGTAAGCAATTTGGAAAAGCAGACTTGAACAAGTCTGCTTTTTCTTTCTCTCCTCCGGAGATTAGCGCAGCGGTCTCCGGATAAAGAAACCTGTAGCACATTTCCCCTGAAATCGCTTCGCTAATTTCCAGGGAAGAACAGTCTCCCTCTTCGGAGATAAGCATAGCGATCTCCGGAGGTATTAACCTACGGCACACCAACCCGGAAACCGCGTTGCTAAATTCCGGGAAAGATTATTATTTAACCAATCGCGAAATTGCCTTGAATTGCTCCGTTCCTGCCACCTGACACAATTCAAAAAGTATCGACTCAGAGGTGGAAATTATCACTCCGGTCTGTCGCATTCTCTCAACAGCTTGTGTTTTATCATGAAGTTTCCTTGATGAAACACAATCTGCGATTAATACCGGTTGAAATCCCCGCTCGCATAAATCCAGAGCGGTTTGCATAACGCAAACATGAGCTTCTACTCCGCAGAGAATGACATTCTTCTTATTTAATTTTTCAAGTGCGTGCAAAAATGATGACTCACCACAACAACTAAAGCTCATTTTCTCTATCGGCTTGATGTCACCAAGTGTATTTCTGACAGATTCGATAGTGGGTCCTAAGCCCTTGCTGTATTGTTCAGTAACCAGCAGGGGGATACTTAGAATCTTCATACCGGATATGAGTGTGTTACAATTCTTCTCCAGCTGGTCATTCTCATAAATGTGTGGTAACAAGCGCTCCTGAACATCAATCACAACCAGGGCGGTGTCATCTTTTCGAATAAGCATTTAATTTTCCTGTTTAGTGATTTTGCCTCTATTTTTCAGGCAAAAAGGCCAAAAGGTTAAGAGAATAAAGGAAAAGGTAGACCTGAAAAGTAAAAAAAATAACTTGACAAACCGGATTTGAGACGCAAAATTTATTTTAAATTCCC
>CAYULK010000022.1:4033-20627 GCA_964445625.1 uncultured Calditrichota bacterium
ATTCCCTATTCCTCTAGCGTGGTCAAATCCCCTTCATCCTGACCAAGTGCCCGGGCTTTTAACACGCGTCGCATGATCTTACCTGATCTGGTTTTAGGTAAAGTGTCAACAAATGTAACGGTCTCTGGTTTGGCAATTGGCCCTATTTCATTACTGACATGTTCTCTGATTTCGCTCTCCAGCTCTTTGCCCGGTTCAGCTCCTGTGCGTAGCACGACATATGTATGAATCGCGTTTCCTTTCAGTTCATGAGGTAGTGCAATAGCGGCTGCTTCAGACACATCATGATGACTGACCAGGGCACTTTCAATCTCAGCCGAACCAAGCCGGTAACCACTTACTTTAATCACATCATCAATCCGGCCAATAATCCAGTAATATCCGTCTTCATCAACCCGCGCAGAATCTCCTGCTTTGTACCATCCCTGCTTTTTAAATTCCTGCCAGTAGGTTTCTATAAAACGATCCGGATCACCATGAATTGTCCTGGCCATTCCGGGCCATGGGGCTTTAATTACCAGTTTTCCCTCCCCACCCGTAGGAACCTCTTTACCTTTATCATCAACCACAGCCATTTCATTGCCAAAAAAGGGTTTGGTCGCCGAGCCTGGTTTCAGTGGTGTGATCGGTAATGGTGTAATCATAAATCCGCCTGTTTCCGTCTGCCACCAGGTGTCCATGATCGGACATTGGTCCCGGCCGATCACCCTGTGATACCAACGCCAGGCTTCAGGATTTATAGGTTCTCCGACAGAGCCTAATAATCGTAATGAACTGAGATCATGCCGGTTCGGCCATGCTTCCCCAAAACGCATTAAACCACGAATAGCCGTTGGTGAAGTATATAAAATTGTAATCCCATATTTTTCAATCATCTGCCACCACCGGTTGGGATAAGGATGGTTCGGCGCCCCTTCATACATGACGATCGTAGCTCCGTTGATCAGCGGACCATAGACAATATAACTGTGTCCGGTAATCCATCCGGGATCGGCGGCACACCACCAGCGATCTTCTTCCTTGATGTCAAACACCATGCGGTGTGTTGTTGCCGTATAGACTGAATATCCGCCATGGGTGTGTACCAGTCCTTTTGGTCGCCCGGTTGTTCCGGATGTGTAGAGGATAAACAGCATGTCTTCTGAATCCGTTTCCTCTGTATCACATTTTGGATTTGCCACGGGCATGGACATCAGGTCGTGATACCAAAAATCACGATCATTTTCCATGAAGACCTCGTGTTCAGTGCGCTTTACCGTAATGCAAACCTCTATGGTTGGTGACCGGCGCATAGCCTCATTGGCAATACCTTTTAAATCGGTGGGGCTGCCACGCCGAAAACCACCGTCTGCCGTTACCAGTACCCGGCTATTTGCATCTTCAATTCTTTCAGCTAATGCTTCGTAACTAAAACCACCATAAACGACGCTGTGGGCTGCGCCGATTTTTGCACATGAAAGCATGGCAATAAGCAGTTCAGGAATCTGCGGCATATAGATCGTAACAATGTCACCTTTTTGTACACCCATACTTTTAAGTACATTGGCGAATTTGGATACTTCCCGGTTTAACGCATGATATGAAAATGTCCTGAAATCCCCCGGTTCACCCTCCCAGATTAATGCCAGTTTGTTCCGGCGCCAGGTATGGAGATGTCTGTCTATGGCATTGTGCACGATGTTGATTTTTCCTCCGGTAAACCATTTATAAAATGGTGCTTTTTTATCATCCAGAACTTTGTTCCATTTTTTATACCAGCCAAGTTCTTCTGCTTGTTCCGCCCAAAATTTTTCACGCTCCCGGATAGAATATTTGTAAAGCTTTTCGTATTCTTGCACATTGGCGTTTTTGGTTATCTCCTTAGAGGGATGATACATTTTTGAGTTGTTACTTTTTTTAGTGCTTTTTTTGGCAGACATAAAATGCCTCCTTGATTGTCATATCCATTTTTCTTAATGTAAGTTGTATTTTACGCAGGGTAGTGATATCCAGGTTATAACATCACTAAAGTGAGCATAAACTATATGTTATTAATGCATTTCTGCTATTAATTTATTCCTGAATATAAAACATAACTAGCTAATATTCACATGAAAAAATCGGAAATTTGATAATGGGTGTCGAAATTGAGCGTAAATTTCTTCTGGCAAATGATCATTGGCGCAACGAAAATATACAGGGAATATTATATCGCCAGGGATATCTGTGTACAGAAAAAGAGCGCACAGTCAGGATTCGTGTTGCCGGTGTTAAAGCATATCTCACGATAAAGGGTAAGTCACAATGTGCTCAACGGGCGGAATTTGAATACGAGATACCGATTCAGGATGCAAATGAGATGATGCACACCATGTGTATGAAACCACTAATTGAAAAATACAGATACAATATTCAACATTCCGGATTAGTCTGGGAAATAGATGAATTTCTTGGCGATAATGCCGGACTGATAATTGCAGAGGTTGAACTGCAACATCCGGAGCAAAACATTATATTGCCCGACTGGATCGGAACTGAGGTCACGGGTGATCCGGGATATTACAATGCAAATCTGATCAAAAATCCCTATAAAAACTGGGAAAAATCATAATTATTATCGCAGGAGTTTTCAATGGCGATTTTATTCAGAGCAACAAAACAGCTTGAAGCACAGATCGATGATTTTCTGAATGCCGTTAATGAGGGGGCGCTGGTATTCAAACATGGTGTAAAGAATTACCTGGAAAAAAATCACGATGAATTCAAAGATCGAATCAGAAATATAGCAAAACTGGAAGCCAAAGCAGATGAACTGCGACGGGTTATTGAAACCCAACTCTATGAACAAACGCTCATTCCGGAACATCGTGGCGATGTACTTGGAATTCTGGAAAGCACAGATACCGTAATCGACACCATGAAAGAAACACTCTTCCAGTTTGATGTGGAAACCCCGGATATACCGGATAATCTGGATCGGTATTATCTCGAGTTGACTGATATGTCCGCCTTGAGTTCAGAGAATCTGGTGGTGGCAATTCGCGCATTTTTCAGAGATGTAAAGACCGTTAAAGATTATTTACACAAAGTCTTTTTTTATGAAAAAGAAGCAGATCGGATCGGCGATAATCTGAAACGTGAGGTATTTAAAATGGATCTTGATTTAGCGCATAAGTTTCATTTACGGTATTTCGCTCTGCATATTCAAAATGTATCGGATCGTTCGGAAGAGGTAGCGGACAGATTAGCTATATACACGATTAAGAGAAGTATGTGACCCGGAGTAAATAACGAATGTTGTTGATATTTTTGTCAAGCGGATTATTCCTGGGGTGGTCCCTCGGGGCAAATGATGCGGCCAATGTGTTTGGATCTGCAGTTGGCACGCGTATGGTACGGTTTAGAACCGCGGCCATGGTCTGCGGTTTATTTGTGATAATCGGTGCAGTTACCGGTGGGGAAGGGACCAGTCACACACTTGGTATGCTGGGTTCGGTAAATGCTATTGCGGGCGCGTTTATTGTGGCTCTGTCAGCAGGTTTCACTGTTTTCTGGATGACACGGGCAAAAATACCGGTCTCGACTTCACAGGCAATAGTGGGAGCAATAATTGGCTGGAACATTTTTACCGGTGCACCCACTGATATGGGAACACTGCAAAAAATAGTATCGACCTGGTTTCTGTGTCCTGCCCTGGCAGCAGTGATAGCCGTCATATTGTATTTAGTGTTCAAGGCAGTGTCCAATCATCTGTCGATACATTTACTCAGAAGGGATATTTACCTTAGATTTGCGCTTATTCTTGTTGGTGCGTTCGGGGCATATAGCTTAGGAACAAATAACATCGCAAATGTTATGGGCGTATTTGTCCCGGTACAACCGTTCGACGATCTGCACCTATTCGGAGATCTGTATTTAACCGGAACACAATTATTGTTTTTTCTTGGTGGAATCTCTATAGCTATCGGCGTATACACTTACTCACGTAAAGTCATGGAAACTGTTGGCGGGAGTTTGTTGAAACTTTCGCCGGAAGCGGCATTGGTTATTGTATTGGCACAGGCACTGGTTTTATTCTTCTTTGCATCACAGGAACTGGAACATTGGTTGTTGTCAAATGGATTACCGGCCTTCCCCCTTGTTCCCGTTTCCAGTTCACAGGCAATAGTTGGTGCGATTCTTGGTATCGGCATCCTCAGAAGCTGGCGATCTCTAAAATTAAAGGCTTTTGCTCAGATTGCTTCCGGGTGGGTGGTCACACCCGTGGCCGCGTGCCTTATAACATTCATTTCACTTTTTTTTATGCAAAATGTTTTTGGCCAGAATGTAAGTAAAAAGACAGTGTATAAGATAGATAGCGAAGTAATTTCATACATGGCATCAAAGGGAATATCGGATAATGGTCTGAAGGTGCTTTCGGGTGTGAAATATGAAAACAGCACAAAGTTTAAGGCTGATATTGAAAGACAGACCAAACTATCTGATTCTGAAATAACAGAGGTTTCCAATGCCGCAAAACGCGATAGTATTTTTATTAATAGTTTGATTTTAAACAGAGAAATTGATAAAAATTTTCTCTTTGCCAATCAGATAAATGCTTTAAAATCTCTTGAAAACATAAAATTCAGTCACAGCTGGCAATTATTAGTATCCCTGGAAAAATTATCCGAACAGTGGCAATATTTACCCGAAACACCAATCAATAAAATATATAACAAGGAACTAAAAGCAAAGCGTGACTATATTATCAGAATTTTTCGCATCAAAGATGACTAAAGACCCTCCCCCTTTGGCGAAGCCATCCCTTTGGGAAAGAGGGGGTGGGTTATTCAGATCAACGAAATTCGTTTCAACCGCAAACTATTCAAAACGACAGAGACACTGCTAAATGCCATGGCAAAGGCGGCTAACATCGGGTTGAGATTTCGTAAGAATTCCGGCGCCGAAGTAATGGGAAACAGAATGCCTGCGGCAATCGGTATTAATAAAATATTATAAAAAAATGCCCAGAACAGGTTTCCCCTGATAATTCTCATTGTCACCCGGCTTAATTTTATGGCTTCCGGAATCATGCATAATTTTTCGCGTACTAAGGTAACATCAGCGGCTTCGATGGCGATATCTGCACCCTTGCCCATGGCCATACCGATATCTGCCTGCACCAGAGCGGGAGCATCATTAATACCGTCGCCAACCATTGCTACCGGTCCCAGACCTGATTCCTGAAATTCTTTTATTTTAGTCGCTTTTTCCGCCGGGAGTACTTCTGCAATTATTTTAGTAATACCAGCTTGTTGGGCAATCGATTTTGCAGTCTGTTTGTTATCACCGGTTATCATCGCCGTTCTGATACCTAGTTTCTCCAGATTTTGAACTGTTTGACGGGCATCTGCTTTAATTTTATCAGAAATTGTAATCACACCCTTACATTTCTTATCAATGGCTATGTATACAACTGTTTTAGCTTCTGATTCATATTGTCTGGCTATATCTTCTATAAATATTGTCTCGATTCCAATCTCGGACATTAATGTTTGTGTACCAATATGTATAATTTTTTTATCAATCATGGCCGTAACACCTTTGCCGGATAAACTCTGAAAATTGTGCGCGTCTTTTAAATGTATGTTTTCCTGTATAGCATAATCAACAATAGTCCTGCCCAGAGGATGCTCTGATTCTTTTTCTGCGGTGGCTGCATATGTTATAAATGTTTCTTTATCAAGATCGTTGGATTCGTCGTGAAAATAAATATCCTGAACCTGTGGTTTACCTTGTGTTATCGTACCGGTTTTATCGAAGACAATTAATTTTGTGAGATGGGCGGTCTCCAATGCCTCACCATTCTTAAATAAAATACCCTCCTGTGCGCCGCGACCGCTGCTCACCACAACTGCTGTAGGAGTGGCAAGTCCCAGAGCGCAGGGACAGGCGATAACAAGAACAGCGGTAAATCGCAAAATTGAACTGGTAATATCACCGGTTGTCCATAACCAGATGATAAAAACTGAGATAGCAATGATCAGAACAACCGGTACAAAAACAGCAGCTACCCGGTCTGCATATCTTTGGATTGGAGGTTTGGACGCCTGGGTTTTCTCAACCATCTGGATTATTTGTGAAAGAGCAGTATCTGTACCAACACGAATAGCTTTTATTTTCAAAGATCCATTAATATTAAACGTTCCGGAAAATACCTCCTGACCATGTGATTTATCCACGGGCATACTTTCCCCGGTTAAAATGCTTTCATCAAGCGCGGAAGAACCTTCGATTATTTCCCCATCGATTGGGATTTTTTCGCCGGGCCGGACTAAAAGTATATTCCCGATTATAATATCTTCCTGTGCGATTTCTCTTTCTCCTTCGTCGGTCAGTAAATGAGCTGTTTTAGCCTGCAGACTCAGCAGCTGTTTTATAGCAGAACCCGCATGACCTTTTGCCCTGACTTCAAGAAATTTACCCAATTTTATAAGCGTGATTATAACTGCAGCGGTTTCAAAATACACATGTTGGCCCAGTGTGATATTATCGAATGAAAGTAAAATAGTAATTATGGTGCTGTATAAAAATGCGACACCGGATCCCATTGAAACCAGAACATCCATATTTGCAGTTCCATTTCTTAATGCCTTGAATGCCCCGATATAGTAGTCAAAAGCTACATAGAATTGAACGGGCGCGGCCAGTAAAAACATAAACCATAGTGACCATTTCCCGAAAGCCCAATCACCAATAAGATTCAAATCCCGAGCCATGCTGAATAAAAACAGGGGAAGGGTAAAGGCTAATCCCGTCCGGAATTTCCGCCTTTGTTTATTTATCTCCTGTTCACGCAGTTGTTCCGAACTGGATTCATCACCGCTTGTACCAAGAACCCGGTAACCTGCTTTTTCAATTAAATGAACAATTTTGTCACGATCGGTAAGGGCAGGTATATATGTAACTGAAGCTTTTTCATTTGCCAGGTTGACATTAATATCAATAATACCATCACTCTTTTTCCGTACAGTTCGTTCAATCGTAGCTGCACAATTGGCGCATGTCATGCCACCAATTTCAAGGTCCAGCTTCATGGTTGGAATGCTATAACCTGCTTTTTCAATGGCAGAATTTATATCGGAGAGATGGATCTGCTTATCGTCAAACTCGATATGTGCATTTTCCAGAGTAAAATTTACTGATGCTTCTACTACCCCTTTAGTTTTTTTAGAAAGAGTTCTTTCTATTGTGAGGGCACAGTTAGCACATGTCATTCCTGAAATAGGCAGGGAAACTTTTTTATAAGGCATTATTATTCTGGATTATTCGGAGGGCGGATAATTTATTTCCTGCAACAATTCGATGATTGTATTCCACTGCAGAGAATTATCCCATTCTATAAAAACTGATTTAGTTTCCAAATCCGTTTTGACGGAATGCACTCCATTAAGTTCACTTAGTTCATTTTCAATTGTACGTACACAATGTTCACAACTTATGTTTGGTATTTTAACGGTTTTATTATTCATAAATATTTCCTTAAATTTCGATAAATAACCCACCCCCTCTTTCCCCCTCCCTAAACGCATTTAAGGAGGGGAATTAAAGGGGGAGGGTCAGAAAACTTTGTTTTCTTGCAAAAATTTAAAAAACTTTTATCCACGGATTTCACTGATTTGCACGGATTATAACAAAAATAATAATATTTTTTAAATGAAATCCGTGGACTTCTTTTCTTTGATAGTAGCATTTTGCTGTGTTATGATTTAATCAGACAAAATTCCAAAGATTAGAATACTCTAAGGATTAACATTTATCACAACCAAATCAGTTGGAAATTTGTTCCTGAATCTCAACTAAAATTGATTTTAAGGCTGGAACATCAAACCATTCTTTTCCGGTAATTTCATTGCAGGCACTCTGATATAACTGGCTTATGAGTTCAAAAAAACGTGTTGGTAGTTTAGGTGGCGGATCAACCAGATTCTTCCAATTTTGCCGGTCTTTCTCCTTGGCCTCTTCAATCTTGTTATACCACGAAGTATTACGGTAATAAATTCTGGCCACTTCCTTGCTTACCTGCATTCCCTGATAAGTAAAACGACATTCATCAGGAGTACCTAATATATCGACCAACATGAGACTCCTGTTTGTATCATAGGCGAATTCTACTTTTCCGTCTTCATTTACTAATCCGGCTTTCTCCGCCTGGTTTGATATCACAGTATTAATTTTCTTTGTCGTCTCCCGTATGGTATTTAATTCACTATCAGAAATAGCTGATATTTGCTTTGCCTCACTCCACGACATATAACGGTCTGTCACTTCAAGTTTGGTGGATACATCTAAAAGTGGCTCAGAAAATACATCATTCGGTTCGGGCATTTTTGACAAACCGAGATCTTCCGGTTTTAATGATCCGTTTTTTAAGCGTCGAAACACACTGGATCCCGCCGGCAGACTGTTTCGATAGATGACTTCAAGCGGAATAAGAAAATTGGTATCATCACCTTTATACATTGAATAGTCATATTGTCCGTCTATATTCTTTGGTTTGATAATACGGACAAGAGAAACCTGCATGCTATCCACCGGTTCGCTGATATCATCAAGCTGTTTGACAGTGTTTTCATGAAGAACACCCTGGTAATGTGTATGTATACCCATTTCTTCGAGTTGCTCGAAGAAAAATGCTCCCATAATACACAGAGCTTTACCTTTAGATGTAATCAAATCAGGCATTTCGCCCCAGTCAAAAACCGAATATCGATCAGAGAATCTAAATTGTCCGATACCTGTCCTATCCACGGTTGGTGACTCAATAATGCGTAAATCTTTTACACTTCCCATATCTCTCCTTATAGTATTTAAAAAATCTCCGAGAATTTACGGATTATTAAAAAAATATGAAACAAACAAAGAGACAGATGCGTAGTATATATCAAATTAAGGAGACTTGAGAGATGAAAGAAGCGATCATAGGAATAGTAATACTGGCTTACGTAATACCTTTTGCATATATGTTTATTGCAGATTTTTTTGATGTATCCAAAAGATTGGTAAAAGTGGTAAATACACGTGTTAAGCCGGCAGTCATCGTAATGGCTAAATCAATAATTGATTAAGACTATAATGTAACAGAACATAGATTCCTCTACTCAAAAAAGGAGAAGTAAAACTTCTCCTTTTTTTTTATGAAAATGTCACCCTGAACTTGCCTGCCCGCCGGAGGCGTGGTTTCAGGGTCTAAGTTGCTTAATTTCAGATATTTAAACTCAATGATATGCTTCCATAATGATTATCATAATTATACCAATAACTGTTTGATTTGTTTGTCATCCATCTGTACCAGAATTCAATAGTTACTCTGGTTTTATGAATAGAGAAGTTCTTTCTCAAACTCATGTGAGCACTGTGATAATTATCCTCACGTAATATTCCTTCCTCAAATATTTCCTGATCAAGATAAATACCCTGAGCCGTATAAGATTTTTTGCCAAGATAAGTGCTGGCTTTCAGGATTATTTGGGCTGGTAATATTTGTGTTATCTCAATCCCTAAGGACTGCAATTCATATCCCATCGGATCATCAAAAAGTTCTGATTCCTCATTATAATTGTATGGTAAGCCGGCAACGTACCGGGTAGCTCCTTTTATATTATTTCGTGATCTGATTTGCGCCGCAATTCCGGTACTTTGACTTAATGATTGTGCAAGACGTACCCAGTATCCCATTTGTGATACAGAAGGTGCATCTATTTCCACCGGTTGAAGTATGGATTGTGATTCGGAATACATTCCTTTTCCTGACCCTGATCCTGTCGATACTGTATCGAGATACGAATATGTCGTCGTATACTTTTTATAATGTATCGAAAGACCTAATATAAATGTTGTCCCGGTCTGAAAACTCTTGTTAATACGCATGCTACCATTTAATTCATAATTATTTATTTCAGCCAGTTCAGGATAGTCGTTCAAAATCAAATTTGTTGCAAGATATAGATTGAAAGTACCTATCTTCTCAGAATGCTTTATATATCCTGTAAATGAGTTATAATTATACAGAGTATAGTCATTCCTGTTAAACCGTTGATTAAAATAAGCGCCCGTACTTGTGTTCCCAAATGAGCCAAAAAAAGCTGCCTGATGCCAATAGTAACTTCTATCAGAAAAACCGGAAAAATTTGTAAAACTACCATTATAGCTCAAATCTATGGGGGAAAAGTTGACTTGAATTCCTCCTTCAATAGTTGAGACCCAACTTTCTTTTGCATCAGGATTACGAAAGGGATTGCTTTCATACGCTTCATTAATATATGCGTAGGTTTGCAGCTGCGCATTAAGCGATGTAAATAATATTATAAGAACAATAATAAATTTTAACCAATTCATAAATTGCCTTTTTAATTCTTCCCTTTTTTACCCTTTTTTTGCTGCTTCTGTTCAGAACCCATCTCCCGGGGCGAGCCCTTTTGTTGCTGTGACTTCGCACCTGGGCCGAATAATTGTTTCCTCTTTCCACTCCGCTCTTGAAAAGTATTATCGTTAATACCATCACCATCCAGGTCAACAAATTTAGCTTGCTGTTTTTGCCAGTCAGAAATAACACTTTTGAATGGTACTGGTTCCTCTTTTCTTAGCCGGTTTATTGACATATTGTTCAAATCATTTCTAATTCCTAATAATATCACTCTGTGTCTGGTTTGGGGAATACCATAACATTCGGATTTAATCACATAGTCACCATGCCGGACAGATTCCTGATTAAAGAGATCATTATTATCTTCCGGGGTGGTAAATGAATAAATTTTATATCCGGGACAGTTTAGTTGCTCAGATTTTGAGCCATTTAGTTTCCTGAACGCTGCAACAGGATCTTTCAGGTCATCAAGGATTTGTCTGAATATTGGGCTTTGATCTATCTTTGCCGATAATAAACCTTTGACATTTTCCATAACGAATACAGGTGGTTTGAAAACAGCAAGTATCCTGTAATACTCCCGGTAAAGGAATACTCTTTTGTCATTTGGGTCAATACCACCGCTTCTGGATCTGCCAACCACTGAATATGCCTGGCATGGTGGCCCACCAATAAGCACCCAGTTTTTATAATCTTGAATTGAATCCGATATGAACATATCAACCAGAGAATTGTCGGTTTCACCGAGGGTAATTCTTAACGCTTCTTTTTCTGCTTTTTTGGCAATTTGGGGAAAAGTCCTGTATAATTCTGATAAAGATATTCTGCCTTTTATGTATGAATAGTACTCATCAGGCGCCTCTCCGGCCGGAAACTGCCTGAAAAAACTTCTTAACATCAGAGTCTGATGTGCAAATTTCTCTGATTCGATTGAGAGAGCAATTTTAAAAACAGGTTTATTATTATCTCTTGTTAATTCAGAGAATCCTT
Organism: uncultured Calditrichota bacterium; assembly: GCA_964445625.1. Classification (GTDB taxonomy): domain Bacteria; phylum Calditrichota; class Calditrichia; order JAJRVZ01; family JAJRVZ01; genus CAVXXB01. The sequence goes on from CAYULK010000022.1 coordinate 15,408, forward strand.
CTCCAAGACCGCCCGGACCAGCAAATATGTCAACTACGGGTATTACCATAGAAATTCATCAGTTTTGATTTAAGATTTGTTAATGTTTGTTCTTTTTTCTTTGGTTTTAAGTCGCACTCCCAGATCGTGATCACTTCCCATTCATCAGACTGAAGTTCCTTAATATTATCTTTATCTTTTTTCTTGTTTCCATTAATTTTGTTTAACCACCACTCTCTTCTGGTTTGAGGAACTTTGTAATATTTACATCCTTCATGTCCATGCCAAAAGCAACCATGTATGAAGATTACCAATCTGATTTTAGTGAAAGTAATGTCTGGTTTACCGGGAAGTTTTGTGTAGTGAAGTCTGTAGCGATATCCTAGGGAAAAAAGAAATTTTCGGACCAGTAATTCAGGATTGGTGTTTTTTCCCTTTATACGGCTCATATTATAACTTCTGACTTCTGGTCTATGTACATCAGTCATTATTCTGATTCCGGATTGAACAGTAATTGGTGCTTACAGGGATAAGCGTAATATAGTGAAAATATTAAAAGTTACAAATACCAATCTGGTGAAATAAAAGGCTGGTTAATTTTCCATTTTTGTTGACACGATATTAAATTACATTCGAATTCTGATAAAACTCAAATAGTATGGAGGAAAATTAAAAATGAATGAGCACAATGGTAGCGAATCCATTAATTCCGAATCACTTTCATATCTTTATCATGAATTGAACCGGTATTAAATACGGATACTAAAAACACTGATCAAAAATGGGCATGCTGAAGGAAACTCAATTTCGAACCTGAATAAATACAAAGGTGTAGCATTAGAAGAAAAAGAAATGCTAGTAGAGATTTTAACATCCCAGAAAAACAACCTAAATGAAATTCAGGCACCAGAAATGAGTAATAAGTAATTCAGAATGAGAAATGAAATAAAAAAAGATCTTTCATAATCAACAGGAACATGTTATTAATTTTTCATTCCTAATTTCTACCTCCTAACTCCAAACCCCTCCGGTTTTTCCCGGGGATTTATGAACATGTCAACCTAATATTTCAAAAACCCGGAATTTGGATTTGCAGCTATCCAGTCTGACCAACGCGTTCTGGACGAAGGAAACTCCTCTAACTTGCGATCCGCATATTGACCGCTGATGCAGGTTAATCCATCGGTGCCGGATAAATGATACCAGATGCTCTCAGTCTCATAATCATATAAAACAAAAGTACTGCGATATGTCCAACCACTGGCGCTTAAATTCAGAATTTTTCCATCAATCTCCCGACTGTACACGGCAGTCAATTCTATCAGAGGTCAGTAAGCGACAGACACATGCGTATCACCGAATTTTTCGTTCGCGATTTCGTGGCGGATCATCACACTAAGAGGATATGCCCGGGAATCGCCTGCCAGATTTACACCGATAACAACACTCTGAGCATCCGGGACGGGATAACCGGAGTCGCCGGGCCGCAACATTACCGGATCCTGGATTGGCCGGATGGCATTAGGACCAAGACCATGCCTGAATACAGCAGGATCAAAACCATACTTCTCAACAGCGTGGGTTATATCCCAGGATTTACCGGTCTGATCCCGGATGAAAATTTTACCGTCCTGTTTTAAAACCTCCGCACCCGGCGCTTCCGGTTGCAAGACCTCACATGAAAACCAGAAAACAGTCATCAATACCGGTAATAAGAATTTTAAACGATGTATATTCATAAAACACCTCCTTATTTTCTATCTATAAAATACCAAACCTAGTGAATATGTTGTTCCGCTTAAAGTGTTTTTTCCGGCAAATATGTGATTAATTTCTGCCAGAATACTCATCCCCTCCTTGAAATTATAAGTAATCGACGGCAGAAATTTGCTGATATCCTGATCACCAACAATTATATTGGGGAGTGTGCCGCCCCCACCGGGCAAAGGGCTGACTATAGTCCGGCCATATAGATCAGGTGGTGTGGAAGTATTACGGATCAGTTCTAAAAATGCCTTAAAAAAAAAGTTACCGAGCGTATATCCCGCCTCGGCATTAAAGTAAACTTCGTCATTAAATTTTCCACCACGAAACCTATAGCCGGCAGAAGTACTCAGATATGCCGGAACCGGGTACAGACTGGCGCCGAGAGTCAGATATCCTTCCAGGTCCACATAACCGGTGCCAAGCGCCGGACCGTCATTCTCGGGTTTCCTTGAATATCCCATAGGAATCTTCGGACCCGCGGCAAATGAAATTGCAATCGGTTCATTCATGATTCCATAAACTCCGAGAATCCGCAAATCAGCAAATCCGGTTGTTGAGGCAATTTCTTCGATTGTAGCATAGGAGGTGGATATTGTGCGACTGGATGTATATGATTTATATGCCAGATCACCCCATATTGTAATATTATTAGTGACGCCATATTCGTAGTACATATATATATTAATATCTCTGAATTGCGTATCATCAAAAACAAGATCATTACCAAGGTAACTGATTTTCTCACCCTTATGGTTAAATTCCTGGTCGGTTAACATATAATTCGCAGTGAGCTTAAAATAATAACCGCCCTGTGGTTTTACCCAGGCGCCGGACCACAAAATACTGAAACTGAGATGGATGTAAATTAATATAAATATTGTTTTATAGTTCATTTAGAATAATCCCCTATCTTACATATATGCAATATTGAGACCAGCAGTTTGTACTGTTTAGCAAAAAAACCGGATACCGGAATCCACCATCGAGCATCGAGCATCGAGTATCCCGCATTCCCGACAAGTTGGAATCTCCGCTCCGCCCAGCAACCAGCAACCAGTAACCAGCATCCAGTTTCCAGTATAAACCCCATTACATCCTCTCATATTTCAACTTCTACTTATACATATATACTAACTTTACATGGTAAAATGATTCGTTATACAGGTGTTTAATGTTGGATTGATTACAGTTATGCATTAATTTATACTGTTTTATCAAGGAATAAGCAGAATACATACTTAATTTTTAATTTCCAGTTAGTAAATTTATTACAGAGGAATAATGGCCGAAGAAAAATTTGGACCAAATGTTTGGCTGATTGATGAAATGTATCGCCAGTTTGTTGACGATCCGAATACAGTGGCTGAGAGCTGGCGTGACTTTTTTGCTGATTATAAACCATCGCCCATGAATACCAATGTTCAGGGATTGACAGGATCTGTAAAGGTTGAAACAGAAGAAAAGAAAACAGAAAAAGCGATGCAGGAATTTGATGCTGAACCTCTGCGTGGCTTTGCAGCACGTATCGTTGAAAATATGGAGGGTAGTCTCCAGGTTCCTACCGCCACATCCACACGGATAATACCGGTTAAATTACTGGAAGAAAACCGTCGTATTATCAATGGTTTTCTGGCAAATACCGTTGGTGGAAAATTAAGTTTTACACATATTATCGCCTGGGCTATCCTGAAGGCGCTTAAAATAGTACCATCGTTAGGAAACGCCTTTATGGAGATTGATGGTATACCGCATAAAATAAAAAATGAGCATATTAATTTTGGTCTTGCGGTAGATGTTACGAAAAAAGATGGTTCAAGATCATTGCTGGTACCAAATATCAAACAGGCAGATATGATGAATTTTAATGAGTTCTTTGCTGCCTATAATGAAATGCTGCGTAAAATTAAAGCAAACAAAATCGAACCGGATGACTTTATGAATACTAATGTGTCACTAACCAATCCGGGTGTAATTGGAACTGTTCATTCCGTACCAAGGCTCATGAGTGGGCAAAGCAGCATCATCGCGACAGGCGCCATCGATTATCCGGCGGAATATCATAGTGCAGATCCGAATTTACTGGCTAATCTGGGAATCGGTAAAGTGATGACAATGACCTGTACCTATGATCATCGGGTTATCCAGGGTGCTGAGAGCGGTGAATTTCTGCAGAATATCCATCGCCTCCTTTCAGGTGAAGATAATTTCTACGAAGAAATCTATGATAATCTGGGTATACGCGATGAGACAATCAAACTTAAGCGTGATATAAATCCTTTTTTTGAAAGTGCTGATCAGGGTGCCTTATTTGAAAAACAGGCACGTGTTTTACATCTGATTAATATGTATCGGGTACGTGGACATCTGGTGGCACATACAAACCCGCTGGATAAAGAGGTAAAAACACATGCTGAACTGGATCCGGCAAGAATCGGACTTACATTATGGGATTACGACCGGAAATTCAGCACCATGGGTCTGGCTGGTAAAAACCGGTTATCCTTGCGGGAGATTATTGAGATACTCAGGGAAACGTATTGCCGGACGATTGGAATAGAGTATATGCATATTCAGGAGCCCGATCAGAAATCGTGGATCCAGAATCATGTTGAGGGAATAAATCACAGCCGTTGGCTGAGTAATGACCACATGCGCGAAATTCTGGTCATGCTAAATGCAGCTGAAGCATTTGAAAAATTTCTTCATACCAAATATGTCGGTCATAAGCGATTTGGTCTTGAAGGTGCGGAAACTCTGATTCCAATGTTAAATCATCTTCTTAATAATGCAATTGAAAATAATTATCAGGAAACTATTATCGGAACCTCGCATCGTGGACGCCTGAATGTCCTGGCCAATATACTGCATAAAAGTTATAAAAAAATATTCCGGGAATTTGAAGGGAATCTTGATCCTGCAACACAACACGGCTCGGGAGATGTAAAATATCATCTGGGAGCTGCCGGGGAACATATTCATCCCAATGGCCGGAAAATGAAAGTAACCATGGCTTCAAATCCCAGCCATCTTGAGGCTGTCAATCCGGTTGTAGAAGGAATGGTACGGGCACGCCAGGATCAAATGGGTGATGCCGGTCATAATCGTGTGCTGGCCGTACTGGTACACGGAGACGCGGCTTTTGCCGGTCAGGGTGTTGTTGCAGAAACACTTAATTTAAGCCAACTACATGGTTTTCAGACAGGCGGCACGATTCACATTGTTGTTAATAATGGCATCGGTTTCACAACATCGCCGGCAGCCGCCAGATCAAGCGTTTACGCGACTGATGTGGCGCGAATGATCCAGGCCCCGATATTTCATGTAAATGGTGAAGATCCCGAGGCATGTGTGCATGTTGTAGAACTGGCTTTAAACTTCCGGAAAAAATTCAAAAAAGATGTTGTCATAGACATGATCTGTTATCGCAGACATGGCCATAACGAGGGTGATGAACCCAGCTACACACAGCCTCAA
>CAYULK010000023.1:0-20368 GCA_964445625.1 uncultured Calditrichota bacterium
TTTCATCCCCCTCCCTAAATGCGTTTAGGGAGGGGGAAAGAGGGGGTGGGTTATTAATATCTGTACCGGTTTCATTGTAAAGTTTTGCTAATCGCCCCGGCGATCCGTTGGAAATAATAAAGTTTTTGGCTATAATTGACACTACCTCTTATTGCGTGAATACAATGAATAATGTAAATTCAATACTTTAACTAAAATATATTTAATCAGCCTGTTTTGGCATGCCGGAGGTGTAATGGAAGCAGAAATTCTGGATCGGATTAATAAAACGCAGAATAAACTGGAACAATTACGAGGTTATCTTTGAAATAGATAACAAACGTGAAGAGATAAAGAATCTTGAATTAAAGACGAATGCCACGGGATTCTGGGATGATAATGAACAGGCACAAAATGTTCTAAAGCGGATCAATGTCCGAAAAAACCGGGTGGAGCAATGGGAAAAACAAAGTCAGCTGATTGATGATCTGGATGTCCTGGCAGAATTACATGATGAGGATCCGGCCGGTGGTTTGGACACGGAAATTCTGGAACAACTAAATCAAATTGAAAAAAACCTCGATGATCTCGAATTCCGGCATATGTTCAGAGATGAATTAGATTCTAAAAATGCAATATTAACTATCCATCCCGGTGCCGGGGGAACAGAATCTCAGGATTGGGCCGAGATGCTGATGCGAATGTATCTCAGATATTGTGAACAGGCCGGATTTAAAACAGAAACGATGGATTTTCAGGTTGGTGAAGAAGCGGGTGTTAAAAGTGTGACGATTGAGGTGGTTGGTGATTATGCCTATGGATATCTGAAAGCGGAAGCAGGTGTACATCGCCTGGTACGAATTTCTCCTTTCGATTCAAATAAAAGACGACACACATCTTTTGCGTCTGTATTTATCCTGCCCGAAATTGATGAGAAGATCGATGTTGAGATTAATTCGGCGGATCTGAGAATTGACACTTATCGGGCCAGTGGTGCCGGTGGCCAGCATGTAAACAAGACTGATTCAGCGATACGCATAACGCATATGCCAACGGGAATTGTAGTTCAATGCCAGAATGAGCGATCACAGCATAAAAATAAAGCCAATGCCATGAAAATTCTGGCTGCCCGTATCTACAAATTAAAAGAAGAAGAGCAACGTAAGAAAAAAGAAGAGATGGGAAGTGAAAAAAAAGAAATTGGCTGGGGAAGCCAGATCCGGTCATATGTATTTCATCCCTATAATATGGTCAAGGATCATAGAACAGGTTATGAAACAAGTAATACCGGGGCCGTTATGGATGGTAATCTGCATACCTTCATAAAGGAATTTCTCATATCTCAATAAATGTAACATCTATACAACATAGTCAGGGAGCAATTTTTGGAAGAAATTAATGAACTTATCCGAATCCGCCGTGATAAATTAAAAAAACTGGCCGAATTAGGTGTAAATCCTTATACCTATTCATTTGAAACCTCTGATTTTTCAGCCGATATCATTGCACAATTTGATGAGCAAAAAGAACATAGAGACTGTGTATCATGCCGGATTATCTCGGTTCGCTTAATGGGAAAAGCGGCTTTTTTTCATATTCAGGATACGAAAGGAAAAATTCAGGTTTATATCCGACAGGATAAAGTCGGTGATCAGACATATGAAATTTTTAATATTCTGGATATCGGTGATTTTGTTGGCATTGAAGGTATCGTTTTTAAAACACGAACCGGTGAGACTTCGGTACTGGCAAGTAAATTGGAACTTTTATCAAAATCATTACGGCCACTCCCGATTGTAAAAGAAAAAATTGAAGACAATGAAAAAGTCATTTTTGATCAATTCGCAGATAAAGAAGCCCGCTATCGTCAGCGGTATGTGGATTTGGTTGTAAATCCGGATGTAAAAGAGGTATTTAAAAAAAGAAGCCAAATCATCACATCCATGCGAAAGTACCTGGATAACGCCGATTTCCTTGAAGTAGAAACCCCTATTCTGCAACCGGTGTATGGTGGGGCAACTGCACGTCCATTTGTGACGCATCACAATGCGCTGGATATGGATCTCTATTTAAGAATCGCGAATGAATTATATCTTAAACGTTTGGTTGTTGGCGGGATTGACCGGGTTTATGAATTCTCTAAAGATTTTCGTAATGAAGGCATGAGCCGCTTCCATAATCCGGAATTCACACAAATTGAACTCTATGTGGCTTATAAAGATTATATATGGATGATGGAATTCGTTGAGAATCTGGTGAATCATGTGGTTCTTGGTGTCTTTGGTACAACAAAATTACCCTTTCAGGATCATGAGCTTGATTTTAAGGCACCCTGGCGAAGATTAACTATGTTTGATGCCATAGAAGAATATACCGGGATCGATGTGAGTAAAATGGATGAAGAAACATTAAGAAAAAAAGTACGGGAACTTGATATTGAAGAAGATAGTTCCATGGGATATGGCAGACTTATTGATGAGATTTTTGGTGAAAAAGTGGAACCGAAATTAATCCAACCCACATATATCATGGATTATCCGATAGAGATGTCACCGCTGGCAAAAAAGCATCGGGATAATCCACAATTAGTGGAAAGATTTGAGGCAGTAATCGGTGGTAAGGAGATCGCCAATGCCTTCAGCGAACTCAATGATCCGCTCGATCAACGCGAACGCTTTGAAGATCAGCTCAAACTGCGCGAGAAGGGTGATGATGAGGCGCAGGTGCTGGATGAAGATTATATACGTGCTCTTGAATATGGTATGCCGCCTACAGCCGGTCTGGGCATAGGCATCGATCGACTGGTTATGCTGCTTACAAACTCCCCCAGCATTCGTGATGTGATTTTCTTTCCCCAGATGCGTCCGGAAACCGGAAGGGATTCCTGATGTCTTACGAAATTTTTATCGCTAAAAAATATTTCCGGGCAAAAAGACGCACCGGTTTTATTTCAATCATTACACTGGTGTCAATTGCCGGGGTAACGATCGGCGTTACGGCACTTATTCTGGTCTTATCGGTAATGAATGGTTTTGAAGCAGAGGTGCGATCAAAACTTATTGATGCAGGCGCCCATATCAGGTTACGTAAATATTTTACCGAGACAATTAAAGACTACCAGAATCTGGTTGATATAGCCAAAAAGCACCCGCGGGTAGTGGCGGTATCACCGACGATATTTGAAGAAAGTATGATCCGCTCCAAAACAGTGCAACGACCCACCACTGTCAAAGCATTGGATCCGGAGCTGGCTGATGTGGTGAATAATATTAAAGATAAGATAATTCATGGTGAGTTCGATCTAAGTAAAAAAGAGATTGGTGGTAAAAAATTAAACGGCATCATCCTGGGGCGGTATCTTGCCGATAGATTGCTGGCAACAAATTTAGGTGAAGTGGTACGTTTGTTTACACTGCCAAAAGATGGCGGTATATTTTCACAACCAAGGGTGATGGAGTTTTATGTCGCCGGTATAGTGGAATTCGGATATTATGAATTTGACCGTGTGACGTCATTTATTTCTATTGAAGCGGCGCAAAAACTGTTTATGATGCCTGATGGTATCTCATGGGTGGAAATAAAAGTCGATGATTATCAAGCCGCAGACGTTATCGCAAAGGAAATTGAAGATGAACTGGGTTACCCGTATACCACACAAACCTGGTTTGAACTCAACAAGTCATTATTCAGCTGGATGGAAATCGAGAAATGGGGTGCTTTTGTTATTCTTAGCCTGATAATCATGGTGGCGGCTTTTAATATTATTAGTTCCTTGATTATGATTGTCATGGAGAAAACCCGGGAAATAGGTATTTTAAAAAGTATGGGTGCTACTGCGCGCAGTATTATGAAAATATTTGTATATGAAGGCGTGATTATCGGATTTATTGGTACTGGCCTGGGATGTATTCTCGGTTATTCAATCGGTTTTATGCAGATGGAGTTTAAAATTATTTCGCTGCCGGCTGATGTCTATATCATTGATGCATTACCCATGCAATTGCAACTTTCAGATTTTGTAGCTATTTCTGTTGTAGCCCTGGTGTTATGTCTGCTCGCCTCGGTCTATCCGGCATATAAGGCCGCTAAACTTTTTCCGGTGGAAGCCATTCGTTATGAGTAATATTTTAATAGCAACTGAGATCTATAAAAATTATCAGAACGGCCCGGAAGTGATAAATGTACTGAAAGGCATAAACCTTGAGGTAAGCCAGGGTGAAGTTGTCATTATCATCGGACCTTCAGGTGTGGGTAAAAGTACCCTTCTGCATGTGCTCGGATCTCTTGATAAACCCTCAGGTGGAGAAGTTCAAATTAACGGTCAAAATGTGTTTGAACTGGATGATCAGAAACTGGCCCGTTTTCGGAATGAAAATATCGGGTTTGTGTTTCAGTTTCATCATCTGTTGCCGGAATTTACGGCACTGGAAAATGTTATGTTACCCGGAATGATGTATAATAAGGACATAGAAAGAGTTAAGAGTGATGCGTTGAAATTGCTTGGTGAAGTTGGCCTGGATAACAGGTTGAATCATAAACCCGGTCAGCTGTCAGGCGGTGAGCGTCAACGTGTCGCAGTGGCGAGGGCGCTGATTAATAATCCAAAACTTGTTCTGGCTGATGAACCAACCGGTAATCTGGATAAAAATAATAGCGAGTCTTTGTACCAATTAATTTTAAATTTTAATAAAAAATTTAACCAGACATTCATTATTGTTACACATAATGAGTTAATGGCTGTACAAGCCTCCCGGATGATCGAATTAGAAGACGGGATGGTTAAAAAGATTCATAAAAACCAGTAGAAAATTCATTTAATCCTTCCCAATTATTAATCATATTACAGGTGCACACGTGTCAGATGATCTGCAATATCTGAAAGGCATTGGACCCGGCCGTGCAGAGACATTTTATAAAGCAGGTATAAAGACGATAACACACCTGAGAACTTTTTATCCCAGGAAATATCTCGATAGAACTAATATTGTACCTTTAGATCAACTGGAATTAAATAGGGAAGTTACAGTCATCGGAAAAATTGAGGCCCTGGGTATACGCCGGGCGCGCAGACCTGTATTTTATATTGTGATTTCCGATGAGAAAGGGATTCTTGAAGCCACCTGGTTTCAAAATGTACAATATTATAAAAAATTATTTCAGGTAGGAGAATGGATTTCATTTTCAGGAAAAATTTCTTTTTATCGCGGGTATCAAATGACACATCCTGATTATGACTTGATTGGTGAGGGTGACTTTTCAACAATGATTCACACGGGCAAAATATTACCTGTCTATCCCGGGTCTGAGGCTTTAAAAAATGCCGGGGTTAATTCATATTTATTACGCAGAATTTTTTTTCAAAACACGGGTATAATATTTGCAGATATTACAGAATCACTTTCACCGGAAATTATAAAGAAGTATAAATTCCCTGATCGGAAAACCGCATTGGTCGATATACATTTGCCAAAATCAGGTGTTGAATTAAAAAAAAGCATTAACAGATTGAAATATGAAGAATTTTTCTTTTTACAGGTGCTCCTTGCTTTGCAGAAACGTCAGGTAAATGAGGTACAACCAGGAATTGGTTTTGAAAAAACAAGTGAACATTTAGCAAAATTGTATGAAAATCTACCGTTTTCAATGACAAAAGCTCAAATGCGGGTTATGAAAGAAATCAGGGCCGACATGAAAAATCCAGGTCCTATGAATCGTTTGCTGCAGGGTGATGTCGGATCGGGAAAAACACTGATTGCATTGATGGCCATGCTGATTGCCATAGACAATGGTTATCAGGCGGCACTTATGGTTCCTACTGAGATTCTGGCCGAACAACATTTCCACAATATACGCCAATATTTAAAGAAAACAGATATTCGCATATCTATGCTCACCGGGAGTACGAAAGCAAAATCCAGAGATGAATTATTCCGAATGATCGGCACCGGAGATCCACACATTCTGATCGGAACCCACGCTCTTATCCAGGAAAAGGTGAATTTTTCAAAATTAGGACTTGTGATTATTGACGAGCAGCATCGTTTTGGTGTGATGCAACGATCAGAACTGGTGGTAAAAGGGATCAATGCGGATGTCCTCGTGATGACAGCGACTCCGATTCCCCGGTCACTGGCTTTAACTGTTTACGGCAGTCTGGATGTATCCGTTCTTGATGAGATGCCACCGGGAAGAAAACCGATTGAAACACACTGGCGTTTTGATGAAAGTGCTGATAAAATCTATAAGTTTATAGCTGCTAAAACTGGTAAAAACGAGCAGGCTTATATTGTTTTTCCATTGGTAGAAGAATCTGAAAAAATTGATCTGAAAGCAGCCACTGAAAGTTTCGAATTATTAAAATCGACATATTTTAAAAATATCCCGTCTGCTTTGCTACATGGGCGAATGAAATCAGAGGAAAAAAAGAAAATAATGGAAAAATTCTCCTCTGGTAAAATAAAAATTCTGGTGACAACCACTGTTATTGAGGTTGGCGTCGATGTACCCCGGGCGACTATCATGCTGATCGAACATGCGGAGCGGTTCGGATTAGCCCAATTACATCAGTTACGTGGCCGGGTTGGACGAAGCGATATGAAATCTATATGCATATTGAAGACACCAAATAAGATAGGTGAAACAGCAGAACTGCGAATGCGTGCATTGACCGGCTCAACCGATGGATTTTTTATTGCAGAAGAAGATATGCGCCTGAGAGGATGGGGTGATTTTTTTGGTACAAAACAGCACGGAATGCCTGATTTTAAACTGGCAAATCCCATCACAGATTATCATTTATTAAAACAATCCCGGGCAGATGCATTTACGATTGTCGGTGAAGACCCTGAATTAAGATCAGCCGACAACCTTGCGATTAGAAACTTTGTACGTAAAAATTATTCTCAAAAAATGGGTTTAATAAAAATAGGATAATTCTGACAAAACACCTGATTTAGTCACCCACCTTTAATATTTAAATTTATACGAAATATTTGATTTTAACTCTAAATATTTTCAAATTAATAAGCTAAATTAAATAATTCAGGTTAGTAGGAAATATGCCCGAAAATCAACCACTGGTTAGTATACTGGTGTTAAATTATAATGGTAAGCAATTTCTGCAGGCGTGCTTTGATTCCTTGTTGGCCGGAACATATCAAAATTATGAAATAGTACTTGTCGATAATAATTCCAGTGATGATAGTGTCGTATTTACGCAGGAAAATTTTAACCAGGTTAAAATATTGCAAACCGGGAATAATGCCGGTTACAGCCGGGCATATAATCTGGCCCTGCGCGAGGTCGCGAGCAAATATGCCGTTCTTTTAAATAACGATGTGGAGGTGACCGCCAACTGGCTGGAGCCTCTGGTTGCTGCAGCAGAAAGTGATCAGACAATAGGTGCTTTACAACCCAAAATCCGTTCGCTGATTGATGAAGGATATTTTGAATATGCCGGCGCCAGCGGTGGATTTATAGATATATATGGATATCCTTTTTTACGCGGCAGGTTGTTTTTTACCATTGAAAAAGACGAAGGTCAGTATGATGATGAAACCGAGGTATTCTGGACCAGTGGAGCCGCAATGTTCGTGCGGGTAAGTGCCCTTAAAAAAAGTGGTTATCTGGATGAGGATTTTGTGCTCCATATGGAAGAAATCGACTTATGCTGGCGTATGCAACTTACCGGCCATAAGCTGAAAGTGATTCCGGAATCTGTAATTTATCATTTTGCCGGGGCTACCCTAAAACCTGATAGTTTTTTGAAACTGTACTGGAATCATAGGAATAATATCTTCATGATGCTAAAAAATTTTGAACTAATAAGCCTGATTCGTGTATTAATTATAAGGTTTTTTCTTGATTTCGTTAATATTTTCTTTGCCGCATTTGTCCGGTTTAATTTTAACCATGTGTATGCTATCATCAAAGCATATATCTGGTTATTATTGCATCTAGGTATGATGCTGAAAAAAAGAAAACAGGTACAGGAAATTAGATCCATTCCGGATAAATGTCTGTGGCCTATGTTTTATCGGAAAAGTGTTGTAAAGGATTATTTTATTAAAGGAAATAAGACGTTTCGAAGTTTAAGTTTTATGCCAGACTTCCGGCGCGGAATAAGTTAATAAGGAGATTTAAAGATAAATGCAGGTTCATATAGAAGAAATTGCTCTGGGATCGGTTGCAGTCATTGCCCATGAATATTTTAAGGATGAACGTGGATTTTTCGTAGAGGAATTTCGTGCAGACCAGTATAAGGAGCTTGGTCTTCCTACGATGTTTGTACAGGAAAATCACTCCGGGTCAGTCAATGATGTACTGCGCGGGTTACATTTTCAGTGGGAACCACCGATGGGTAAACTGATGCGTGTTTTACAAGGTGAGGCATTTCTGGTTGCGGTGGATATTCGCAAAAAATCGCCGACTTTGGGACATTGGTTTGGGAAAAAAATTAAAGCCGAAGATAGAAAACAAATCTGGGCTCCGGCGGGTTTTGCCCGGGGATTCTGTGTGCTGTCCGACTATGCGGAAATTCAATATCTTTGTACCGGAATATATAACTCAGATGGAGAATCCGGCATATTATGGAATGATCCGGAAATTGGTATAGAATGGCCTGTCGAACGGCCAATTCTTTCGCAGAAGGACACCACAGCTCAGACGCTAAAACAATGGCTCGCAACATCTGAATCCAATAAATTTATGTTTGATGAAAGGCAACTCATCTCAAAATAAAAACAAGAGGTGACGATGAAAATACTGATCGCCGGGTATAGAGCCAGTAAAATTATTCCGCATTTAATTGAACATAGCTCTGAAATTGATGTGATTGAGCTTTTAGCAGCTTATTATCGGTTCACAGCGTTGGATAATAATTCATGCCTTAAATAGTCATATTATATGCAGTGTATCCAATCATATGAATAATTCAGAATAAATAGTGAAAAAAATAGATTTAGAAATTGAAAATAGGGGAATTGGAATGGAGTGGGTAAAAACAAATAGAATTACTGCTGCACTTGTGTTTTTTGTAACTTTTATTGTCTATGCAATGACCGTTTCGCCGACCGTATCCTACTGGGACTGCGGAGAATTCATTGCCTGCAGTTACGGTCTCATGGTACCTCATCCACCGGGAGCGCCTTTCTTTCTTCTGCTCGGACGTTTGTTTACAATGATACCATTTACAGAAGATATTGCTTTAAGGGTAAATTATATTTCAGTTCTCTCAAGTTCACTTACAATAATGTTGCTGTATTTGAGCATTGTTCATCTTGTGCGTGAATGGAAAGGACGTCTGGAAACACTTAGTGACTGGCAAACGGCAATTTTCTCCGGAATTATTGGCGCGCTGACATTTGCATTTACACATAGTTTCTGGTTCAATGCCGTGGAAGCAGAGGTATACGCCCCCGGTATGTTGTTTACATCTCTAATCGTTTACCTGGCACTAGTCTGGGCCGAGAAGTCAGATGAACCCGGGAACGAACGCTATCTTCTGATGATCTCCTATCTGATCGGTCTTGCGCTTGGTGTACATTTACTCAATATCCTGGCATTGCCCTTTGTTATTATGATCTATTACTATAAACGTTTTGATTTTAATTTCAAGTCATTTTTTATTATGGTAGGCATCTCGGCCGGCATTATCTTGTTTATCTATCCCGGCCTGGTAAAATATTTACCAAAAGTGGCTGAATACAGTGGTGCATTTGGCCTGGCTGTGGTTTTTATTGCCTTAATTGCGATTGTTATCTGGGCGGTAAATAATAATAAGAAACTGGCCAGTATCATTTCTATGTCGATTTTTTTAATCATTGTTGGTTACAGCACTTATACGATGATATTCATTCGTTCGAACATGGACCCCATCATAGATGAAAATAATCCGGAAACGGTCGAAAAGTTTCTCTCTTATATAAATCGTGAGCAATATGGTGATCACAGTATTACCGACCGGGCAAAAGTCTGGCGTGAGTCGCCAAATGGCAAGAACTATAAAAGCGCAGGGGAGTATTTTTGGAAATACCAAATTGATAAAATGTATATTCGGTATTTTCTATGGCAATTTGCCGGTATGGATGAGAATGAACGCGACGTAGATCCCAGACAATTTCTTGCTATACCTCTTATTCTGGGTATTATAGGTCTGGCCTGGCAATTTAAACACGATAAAAAACATGCCCTGGCTGTGCTTGGACTTTTCTTTATGACGGGTCTGGCTATCGTCCTATATTTAAATCAACCGGATCCGCAACCCAGGGAAAGGGATTATAGTTATGTGGGATCGTTCTTTGCATTTTCTATCTGGGTTGGATTAGGCTATGCCGGTATTATGGAATTTGTTTTTGGTTCATTTAAAAAGAAGAAAGAGGAAAATAATCAATCACCCATTCTGGGTGTGGTGGTGTTTGTAGTGTTGTTACTGCTGGGGCCGGTAATGGTTTTAGCAAAAAATTATGATACCCATAAACGTACAGGAAGATACGTTGCGTGGGATTATTCTTATAATATGCTGAATTCCTGCGAGCCAAATGCAATTCTGATTACCAATGGTGATAATGATACATTTCCGCTCTGGTACCTGCAGGAAGTTGACAGTATCCGACGTGATGTAAGAGTCGTAAATCTCAGTTTATTGAATACAGGTTGGTATATACGCCAGTTGCGTGATCTGGAGCCAAAGGTTGATGTAAGATTAAGTGATGATGAAATCGACCAACTAGGCCTGATCCCATGGGAATCCAAAAAGGTTTCCCTTGAAGTTCCGCGATCTTATGGTGAAGCACAGGCCAGGGAATTTAAAAGCAAATTCCAATCTCAGGATATAAGCGTACCCAACAAGATTACATTTCGGGTGGATCCGGCATTAAAGGCACGGGGAGTCGGCGCCCTGCGGATACAAGATTATATGGTATTACGTATATTAAGTGCGAATAAATGGAAAAAACCGGTATACTTTGCTGTAACTGTGGCCCGTAGCAATATGCTAACAGAATTTCAGCAATTTATGCGTATGGATGGTTTGGCCTATAAAATAGTACCATTCAAAAACTGGAAGATTTCACCCGATAGGCTGGAGAGGAACCTCATTGATATCTATAAATACAGAGGACTTCAGGATTCTACAGTATATTATGATAGAAATATTAAAGGATTATTGCAGAACTATCGCACTGCTTTCTTACAGGTAGCTGAATATTATGCGCGCGAGAACGACATACAAAAATTGCAGTATCTGATGGAAGAAATGGAAAAGCGTGTCCCCGGATCAGTGATTGAGTGGACGAACCCATACCTGAGGTTGATAAGAGATTCTTACTCTATTGCGATTGATACGTCCTATGCCAACGAGGTCCTGACCAGAGACTATACTGAACGGGATCTGATGACTATCGGAGAAAATTTATACCGTCTGTCGCAGCTGGATGGCGCTGAAAAGATATTTACGAGATTATATGAATCCAATCCCGAAAATATTCAGGCCCTGAGTATTTTAATTAATGTTCTTGATAGAAATCAAAAATATGAAGCGGGGATTAAATTCCTGGAAGACTGGATCGAGCGGAATCCCCGTGATTCACAGGCTCAGATTAAACTGAACTTTTTCAAATCCAAGATCTAATTATATGAATGTTCTGAAAACTGTTTTAAGAGCATTAATATCAATAAGTTTGCTGGCTTATCTGATATATTTGGCAGAACCGGCAAATATCCTTAAAGTTCTTAACGGAATATGGTCGGGGGATGGTATTGGCTATCTGATAGGTGCGGTTATACTCTTTATGATTTCGTATATTGTATTATCCATCCGTTGGCAGGTACTGGTTAGCGGATACGGTCTAAGAATTCCAACCTATGTTTTATTCCAGTATTATCTGATTGGCTTGTTTTTTAATAATTTTTTGCCGACCGGGATAGGTGGTGATGTTCTACGCATTTATAATTTAATCAAACGCAGCGGTGAGCGTACTATCGGATTTGCATCGGTTATGACTGAGCGCTTAATGGGCATTACCGCTACATTGATCCTGGCAATATTTTCACTCCTATTTTTTCCCACAGGATTAAAAACAAATTTACTGCTATTTATAGTTGTCGGAATGCTGTTAGTGATAATATTGTTTTTTTTTCTGATTTTTCAGGACAATTTATTTAAAAAATTCTCAGCCGGGGTTGAAAAAATAAAAATATTCAGATTTGGAGAACGTGTACTTAAGTTCTTAGAAGCGCTACGTTTTTATCATAACTCCAAATCCATTTACCTGAAAATTCTATTGATTTCTCTGGTTTCGCAATCGCTCATGATAACTATGACTTTTTTCCTGGCACAGGCACTTGATATACAGGTATCTCTGATGTATCTGTTTTTCGTTGTTCCAATCACCTTTCTTTTAACCATGTTACCCTCGATCAACGGTCTGGGTGTCAGAGAGGGAGGATTTGTCTTTCTTCTTGGGAAAATTGGTGTCACGGAAGCCGCTGCAATTTCATTATCCTTTACTACAATTCTGATACCGATGGTCATCTCAATTGCGGGCGGAGTTCTGTTTATGATGCAAAAAAATCTACCTAAAAAAGAAGATATTGAGAATGTTGGAAAAAACTTTTAATCGCAGTCTTTTTTTGTTCTCTCTTTTAATACTATTTTCATCATGTAAATATGAATCCTCTAGTTTTGGTGATTTTGAAAAGATTTATGTTATTGCGGATGCGAATCTCTATAAAAATGTGAAACCGGAGCTGGAACAGGTATTCGATAATTATGTATATACCCCGCACTCTGAGAACAGTTTTTACCTTGAATATCTTAATATAAATTCCTTGAATAACTATAATAAGAGAAGAAATTTATTGTTTCTGGTCTTGTTAGACGGTAAAGATGAAACTTCACAATATATTAACCGGCTGTTATCGGATGAGGTTAAACAGGCGATTAGTCAGGGGAATATCTTCTATATTTTTCGCGAAGACTTCTTAACACAAGATCAGATGGGTATTATCCTGATAGGTAATGATGAAACCACGATTAGACATAATTTGCTAACATATAAGGATGAAATTTTTGATGAGATGGAGGCATATTATTTTAAGCGTCTTGAGAAAATAATGTTTTTAAAAGCCGAACAGGTGGTACTGGCAGATTATTTTTGGGAAAATTTAGGCTGGAGAATTAGAATTCAACATGATTACCATGTGGTCAGAGAAAGTGATTCGGGGAACTTTGTATGGTTACGTCGCTTTAAACCGGATCGGAATATATATATATATAGATTCAAGGGTGATTCATCTGCTTTAAATGAAGATAATATAATAAATATTCGTGACAGCCTGGGTGTGGTATACTTTGAGGGTGACAGCGTTTCCAGGGAAGATACTTATGCAAAATTTGAATATTTTAAAGAGTATCCTGCACTGACATTGACAGGTGTCTGGCAAAATCATAAACATTATATCGGCGGTCCGTTTAAACTATATGCGCTTTTTGATAAATCTACCGGTCAGATATATATGATTGATATGCTAGTCACGGCACCCGGCGAAAGGAAAAAACCATTCCTTGATCAATTAGATGTCATGGGACGAACTTTCACTATTAAGTGATCATAATCAGCGTGTTCTATGCGCAGTTTATTTTTAACAATCATTCTGGTTTCTACAGCAGCTACAGCGTTAATCCTGTATTACTCAGTCAGACAATATGTCAATAAAAGAAAATTCCGGCAAAAAACATCTTTAATCCGTAAAAAACTATATGAAGATGATCGTATTTTATTGCAAAGCAAAATGCGGAGACTCATTCCGGATTTAAAATCAGGTCATCTCCGCTGGATGATAGTTAGTTCTAAAATCGTAAAAAAGCATAATCTGGAAATCACGTATTCTTCGATCAATGATGATATAGAAATAAAAGACAGGGCCCGGAATCGGAACAAATCCGAAATAAAATCGCTTAATAATCTCGGAGCAGAAAGTTATCATATTTTAAATGAAATCAATGTGACATCGGCGCCGCTTAATTCAAAAATTATTACAGATATTATATATTTTATTTTCGAGGATATATTCAATAATAAACCTGCACAAAATTTAAAAATCTTAACTTCCGGGGAGTGAATATGAAAAAAGTGGCTGTATTGTTGGGCAGTAAATCCGATATAAAATACTGGGAAGAGTCAAAAAAATATATTGAGTATTTTAATATTTCAGCTGATTTACATATACTCTCAGCACATCGAACTCCTGAAGAGGTTGCCCGGTTTGCCAGGGAAGCACGCCGGAATGGTTATGCCGCCATTATTGCCGGGGCAGGAATGGCAGCGCATTTAGCTGGTGCAGTTGCCGCATATACTACGTTGCCGGTTCTCGGAGTTCCACTGCCGGGTGGTGTTCTGGATGGTGTGGATGCTTTATTGTCCACAGTTCAAATGCCGGCCGGAATTCCGGTGGCTACCTTTGCAGTAGGTTCAGCCGGGTTGCGTAATGCCTGTATATTCACGGCGGAAATTTTATCATTATCACATCCTGAAATTCTTGAGCGGTTGGAGGAGTTCAGGTCAGCGGGCGCACGTTTGTAAAAAATAATTGAAATATTTCTTTTAAATTAGAAATTTGCTTAACTTAACAGACTTAGCTCAAAATCACTTTTACTAATTTACTTTGGTAAAACATGTGCGCGGTTTTGCAATTTAACCGGCATAAATGTGGTAAACGATAAATTTACAAATAAATGAAAAAGATTCTTATAACAGGTGTCAATGGTCTCTTGGGCCAATCCATGGTCAGAAAATTTAATAAAGATTTTCAGATAATGGGCTGCGATCTGAGTGCTTTCTTTGCATGCCAGGACGAGTATACCATTGAATATTTTGTTTTAGATCAAACCAATCGTAATAATGTTTTGAAGTTTTTCAGCAGCTATCAACCTGATATTATTATCAATGCGGCAGCTTATACTAATGTCGATGGGTGTGAATCGGATCGTGAGACTTGCTGGAACGTAAATGTGAAAAGCATTGAATTGATGGAAGAGGCCTGTAAGTCCTTTAAACCGCTGTTTGTACATATTTCGACGGATTATGTGTTTGACGGTACTTCCGGTTCGTACCGGGAAACCGATGAGCCGAAAGCCCTGGGTTATTACGGGTCGACTAAATTGTCATCTGAAAAGGTTGTGTGTAATAGTAATCAGGAATATATTATCGCACGTACCATGGTATTATATGGCACAGGTGAAAATATCCGTCCGAATTTTGCCACCTGGGTCGTTGAACAGTTAAAATCGGAAAAAGAGATAAAAATTGTAGATGACCAAATTGGAAATCCAACATTTGTCGATGATTTATCAGAAGGTATTTATCGTTTGATCGATCAGGAAGAATATGGAATATTCCACATATGTGGTAATGAGGTTTGCAACCGTTATGAGTTTGCATTGAAGATTGCCCGGATATTTGATCTGGACTCCACACTGATCAAGAAAATATTGACAAAAAATTTGGATCAGAGGGCACCACGCCCCATGAATTCCACATTTATTATGGATAAATTATATAATACAATTGATTGGTTGCCGGGAAAACTGGATGTTTCAATTCAGAAGTTTAAAACGCAGATGGAATTATGAGCACAGAAAAGTCATTAGTAATTATTCCAACATATAATGAAAGCGAGAATATAGATAAGATAATCATTGATACGAAAAATATTGTAAATGATTTACATATTTTAGTGATCGATGATAATTCTCCTGATGGTACGGCGGATAAAGTCAGAAAATTGCAGGAAAAATATAAAGATATCCATCTCATCGAGCGTGATGGTAAACTGGGACTGGGTACAGCATATGTTGTCGGGTTCAAATATGCTCTCGAGAATGGTTATGATAATGTATTTGAAATGGATGCCGATTATAGTCATGATCCGATAGAAATACCCAATTTTCTTGCCGCATTGAATGAAGCAGATCTGGTAATCGGATCAAGGTATATAAAAGGTGTCAATGTAGTCAACTGGCCCCTGTCACGACTGCTGTTAAGTTATTTTGCTAACAGGTATACGCGCTTGATAACCGGCTTACCGCTCTGTGATTCAACCAGTGGGTATAAATGTTTTCGGATTGACGTATTAAGAGCGATTAGTCTGGATAAGGTTCACTCCGGGGGTTATTCGTTTCAGATAGAAATGAGTTTCAGAGCCTGGAAATTAGGATTTCGATTAAAGGAAATCCCAATTATATTTATAGATCGTGCGATTGGTAAGTCCAAGATGTCGAAGAAGATCGTTCGCGAAGCAGTATTTATGGTCTGGCTTTTAAAATTTAGAAGTATCTTAGGAAAATTAGATTAGGGAAGCACATGCCTGCTGATAAAATGCGATTTGCTCTGGATTTTGAAAAACCCGTTCTGGATCTGGAAAAGAAAATCGGTGAAATGCGTGAATATGCCGCCTCAACCGGGGTGGATCTTGGTGATGATATCCAACGTCTTGAAAAAAAGGCAGAACAGTTACGCCGGGAAATTTACAGCCGTCTGAGTCGCTGGCAGCATGTTCAAATGGCACGTCATCCCCAACGTCCTTTCACACTGGATTATATTGAGCGGATGTGTTCATATTTTGAAGAACTTCACGGTGACAGGGCATTTGCCGATGATAAAGCAATCGTATCCGGTATTGGTATGATTGAAAATTATTCCTGTGTAATTGTCGGGCACCAGAAAGGCCGTGATACTAAATCAAACTTGTACCGCAATTTTGGTATGCCGAATCCGGAAGGTTACCGAAAAGCCCGCAGAATCATGCAAATGGCGGCCAAATATAATAAACCGATCATTTCTCTTGTGGATACACCGGGTGCTTATCCGGGGATCGGAGCCGAAGAACGTGGTCAGGCAGAAGCTATTGCCAAGAATTTATTTGAAATGGCACGATATCCGGTTCCAATTATTATCGTTATTATTGGTGAAGGTGCCAGTGGCGGTGCATTGGGAATAGGGATTGGTGATTATGTGATTATGATGGAGAATTCCTGGTACTCTGTTATTAGTCCCGAGGGCTGCGCGGCGATATTATGGCGTGATGCGGCAAAGGCACCTGCTGCGGCAGAAGCAATGAAAGTTACGGCAAAAGATCTATTATCGCTTAACGTGATAGATAAAATAATCCCGGAGCCGGATGGCGGGGCGCACAGAGACCCGGATCAGGCAGCTGAAATTTTAAAAAAAGAAATATTGATAAGCCTGAACGAGCTGAGCAAAATTCCCGTGGATGAACTACTTAAGAAACGGGTCGATAAATTTTCGCGCATGGGTGCCTGGGAAGAATAGAAAAAAACTTTTGTGATCTTAATCTGAGAAATAATATGCTTGATAAAGAACTCGTGGATATCCTGGCCTGTCCCAAATGCAAAGGTGATCTGGAATATAATCCGGAAGAGGATCAGTTAAAATGTCAAAACTGCCGGTTGATTTACAATATCCAGGATGATATACCGGTATTGCTGATTGATCAGGCGGAAAAGTTCTGATTATTTTGGGAACTATTCAGGGGAAATAAAGTATTATTTATTAAGAATTCAGTTGACAAAATTAGCTAGTGACATTATATTTCCCACGCTGAACAATTTTAAGGAAGTGCCTATATAAAATTTGCTAAGGTTTTAACATTACATAGTCAATTATTTGACGGATTTGTCTGCCTTTGCAAGTTATATATTTGGTTTGTTTAAACCGGTTTTTCGCGAAAGTCTGACTTTTCCGAGTAATCGGTTTTTGTTGTTTTACCAGGAGGTATTAATGAAAAAGTATAGTAATAGTTTGATAGTGACGTTTCTGTTGATTGTATCCTCGGCAAATTTATTTGCTCAGGGTGATTCGGCAGTCCCTTTCCTTTTGATAAATCCGGGCGCGCGGCCGGGCGGTATGGGCGAAGCCGGTGTTGCGTATTCTGAAGATGCAACAGCAATTTACTGGAATCCGGCGCTTTTATCATTTCAATACGATGATCCGGAAGTGGATTCCCGGGGAGAAGTATCTGTGATGCACGTCAAATGGTTGCCACAATTTAATTTTGATGATCTTTGGTATGATTATCTTGCTGCCAGATATTATGTTGATGATATAGGTATGTTTGGTGCCAGTATCACGTTCCTGAACCTGGGTGAAAATGTAGCTACAGATGAAACTGGAAATCGAATTGGTACGTTTGATAGTTTTGAATATGCCATTACAGGTTCATATTCAACAAAGCTTAAAGATAATCTTTCACTTGGCGTGAATTTAAAGTTTATTCAGAGTAATCTTACGGATAAACAGATTCAGGTAGGATCAGAAAACCGGGACGGCCGCTCATCTTCTTTTGCCGTTGATTTTGGTGTTTACTGGCGTCCTGCCTGGGAATTCCTGGGTAACCGGTTAGGGGTTGGTGCAAACCTGGCAAATTTTGGACCGAAAATGACATATATCGACGAGGCTCAGGCTGATCCTTTGCCGACAAATCTAAGACTTGGACTGGCATATCATCTGCTCAATGATGACTTTAATAAAATAACAATTGTCTATGATACAAATAAGTTGCTGGTCGTGCGTGATGAAAATGGTTCAGACAATGTTTTTAAAGCGGTATTCTATTCGTCCTGGGTTGAAGGTTCATTTAGTGAACGGTTGAAAAGATTTACACATTCGATTGGTGCCGAGTACTGGTATGGTGATTTGATTGCCCTGCGTGCCGGATACTTTTATGAGGACGCAAATTATGGAGCAAGAAAATTTATCACCTTTGGTGGTGGTATAAAATACTATATTTTTGGAATTGACTTTGGTTACATATCTGCTGAGGAAGATCATCCCTTGTCCGATACGATGCGATTTTCAATATCGGTTAAATTCTGATTTAATATAATTGCATGATTGATTGAAAGGGTTCTGAAGAGAGGACGGGGTTTTCCAAGGTGTCGCTTAAAACATTTTTTATAGTTGTTCTGACATTCATATTGTCATTCTATCCTGTAATTGCACAATCTTCATTAAAAATATGTGCCATTAGAGTTGAATTTGTGGAAGATGATAATGATCTGACCACAGGTAACGGACGTTTTGTCCTTGATACAACGGATGTTACGGAGTTTACAGTTGATCCCCCACCACACAATCGGCCATATTTCCAGGATCAAATAATAGCAGTTTCCAATTATTATCATCAGGCCTCACAAGGACAGCTTGCTGTGTCCGGTGATGTATTTCCATTGGCCCGGGATGAAGCATATCATCTGGACCATACCATGGGATATTACAACCCAAACAGTACAGATGAAGAAAATAATGAACGTCTGGCACAGCTTTTTATTGACGCGGTGCAAAAGGCTGATTTATCAAACGAGTTCATTTTTTCGGAATTTGATGTGGTGACTGTTTTTCATGCCGGAGTCGGAAAAGATATCGATCTGGGTTTTGATGAGACACCACAGGATATTCCTTCGATCTATTTTACTCCCGGGTTTTTTCGAAAATACTATGATCCCGGTTTTACCGGTATTCCGGTTGACGGTGGATCTACAGTTATTGACCGCGGCCTGTTACTACCGGAGACGGAGAGCCAGGAGGATATTGAGATCGGTCTGACAGGCATGTTTGCGGCAAATATCGGTAGTCATCTGGGTATGTATGATCTTTTTAGTCCGACCGAACAGGAATCAGGAATCGGTGTATTTGGTCTGATGGACGCCGGGTTGTTTAATGCACTCGGGCTGGCACCTGCTATGCCATCCGCTTTTTCCAGATACCTGATGAGTTGGGAAAATCCCGATGAATTGCAAAGTCCGATGGATAATATTACTGTCTTTCCTTTTCGCGGTGATAATAGCCAGGGCCAAACTCTATATAAAATCCCGTTAAACACCACAGAATATTATTTGCTGGAAAATCGTGGAGATTATACAATAAATCTTGATAGTGTATATTTTGAACTTGCTGAGGGGCGAGAGACACCCCCGACATATCTCGAGGTGTTTAAAACATACTTACCTGACCAGATTGAAGTATCAGACTCAACCGGTGTTTTATTAAAAGTTAATAATTATGACTGGGGTCTGCCTGGTTCCGGGATTCTTATCTGGCATATAGATGATCTGATTATAAGTGAAAAAGGGCAGGATAATAATATAAATGGAGACAAGGATAACCGGGCGGTGGATCTGGAAGAAGCAGATGGATCGCAGGATATTGGCTATGAATATTCAATAGTTGAACCCGGTTTCCAGTCAGAATTGGGAACCTGGATTGATTTTTGGTTCCAGGGAAATCCCTCTCCGCTCAATAAAAATGAATTTTCACCGGGATCGGCACCCAATAGCAGAGCCAACCGAACTCTGGCAAACTCGCATATCACA
>CAYULK010000024.1:0-408 GCA_964445625.1 uncultured Calditrichota bacterium
GAGCCAGGATCAAACTCTCCATTGTCCAAATATTATGAACTACTCAAAAAAAATCTCTCTCAAGAACCTACACTTAATTTCACCTATTGTCAAAGAACACTTCTATTTTGTGCGTCGTATAATTTACATAGAGTTTACTTTATCCGCAAGCTCTTGTTTCACATTTTTTTAGAACATTGCAAAAAAAATATAACAACGACAAAACTGTGGAGCTATGCGGGCTCGAACCGCAAACCTCCTGCGTGCAAGGCAGGCGCTCTCCCAATTGAGCTATAGCCCCGGTTAGAAAAAGTACGCAATAACCGGTAGGCAATAAGGCCATACTACAACTACTACTTACTAAATACTGCCTACGAAATTCCGGGTGGGCCTGGGTGGAGTTGAACCACCGACCTCACGCTTATCAGG
>CAYULK010000024.1:418-20053 GCA_964445625.1 uncultured Calditrichota bacterium
ACTGAGCTACAGGCCCGGAAAAAAACAAAATCATTTAAAAGACCACTTGTGCATACTTAATAACTGGAACCCTGTTCATCGACCTTCCCAATTTTAAGCGCTCACAGCCAATCCCGAAGTGGCCAAAATCTTTAATTTTGATGCCGGCTTGTGGATCCCGACATAGTCGGGACCGAGCTACTGGCCCATTAGACATCTATATTAAAAGAACAAATTTACTCGTTTTTAAAAGAGCTTTTTAATTTAAGAAACAAATATACCTGCTGTCAATATAGATCCGGTTATTTTTTGATCTTTTTTTGAACTGATATCGGGTAAGTGAAAGAGGTGAGCATGTCCGTGTAAGTACCTTCAAGAGTGACCGCCAATGTGTCATCAGACTGCGGATCAGCGCCTGTACTACATTTTGCCGGATTGCTCCCGTCACCGCTCGTCGCGGAGGCCTACCAGACCGTCGGATTCTCAGGCAGAGGCTCGTTCCCGGGTACAACTTGGGAACGAGGATATTATATAAAAATAGTTAAAAATCCGCACCCAGCGACCAGTAATATATCGGCTTGCTGGATTTCTGTAAATCATAGCGCCAGGCCACATCTAATCGTAAAAGAAATCCCAGGAAAAATATCCGCGCACCAACACCATACCCTGATACCAAATTATGTAACTTGTCATTCTTTACCGGAAGCCACTCATCTGTATTATCCCATGCACTACCAACATCCGTAAATAATGCACCCTGAATATTTCCCAATCGTATCGGAGGCAGACCTAATTCAAGATATGGAATCAATGGAAAACGGAATTCAAAATTCATCAAGCCAAAATTTTGACCCGTCTGCTCATAAAATGCGGCTCCGCGCAAAGGTGTTACAAATTCCGAAAAATATACATCCTCGATACTGTCGATCTGATAACCTAATCTATATGCAGGATTTATCCAGTTGGTAACCCCCCCCAGTATAAATGTCTGTGGATTACGGCCCATACTTGTACCGCCGTTTACCCTGAAAGCCAGACTGTAGTTTCGTGCAATTTGAACATACTGGCGATAGTCAAACTTAAATGTCTGAAACTCTAAACCGTCCGGAGAATATTTTGGACTGACCAGTATGGAAAAAGAATACCTGCGGCCATGTGACGGACCGGTCATACCCCATTCCACCTGATCGTTAACCAGCTCCACGCTCGGCAGAATTGTTCGTACTTTCTGAGTCGGACGTGGTACCTGTAAATATTCCAGATTTACATTAAACCATGTCATACTTGCATCTAAGCGTGTGAATTTTGAAAACGGCATGGACACGGTCAGGTTTGCACCAAAATTCCTGAACCTTACCAAACCCTCGAATGAAGTACTAAAAAAGTTGGATATATGAAAGGCGCCGAATCCATAATCAACGCGGTTGGGTAAATACCAGTATTGAAAACTGATATTTGAATTCCGTAAATCAAATACCAGGTTTGTACCTATGAATATCTTATGATTTCCCAGCATATCACTCAAAGCAATCTGTGTATATCCCTGCAATCCAAAAAATGTATCATAACCGGCGGCACCATTGATAATATCAGGCGAGAATTTAATTTTATAATTATTAATCTTGTATTCTCCACTGGCATGTTTATATTCAGACTGATCGAGGGATACCTTTTCTTTTTTTTGCGGCCCCGACCGTTCCATATCAGCGAAAACATAACGACTAAAATCGCTTACTATCGGTGCATTATCACCGGTGCCATCATCTGCTTTTTTTTCTTCCTTCTTTTCTGCTGCCGGCGGGGATAATTTCTCTTCCTCTAATCTTTTAAAATACTGTGTTGGCGTGAGGTTAATCCGATCCAGATCAAGCGGATTTTTCAGCAAATAAACATCCCAGCCACCTTTATAAAAAGATGTGAATGCCAGTTTGTGTGCATTTTTGTCCCACGACAACTGAAATGCACCAGTAATTAAATTCGTAATCGACCAGCTCTCATTGGTTTCCAGATCATGAAGATATATATTTGAAACACCATTCTGTTCGGAAACATAAGCCAGAACATTTTCTTCCGGAGCAAATATCGGACTGCCCTCAATGACATCTGTATTTGTTATGCGCGCCATGTTCGCACCAGTCTTGTCTACAATATAGATATCCTCATTCCAGAATGGGTGTTTATACATATCAAAATTGCCTGGTGTATACTGGTCATTAACATACTCCCCGCGGTCAGATGTAAACACAATGCGTTGGCCGTCGGGAGACCATGAGGGATCACTATCGGAAAA
Organism: uncultured Calditrichota bacterium; assembly: GCA_964445625.1. GTDB lineage: Bacteria > Calditrichota > Calditrichia > JAJRVZ01 > JAJRVZ01 > CAVXXB01. The sequence continues at coordinate 2,688 of CAYULK010000024.1, forward strand.
AACGTCATTGGTAATATTGGTAATCTGTTCAGTTTCTATATCAAAAATATAAATATCACTCGCACCATCTTTGTTTCCGATAAAGGCAATTTCATTCCCGGTCGGTGACCATGAAGTAGAGAATATTCCGTCAAGATCGAATTTATATTGCTCAAAAGCATCCTCAATCAAATCATAAATATATATTGCGTCCTGATCACCTGCCTTGGCAGCGAGTGTAATTTTTTGACCGTCCGGTGACCAGCCAAACCCCGGTTCCAGGAAATGCAATTCTTCAAAATTAACATCCGTTTCTCCTCTGATAAGTCTCCGGATAACCTTTTTTTCGAGTACATCCATCAGATATATGGACATTTTACCATCCATATTTGATAGAAAAACGAGTTTATCACCAAGAGGTGACAGAGCCGGACTACTATTAATATAATTGCGCTCTTCAACATGATCGGTTAACGCATTGGATATTTCTGAAGGTTCCTTCCGATCTGCGATATCCGGCCAGTACTCACGTTTCATTTCCCTTTGCCATTCTTCGGTAAGTTCCTTGAAATCGATACCGAGTGCCGAACGAAAGGCGGATTCAAAGCTAAAACTCCCCTTGACCTTATGCATAATCTCGCCAATTTTCTGGCTGCCATATTTGTGGGCAATATATCTGAATACGCTTGCACCGCCCTGATAAGGAAAATAATCCAGCCACTCAATCGGTGGCAGGTAACCGGTCAGAGTAGCATCCCTGACTACCATATCCAGTTGAGTGTTCCACCGTTGCGATGCATATTCAGCAAGACCCTCTGCAAACCACAGGGGCACTTGTGTTACACTTCCTGATACAAGCGATTGAATAGAACCGCCATACAACATATCATTCATCACGGCATGTACAAGTTCATGATGAATCACATGTCTGAATTGTTCATAGGATCCTTCATAAGGAACAACCACCCGGTTTTTAAACAACTCGGTAAATCCACCAATCCCTTCCTCTAAATAACTGTATGTCACATTTGTCTGTTGAAAATGATTATGCGAGTTGTAAATAATTATTATCACTCTGTCACTCAGTTCATACGCAAAATCACTTTTCACCTGAACATATGCCGATTCAGCTATTTCTGCTGTAAACCGCGCAATATCGTATCCGCCATCATAGAAGTAAACATCAAAATGCTTGGACTGGATAAACCTCCAGTTAAATTTCTCGTATTGTATCTTATTTTTACCAAAATACTGCGCATCAGATGTTTGCACCATAAGACATATCGTTATCGCCACAAGAAAATATTTTATAACCTTCATTCAGTTACTCCTGAATATTAAGTTAGAAAATCAATTAAAATTTTCTTTCCATTCACGCATTAAATATCTAAATTTTGTATATATTACAAGATAATTTATATCTATTTAATGAAAAAAAATATAAAAACGTTCCCGAATAATAAAATTAATATATATTTACTTACAATTCTATTGATTTGTTGCAGTCCTGCATCAAAAAATATAGTAAACGATGAGGATTTTATTAATATATACTCGTATTTATTAATAATAAATGAACTTAAAATCAATAAAGAAAAAAAGGAAGCATTGACAGCCGGTGTCCTAAAAAACAATAATGTGTTAATGGCAGATATAAATCAGGCAATTCTCTATTATAAACAAAAGCCGGAAGACTGGGTAACCATTTTACAGAAAGTAAGGGATCGAATAAGAAAATTAAAAACGGAAAACAACATTTTACAGTCTGGAAATTCTGGTACGATAAAAAAGAGTAATGATAAGTCCATGAATCAAGGCCAGTGAACTCAACCAGGGTTTAAATGCCGTCATTCCATATGCAAACAGCATCATGTATTGGTGCTCTCTTCCATATACTTAGAAGGGCACTTAACCAGCAACTCTTTGGCGTGAAATTTTCCTTGTGAAAATTGACCCACACACACCACCTCAGTCGCCTGCTCAAAATTACCCGGTTTTGTACCACCGTAAATTACTTCGATCTTGTCACCGGCTTCATCAACCATCATAAAAACAAATACATTTTTTGAAATATCAAATTTTCCGTTGTCGAGTCTCTTTCCTTTAACCTGAACAACAGATTCCATTTCCCTGGCCTGTTCGATGGTAACATAAGGTGTGAGTGTTTTTTTAAAAGAAACACCGGCCCAGATCATAAAACTAACAATTATCACGGTGCCAATTATATATTTAGCCTTCATGCGACTTTATCCTCCGTTTATTCTTATTATAACCTTTTGTGAATTTATTTATTTCCATTTTTTTCAATTTTCTCAATTATTTTTTTCAGTATCTTCACCTGTTTATCCAAATGTAACATATAGCTGAATATTCCGATCCAGATGACAACGACTATTACAAGAACTATATAAATTGGTTCCATTTAAGACTCCATATTATTGAGTTTAATTTTTAATTTAATCAGTTGCAGTTTAGTAATTAACATCCAGAAGAAGAGACCGGTAAATCCAATTAATGACGAGAAGAATACTATTCTTTGCCGATCGCCCAGATGCACCTGAACATCCTGATTTATTATCGGATCCGGATGCAATCCTGAATAAACGCGGGGGACGATGAACACAAAAAACGGAACCGTAATGAAGGCAAATAATGAGTAGACCGATGCTAATGCTGCTTTGCGATCCGGTTCCTCGATAGCAGACCTGAGAGCAAAATATGCTGCGTAAATGAGGAGCAGAATAAATATTGATGTCTCCCGTGGATCCCAGTTCCAAAACGACCCCCAGGTCATTTTAGCCCATATTGATCCCGTAACAGTAGCCAGTACACAGAACATGAAACCAATCTGGTTTGTCGCTTCAGCGGAATAATCGAACTTCAAATCCCTTTTTCTAAGAAATAGTATGCTGTTTATTGCGCCTATTAGAAAAGCCAGAACTGTAATCCATGCAGTAGGCACGTGAAAATATAAAATTCTTGTAAACTCTTTTAAAACGGGATCAACCGGTGCCCATATGAAAGCGCCAATAATTACAAGCAAAAGCCAGATAAATAAACCAAACTTCCAGAACTTATCCATATAACCCCCTATTCTTTCCAAACAAAATCAAATAATAAAATGGCTCCGGTTATTACAACAACAGCATAAGCAATCAACATCTGGATTTCATCGCCGGCGGCCTGAATATTACTTTTTGTAACTGATATCTTTATGCCACTTATTCCTGCGATAATAACAGGCAACAATATAGGAAATGCGAGAACGGTAAAAAGTGCACCACGGGCATTAGATTTAGAGATAATTGCCGCAATCAATGTGGAGCCGGCTGATAATCCTATGCCACCGATAATTAAAATGATCAGGAAAGATAAAACGCCCTCAACCGAGAAGTTCATGACGGCAAAAAATAACGGCACGATAACAACCTGCAATGCAAGAAATAATAAAAAATTGAACATAAATTTTCCCAGAAATATACTCGTTGGTAATGCCACAAGTTTTAGTGTATCTGCGGTATGTTTTTCTTCTTCCCGGATAAAAATATGGGATAATCCTGACATAGCTGAGAAAAAAAGAATGATCCACAACAGGGCACATTTTATTTCTGCGCTGGCAGAAAATGTTCCTATTGAAAACGAGACCGATACCAGTGTAACCACAGCAAACAAGAGTATGGCGTTAACAGCATATCTTGTCTTAAATTCCTGAAGCACATCTTTTTGAAAAATGAGGAACGCTTCCTTAAGAAATTGCAATTTGTTGATCCCCAAATTTTAAATCTGTCATATCATTTGTCGCTATTATGAGAATTTTGTCTTTTTTTTGTTCTTCCATTATCTTATATACGGTATCAATACCCTCACTATCGAGATTCGAAGTTGGTTCATCAAGAAAAAGAATTTCCGGCCGGCCCAGAAGAGCAAAAACATATTTTAACCGCTGTTTCATGCCCGATGAATAATTTTTAACCGGATCATCCTCTCTACCGTCCAGCCGCACGCGTTTCAGCAGAGAATGAATGAGTGGATCAAAATCTTTCACTTTTTTCAACTTTGCAAAAAATTTCATATTTTCATACGCCGACAGTTCCTCATAAAGTTCAAGATATGGACCGACCAGACCAATGTAATGATGTATTACCTCTTCCGGTATAACTCCCTGGTCATTATGATATTCAATCTTTCCGGAATTGGGTCGAATCAGGCCACAAAGAATTCGAACCAGGGTTGTTTTTCCTGAGCCATTGGGCCCTGTGATTGCCAGGGATTGTCCGCTTTTTATCTCAAAATTGACATCCCTGAAAATTCGGCGAGCACCAAATTTTTTACCAACCGAGTTACAACTGAGTTTCATTTAATTTTTTCTCTGTAAATACTATTAACTTGATCCATTCATAAATCTGATTCAAAGCGATAGGATGGTCTTTCTGTCTCCCCCGGCCCTCCGGGCCGGGGGAGACAGAATCCTCTGTTTTAATTGATTTTAACTCATTGACGGATACTATTCATGAATTATCCGGGTTAAAAAATCATATTAATAAATTTTTAACTTTATAAAAACTCTTCAAACAAAAAACCCCCTGGAAATCAGAGGGTTCAAATTTCAAAAAAACTTAGTAACCTTTTTAGCTAAGATGCTGCATTTCCTTTTCGGATAAATACTTGTTAATACTTTCCAGATTAAACAGCCACTTACCACCCAGCTTAATTGCAGGTATATCCGTTTTACCGCTTTCCAGAAGCCGATACAGGCTTCCTTTATGCATCCGCAGATACTCAGCCGCCTCTTTCAGAGTAAGTAATTGATACTTTTTCTCTTCCACTTATATTTTCCCCATAGGTTAAACCGTAATAATACAGAAATTACTGCAATTAGAGTGCCATTTCTACAGGATAACCGGGAGGAGGTGCAAACTCATAAAAAATATATATATGCATAAATTTGGGTAATATTGTAAATTAATTACACTTCTTATTATTGAGAAAATTGTGTATAATTTTTTAAATATTAGGAATTATAGAGAAAGAAAATGAACCGAGTAAAAAGATATTAGAATCTTTAATGAGAACTACGAAATAATATTTTATCCAGGCTCCGGATTTTTTTATAAATCACAGGAGCAATAATATAGACCACAATAGCCAGAACAATTCCCGCCATTACATCAACGACATAATGATATCTTAGATAGACAGTTGATATAATCAGGCTGGTGCCGATAACAAGTAATATATAAAAATATGACTTAGAATATTTTTTTGCATACATCATAGTTAACAATGTAATCTCAGTATGCCCACTGGGAAATGCATCTCTTTGCACATTTTCCAGATGATTCAGCGCTTCCCGAATTGCTGTTGTGAACCATGCTCCTGTTAACGGCCCGGTTTGCAGATGATCAATCGTAAACCTTGGACCTATGGCCGGCACAATGAAATAACCGATATAGGACAGATAAAATCCCAACACAAAAGCAAATATTAAAAAATAAAATTCGGAGAAACGGGAATTTCTGTAGAGAATAATCCCTAAAATTATCGGGATAAAATAAAACGTTGTATAGATCCATTGAAAGTACTCTGTTAACAATGGGATAGTCAGGCTCTCCAACCAGACCGTCGGATGAACACCAAATATTAACAGATCAAGTTCAATTAATATACTATCCAGATCAATCGGATTGAGATTATGTACCAGGTAATGAAGTTCTGCAAAATTAGTTGGAACAATGAGAACAGGACTCCAATTTCTTATCAGATTTATTATCTTACCTTTCCCAAGATAAGGCAGACCTAATACGAAGCCAATTATTAAGGCATGGTAGAATAAGAAGCCGGGAGCACCCGGAATATTAGAAAAACATAAAACGATTGTGATCATTAGAATTAACTGATATCCTATGGTGACCACATCTGCCGGTTGGGATAATTTTATCCTGGATAATTGCAATATTTCCGGTTTTTTCAAATTATATCAGGCCAATGCTGTTAAAAGATGCAGAATATAACTATTTTGGGGGAATTAGTCGAATTAAAACTAGCTATTGATAGTATCTCATCCGACTATAACGGGATATTACCGTGTTTTTTTCTTGGATTTTGATCTATTTTGTTTTCAAGCATCTGGAGAGATTGAATTAATCTCAGTCTTGTTTCTCTGGGGAAAACCACTTCGTCGATATATCCTCGTTCAGCTGCGAGATATGGATTTGCGAACTTATTCCGATATTCAGATTCTTTGTCAGTGAGCATCTTTGCAGGATCTTTACTTTCCTGGATTTCCTTTTTAAAGATTATTTCTGCGGCACCCTTTGGGCCCATAACTGCTATTTCTGCTGTTGGCCAGGCCAGGTTTACATCTCCTCTTATATGCTTTGAACTCATAACATCGTATGCCCCGCCATAGGCTTTCCGGGTAATGACAGTGATCTTTGGCACGGTCGCTTCACAGTAAGCGTATAATAGCTTTGCACCATGCTTAATGATTCCACCCCATTCCTGAGCAGTGCCGGGTAAAAATCCGGGGACATCTTCAAAGGTAATTAAAGGGATATTAAACGCATCACAGAAACGGATAAATCTTGCACCTTTTAACGATGCGTCAATATCTAATACACCCGCCAGCACCTGGGGTTGATTCGCAACGATACCGACAGAGTATCCGTTCAAATGTGCAAATCCAATCAGAATATTGCCGGCATAATGTTCATGAATCTCAAAAAACTTATTATCATCCACAATCATCCGGATCACTTCTTTCATATCATACGGTTGTGAAGGATCTTCCGGAATGACATAATCCAGCCTTTCATCTTTGCGCTCCGGATCATCATCACAATTTATCCTCGGCGGATCCTCAAGATTATTTGAGGGGATATAGCTGAGAAGTGTTTTTACCTTTTCCATGGCATCCAGTTCATTTTCGCACATAAAATGACTGACCCCGCTTTTTGTGGCATGTGTAGCCGCACCTCCCAGTGATTCAAAATCAACATCTTCATGAGTAACTGTTTTAACTACATTTGGTCCGGTTACAAACATATAACTGGTATTTTTAACCATCAGAATAAAATCAGTTATAGCAGGCGAGTATACAGCACCGCCGGCACAAGGTCCCAATACCGCTGATATCTGAGGGATCACACCCGAGGCCAGGGTATTTCGTAAAAATATATCTGCATAACCGCCAAGACTAACAACTCCTTCCTGGATTCTTGCACCACCGGAATCGTTTAAGCCAATCACAGGTGCGCCGGTTTTCATCGCCATATCCATTATTTTGCAGATTTTTTCAGCAAATGCCTCGGACAGGCTGCCGCCAAACACGGTAAAATCCTGGCTGAACAGATAAATTAACCGACCGTTCACATATCCATAACCGGTAACCACACCATCACCGGGATAACGTTGGTTTTCCAACCCAAATTCTTTTAACCTGTGTTTAACAAACCTGTCAATCTCAACAAAAGATCCTTCATCAACCAACAGATCAATTCGTTCCCGGGCAGTTAACTTTCCCTTCGCATGCTGGGCCGCAATGCGTTTTTCCCCGCCACCCTGCAGGCTCTCACGATTTAATTTCTCTAATTGCTTTAATAGTTCTTCTCTTTTCATATCCCACTCACAAATAGACTAAGGCTAAGTGATATATCCCATCTCACGTAAACTGATATATTTTTTATTGGCAATTATTATATGATCCTGTACCGGTATTTCCAGTATTTTACCGGTTTCAACTAATTGCCGGGTTATTCTCAAATCTTCTCCACTCGGTGATAACTGACCGGATGGATGATTATGTACTAATATAATACTTGCGGCCGAATGTTTTATTGCCGTTTTATATACTTCCCGCGGATGTACAAGTGAAGCATTCAATGTACCAATTGTTATCTTTTCACTTAACAAATATTTCCCGGCACTATCCAGAAGAGCTATGGCAAAAACCTCTTGTTTTAAATGTCCCAGTTCCGGTATAAAAATACTTGCCACATCAGATGGTTCTTTTACATATTGTAATTTTTTTTGTGCGATCTCGCGGTCGAGATTGCGTGATAGTTGAAATGCTGCTTTTATTGTAATTGCTTTTGCTGTACCAATACCATTAATTTTAAGTAATTCCGTAATTGAGGCAGAAGCAAGATTCTCCAGCGATCCGAATGTATGCAGTAATTTCTTTCCGAGGTCAAGAGCCGATAATCTACCAGATCCTGTGGAAATTAATATTGCGATCAATTCTGCCGGTGACAGGGATTCAGGTCCAAACAATGATAATTTTTCGCGGGGACGTTCATTTTCCGGCCACTCTGTTATCGGCAATGATACCATGAAGAGCCTATCCTACGGACTGCTTTTTCCAATTTCTTATGTATGAGATGGCATCCTGGGTTGATGTCCCGGGACCAAACAATTTTCCAACCCCAATTTTTGCCAGCTTTTTCATATCTTCTTCGGGAATAATTCCCCCACCGGTAAGTAGCTTGTCGTCGATATTATTATCCTTCATTAATTGTATCACTCTCCGATAAACAGTCATATGGGCCCCGGATAATATGCTTAGCGCAATTACATCCACATCCTCCTGCATTGCCGTTTCAACGATCATTTCAGGGGTTTGACGTAATCCTGCATAAATGACCTCAAATCCGGCATCACGCATGGCTGCCACAATAACCTTTGCCCCCCTGTCATGTCCGTCCAGACCGGGTTTCGCGACTAGAACTCTTATTTTTTCACTCATTTTAATCCTCTGAATATGATTTAGAATTCTGCCGGTTCGATATATTCACCAAAGTTATCTTTTAATATATTTATCATTTCGCCCAGAGTCACATAAGATCTTGCACAATTAATCAGCTCCGGCATCAGATTTTTTCCGGTAACCACTGCATCATTCAATGCAGAAATTGCTTTCGCTACCAGATCATTGTCTCTGGTCTCACGCAGATTTCTCAATTGCTGCACCTGTTTAACTTCAACTTCTTTCTTTATTTCCAGTAACGGGATTTCAATTTTTTCATTATTCGCAATAAAGTCATTTACACCGACAATAATTCTGTCTTTATTTTCAATTTCTTTCTGAAACCGGTATGCGGCCCGGGCAATTTCATTTTGAAAGAATCCTTTCTCGATGGCCGGAATAACCCCACCGAGTTCATCAATTTTAATAAAATACTCCTCCGCACCCTTCTCCATTTTATCGGTAAGATCTTCTACGAAATAGCTGCCGGCCAGAGGATCAATCGTATTAGAGACTCCTGTTTCATATGCCAGAATTTGCTGCGTTCTTAGAGCAATGGTGACTGCTTTTTCAGACGGTAGTGCATGGGTTTCATCCATCGAGTTTGTATGTAATGATTGTGTTCCGCCAAGAACTGCAGCCATGGCCTGATAGGCCACACGAACAATATTGTTTTCAGGTTGTTGTGCTGTCAGACTGCACCCGGCAGTCTGCGTATGAAATCTCAACAACAGTGAGTTCTCATTTTTCGCACCATATTTTTCTTTCATATGTCTGGCCCATATGCGACGTGCTGCCCGGTATTTAGCAATTTCTTCGAACAGATCATTGTGGGCATTAAAAAAGAAAGATAATCTGGGAGAAAACTTATCTATATCGAGCCCCCTCTCCAGAGCAGCCTCTATATAGGCAAAACCATCCGCAAGGGTAAAAGCCAGTTCCTGTACAGCAGTTGAACCAGCCTCACGGATATGATAACCACTGATGCTTATTGTATTCCATTGTGGCATATTGTCTGTACAGTATTCGATCATATCCACAATAATTCGCATCGATTCATGGGGAGGGAAAATATATTCTTTTTGCGCAATATATTCTTTTAGAATATCATTTTGTATCGTGCCTCTTAATTTATCGGGAGCGACACCTTGCTTTTCGGCTACAGCGATATAAAATGCCAGCAAAATTGCGGCCGGCGAATTAATAGTCATTGAAGTAGATACTTTATCCAGTGGAATTTTATCGAGGAGTATTTCCATGTCCTGTAGCGAGCTGACGGCAACACCACAAAGACCTACCTCCCCTTCACTCAGCGGATCATCTGCATCTCTGCCCATTAGTGTGGGCAGATCAAATGCAATTGATAAACCACCCTGTCCTTCCTTTAACAGATAATGATATCTTTTATTAGAATCTTCCGGGGTTCCAAATCCGGAAAACTGCCGCATTGTCCACAAACGGCCACGATACATATTATGATGTACACCTCTCGTATAAGGATATTGACCGGGAAAACCCAATTGTTTCTGATAATCAAAATCACTCAAATGCAGTGGTGTACCTAACTTTTCAACAGGTTCACTGGATACAGTCATAAATTTTGCACTACGATCAGACGATTTTTCCTTTTTTTCTTTTTCCCACTTTTCCTGCATTTGTTTAATTTTATCTATATCCCTTAACATACATACCTCCAAAATCACAACATAAATATATTGTGACGCGAACTTCTTCAGATATCTTTCACTAATTCAGATAACAAATTTTGTGCCACTTTGTAAGGAGAGATCAAATCTGTTTCATTTTTTATATAATTATTTAAAATTGCTATTCTTTTATCATTCCAGAAGCGTTTTTCAATCTGATTTCGTACAAGATTCTCCAATCGCTTTTGGATGCGTGCGCGGCGTTTTCTATGCAACTGTTCGTTTTTGAGTAAAAATTCTTTGTGCCTGCCAATTTCATCCCACACATCCTGGATCCCATCATTTTTATGGGCAATTGCAGGAATCACTTTGGGTGACCAGCCATCTGCTACATCTTTAAGATGTAAAACATACTCAAGATCTTTTCGCATCCGGTCAGCACCGGGCCGGTCAAATTTATTAAGAACGAAAAAATCACCTATCTCCATTAGTCCGGATTTCATCCCCTGAATCACATCACCACCCTCAGGGGTAATCATAACAATGGTTGTATCTGCGGCTTCAGCAATATCAAGTTCAATCTGCCCGACTCCAACAGTTTCATAAATCACATAATGGTATCCTGCGGCATCGAGAATGTCTGCGACTTCTGTCGTCTTGGACGCGAGTCCACCCAGATTACCCCGGGTAGCCATACTGCGGATAAACACCCCTGAATCAAGGATTACCTTATTCATTCGCAGGCGGTCACCAAGAACCGCACCACCGGAAAACGGGCTGGTTGGATCAACAGCAATAATGCCGACTTTATTATCTGTTTTTCTTATTAATTGTGTTAATTGACCGGTGAGAGTGCTTTTTCCGGCACCCGGAGGACCTGTAATACCTATGCGATAAGCATTTCCGGTGTGTGTATGAACTGTATCCAGCATGTCCTGATAGCCGTCATGTTCATTTTCTACATAACTGATCAGTTTGGCAACGGCTTGCTTTTTTCCAGCGAGTACTTGTTCAATCAGATCATTCAATATATTTTCCTGCTACATCTTATTTAGATTTTGATATTTACAACGAAAATGTAACAGATAACCATTCATTTGATTAAAAATAATCAGGATTATCCGGTTTAATCCAGTAATCGGGCCAACTCGCGAATATGTTTTTTAGCCTGTAATTTAATAACACCCTGATTCTTAGCATTTTCAGCCAGAAAGACAAGGAATTCCTTCTTGCCATGAACTTTTGCCAGGCTGAGCAATCCGCCCTCGAAATCAATATTAATGCCTTTTACAAACGACAGATTCATATCCTGTCCCACCTGTTCCGACTGTCGGATCAGATTTGAAATTATCGGGGTGATTTCACTTATATCATATTTTTCCGACATTTTTGATGCCACCGGAAACCCCTCCGGATCGAAAACTGAAGCAAATACGACTTCTTTTATCCCAATGATCTTATCCAGTATTCCGTTTATTTTTTTCGTGAGCAAGGCCTTCTTCTGTGCTGCACTGGATTTTCTATCAGGTTTTGCTTCATCTACCCGTCGCATTCCTTCCAGCAACAGGCTTTGCCAGCCTTTAATAATCGTCTCTTTAGGTGCGCCCTCGCCACGCTTGGAAGAGAATCCGCCACCTTCCCAGGAAAGCATTTCATAGAAGGCATCTTCACCTTCCATCCCATCGCATTCTGCATGTATCAGGTTGCCTTCTGAAAAATATATTTTACCTTCACTTTCATCACGGTTGACAAAAAGACATGAAGTCATTCTGCCGAGACAATTCATCTGAATCAGATCACTCAGGTGAAAATCAGTGATAGTCCCTTTAAAGCCTTTTTTCTCCTCAATCACCTCTAAAATGATTTGTCTGAGTTCAGTTATTTCAAACGGCTTCTCGATATATTTTAAGCATCCGCGTGCATTTGCTTCATCATGCGCTTCTGATGAACCATATGCAGTCATGATGACAACTTTTGTGGTAGGGTAAAAATCTTTTATTTTTACCAACAAATCTAATCCGGAGATTTCCGGCATGCGGATGTCACTGATTACAAGAGCTACCGGCAGCTGTGAAAGCACTTCTAAAGCTTTTTTTCCACTGTTAACACAGATAAGATCATATTTATCTTTATCTTTAGCCAGATGTTTGGATATTGACCAGGTAAGATCATCCTCATCATCAACGACCAGAACTCTTTTTATCTCTTCTTTCATGAGTCCATCCATTCAAATTTTTTCCAATCGTAAAATAGAAAATTATCGAGACGATATCCACCATTCTTTAATATTAATCAGATAACCGCGATGATCTATATTGTATATCCCTGAGATTGGAGCGAACAGCTACAATTACCTTCTGATTATACAAAAATGTACATGGCAAATCCCGGACAATCAACTCCTGAAAACCTTGCCATGCGGCAGAACGCTTCTCATATCCTAAACTGTTCAGACCCTGTTCGATAAATTGATCTGCAACCTGACTGGAATATGAAGTAAAATTGAGTCCGTTGTTTATTCCGGCACTGTGGAAAAGTTCTGATGGATCATAGCGATCCCCGTCAATCCAGGTCACCAGAAGGGCATCATAGGATTTTTTATTTATCGCAGACAGTATTTTACTCCATTCCAGTACTTTAATATTAATCTGAATACCAAGTGCATCGAGATCTCGTTTGATATTAAGCGCAACTTGTTCCCGAACGGGACTTTCCCGGTTAATTTTCAGGTCAAATTCCAGAGGGTTTCCTGACCGGACACGCCCACCCGCCGGCTGTTCAACCCAGCCCAGTGAATCGCCCCCAGATCTGCAATTTTATTGAATGCCGGATATGTCGGTCCATAGATCGGGCTTCCAAAACCGGACAAAACACCATCTACAATTGTTTCTCTGTCGATACCAAGCGATAATATTTGACGCATTTTTTGTAAAAATAATGGAATCACTATCTATATCATTCAGTAAAAAAGGACCACACCCGATAAAATTCTCACGATATTCTATCTCAATTAATTCAGGTTCTGCACTGTATTTTTCCCAAACTGAAGGTAAAATTGGTATTTTTGATCTGTATAATGGATCCGGAACCGGTCTGTTAAATACAAACGGCAAGTAAGACTGTCAATAATTTCAATCTCTTTTATCGCTGCAAAACGAGATCTCAGGCGATATTTTTTTTTCTGAGATTTTAACAGATTCAGACTAAACCCAATATCCATTGCCGTTACAGGAAGGCCATTACTCCATTTCATTCCCGTTTTTAATTTATAGGTTATTGTATTCTTCTCTTCTCCAAACACCCAGGATTCTGCAAGCACCGGTTCTTCGCGTCCCTGGGAATCATACTTAAATAACGAAGGCGTTAGCATGTATTCTGATATCTGTTTCATTGTAAAATCTGTGATGGCAAAGGGAAAGATTTCACCCAGGGCGCTATGCAGGGCGATTTGAATACGTCCACCACTGGATATTATTTCCGTCTTCTCATATTTCCCGCATCCCGAAAGAAGAACAATAATCAGAAAGATAAAAATTATTTTTGCCACCATTGTCTTGTCCTATGCTATTGTAGCTAAAAACTTTGTTATTTTAGCAAAGATTATTCGAAGTAACCAGCATAGATCAATGAATTTCATGAATAACCCACCCCCTCTTTCCCCCTCCCTAAACGGATTTAGGGAGGGGGATTAAAGGGGGAGGGTCAATTTGTTTGCCGCTCTGTGCTGCTCTATAGTATTGTTTAACTTAATATTTTTATCAAAAGATAAGATTTGTTAAAAGGAAAATCGCGGGTGAAACAAATATGATACTGTCAAAACGATCCAGCATGCCACCATGACCCGGTAATAATGACGATGAATCCTTGACACCGGCATCTCTCTTGAACCATGATTCCACTAAATCACCGGTTTGCCCCACGATCCCAATAATCAGACCGGCAAGTAAGGTAAACGACCAGCTAATCGGTAATATTGCCAGCATCTTAACAAGAAAAAGAACCAATACACTACCTGTAACACCGGCAATAGCTCCCTCCCATGTTTTATTTGGCGATACTTTTTCAAATAACTTGTGCTCACCCAACATTCGACCAAAGCTATAAGCAAAAGTATCACATATCCATATGCTGATGAAAATGACCACAATCAATTTGAATCCGGCGTATGATACGGTGGGCACTAATTCATCCATCTGAGTTCTCATATATAACAGGGTACCTAAAAAAACCGGAATGTAAAATATTCCCAGCAGAGTTACTCCAATATTAGCACTGACATTTTCATATTGACGGAACATCTCTTTGGCCAAAATAACCATGAGTGATAAAATCAGAAAGGCCCCGGTGATAAACCAGTAACCGGTTTCTATCCCAAATAAAATAAATAAGCCGATAAAGATTCCGGTGAGGCCCTGCGGATGTATATTTTTTTTCTCCTGAATCTTATAAAACTCCCATTGCGAAACGGTGCTCACTATTGAAATGAGAATAAAATAGAACCAACCGCCAAGGAATGCTCCACCGATGAGAAGCGGGATACCGAAAAATGCTACTATAATTCTTTTTGTCAGATCTTTCATATATCTTCCACATCATGATCTTAAATGAGATATTGCCCTGAATCCGATATCTCTACGCCAATGCATTTTGTCGAAATGAATCTTATTAATATTTTTATACAGATACGACTGTGTTGTCTCAAAATCATCACCCCTGGTAACAACATTAAGAACTCGTCCACCGCTTGTAACCAACTTTCCCGCCTCAGTTTTTGTCCCGGCATGAAAAACCAGGACATCATCCGGCAGTAAATTCAATCCCTGAATTTCTTTACCCTTTTCATAGGTATCCGGATATCCACCCGATGCCATCACAACATCAATAGCATAGCCATCATTAATCTCTACCTCCTGCCGGGAGAGATCACCTTCACAGCAGGCCAACAACAACGGGAGAAGGTCGGACTTGAGCAGGGGCAAAACGACTTCTGTTTCCGGATCTCCAAAACGACAATTATATTCTAATACTTTCGGACCGGAATCGGTGAGTATTAAGCCAACATATAATACCCCGGTATATGCTGTCGTTTTCTCTTTAATAGCGCGTAATGAGGGAATTATGATTGTTTTCTCAACCAGCTTCATCAGGTCCGGGGTAGCAGCAGGTGCCGGCGCATATGCCCCCATACCACCGGTATTTTTTCCCTTATCACCATCTTCTGCCTTTTTATGATCCTGCGATGTGGATAACAGACAATAATCCTGACCATCGCTTAAAACAAACACCGAGATTTCCTCTCCGGTTAAGAATTCCTCTATGACAACCTCATCTCCGGCACTGCCAAATATTTTTGTTTGCATCAGATCATTCAGACCACCAAACGCAACCTGCTTATCCTCGCAAATGAGCACCCCTTTTCCAGCAGCAAGTCCGCCGGCTTTTAATACTACGGGATAGGTGTTTTTGCTTACTAAATACTGTTTTGCCTCATCGATAGAAGTAAAAACCCCATAATCTGCGGTGGGAATATCATATTCTTTCATTAGATTTTTAGCAAAGGATTTACTGCCTTCTAACTGTGCAGAACTCTGTTTTGGTCCGAATATTTTAAGTCCCGCGCGGGAAAACATATCAACAATTCCGTTGACCAGTGGATCCTCAGGGCCTACGATTGTCAGATCAATTTTATTTTTTTGGGCAAAGGATAGCAAGCCGGCTAAATTATTAACATCAATATCGATATTTTCTGCTATCTGTGCCATACCGGGGTTGCCGGGAGCACAAAATACCTTATTAACATTGCTACTTTGTGATATCTTCCAGGCAATGGCATGTTCTCTGCCACCACCGCCGATAATCAAAATATTCATAGGGATTTTCCCGGAGTTTTATAAGCACATATGATATAACTTATGAAATTTGGCACTAAAATAAAAAATTTCTATTAAAGATTCGTTCCCAGGTACAACCTGGGAACGAGGATAGTAAATGTCCGTATGAGAGGCCGTATACTTGTATTACTCCCCGACCTCGACATTCATCGTTTCATAGTTCAATTCCGATCCCATCATACTATGAGGGATCAGGTACACAATCAATAATATAACGGTCGCAGATACAATCCACCACTTTGCATTTTGGTTGTTCCGACCGCGCCACACAGCTGCAATCCAGGCGATCATGGCAACCAATGTCTTATTATCTGTCAGATCCATACCCCACGGGAAACCTGTCCAGTATGCATCAAATGCAAATTTCTGTACTACCGGTCCCAGGATCATTCCACCCAGAAACAATAAACCCGCAGCCCACAGCGTAAACTTATATGCCTGGTGACCATTTGTCAGTGCTTCCAGTCCGGCAGCCATACTCATGAACATAGCAATAAACATAATCAGAATATGAGGAAGCAATACATACAAGGGAACTGCTCCGGTAAACCTGGTTATGATACTCATATCTTCCGGTAACGTAATCTGGTTATCTTCTCTTTGCAACCAGATAAAATATTCCAGTTTTCCGGCCGGTGGCTGGTGGGGCAGAGTTCCGGTCAGATCCGGTCCTGATCTGAGTAATTTCATTCCTTTCCAGGCATCATTTGCTTTATAACGGCGATAAATCAGATATCCGTCAATTGCTGTATCGGGAACGATGACAGAAACCGGCTGATCCCCCGGACCATCATGACTCCGATTGAATTTGTATTCAATCTCAGTGTTATTCCATTCTGTATCACCATATACGGGATGTGATGGTCCCGTTAATCTCTGATAAATCGCAGCAAAGATCGTAAGCACAAATGCAAGGATCAGTCTAATAATAAGTCCCTTCACAATACCCCCTACCTGATAAATGGATAAATAAATCTTTTAATTATACTTTTGGGAAATTTGTCGAAGTCCTTAAAACCAAGTTTTTGGGGACTATCCACATCATCCGGATAATAAATTGTTCCAAATATCCAATCCCATACGCTGAATACAATAGCATAGTTTTGA